>JAEYNZ010000163.1 GCA_023412195.1 Bacteroidota bacterium
AGCACGATTTGTTTCCTCCCCGCACCTCACAACTGCTTCAGACTGAACGACAAATTGGTCTGTGTAATCCTTTCATATTACCAGGTTTTTAATTAATATATAAACGTACGCTTCGTGGCGTACCGAAATTCCACAAAGTTCCCGATGCTGTTTTTTGCTTCAGCCCTAATTGTCAGACTATTGTATGTTAATTAATCTGTCATTGGTACCGTTGGGAGAAATCTCAAATATTAACCAGACACTAATAATTTATTTAAAAAACCTTCAAAAACAGTCAGTTTATTCCAAAATAACTTTCCCCTCTATTTCCACAAGGAGGTCGTTCCGGCAAATGTCGGCAACCAGGTATACGACAGGAAGGTTGCCGTAATAGCCCCTGAAGGTTTTTTTTACGAGCCTGTAATCATTCCGGTTTTTGATATAAATCCTGGCGTGCCCATATACGGGATGCAACACAGCCCCTGCCGCCGATCTTAAGATATCTGTACAATACAAACGCTGCATATTCTGAATGGTAACGTGTGTTTGTTCTTCAGGATTTCCTGCACCAACGGTTTTCTCTCCTGTTATTGATGCTGTTCCTGAAATCAGCAATTGCTTTTTACCAAACAGATCAAGATACCGTGCCCTTTCAAATTTGGGTGTCGTTTTATGGTTGCTTCCTACCAGTACCTCATTACTGTAACCATAGGCTGCCACCTGTCCGGGATTGCTGACCGGCAGACTTATTGCATCAGGTGATTTCAATGCCACAAACTCAATAATAACACCACCAGAACTCATCCCAATTCCCGTTGCAGCAGGATAACCTGTTGCCGTAAAATGATCTTTATAGAATGACGAACGGACATCATTAAATTCCTGGTATCGCTGGCTGGAATGGTCGAAGCCCAGTATGTTGTCGATATAATTCCATTGCCGGATAATATGGTTCAGCCCAAACCCTGATTTATGGATTAACTTTTCAAGCGATTCAAAAACAGTTTCCGAGTTTTTCCTACACCCATCATAAAGATTTGACGAGATATGTCCTGCAAGAATTTGTGTTCCCTCTTTTTCCATTAAAAAAGCCGAACCATTTTTATCGCTTACTACGTGAGCTTTCCACAGCGATTCATTGAAATAAAAAACCTCAGCCAGGATACTGCAATCAATGGGCGGCTGTGCGATCAGTGTAAAAATAACTGAATGGCCAAAATGACCCCGTACCTTTTTTTTCAACCGGTCGTATAAAGCATTATAGGCATCATTTGCGGTGACACCTGCAAAAAAATTGAGTTTAAAAATCCTTTTGCCTGGTATTTCCAGCTTATTGAAGCAACTGTCAATCTGGTCTTCAACTGATGCACTGCACCGGTCCGGTTTTACATAAACTGTATCGCCGTTTAAAAAATACATGGACGGTTTATTATCAAAAATTATAGGCCGGGTTCATGATACAGAATTATTAATATCCGCCAGTGGCATTTCTGCCATTTAATATTCCTTCTGTGGAACCAATTCCAAGCCGGTCGGCACCCTGTTCAAGAAAAGCAACTGCATCGTCCCAGGTACGGATACCGCCTGATGCCTTAACCTTCATTTTGTCTCCCACTGTTTTTATCATAACATCAATCACTTCGGGAGTAGCTTTTCCAGGTCCAAAGCCGGTTGAGGTTTTTACAAAATCGGCTCCCCCTAGGTAGGCAAGTTCACATGCCTTGGCTACCTGTTCAAGGGTCAGATAACCACTTTCCTGGATTACTTTAACCAATACTCCATGACGGTGGGCAACTTCCACCACCGCTTTGATATCTTCCACCACATAGCTGTAATCTTCTCCCAGAAACCGCCCGATGTTCATTACCATATCTATTTCATCCACACCTGCAGCAATGGCCTGTTCAGCCTGAAAGGCCTTTACCGGGGTGGCATCTGCCCCATGGGGAAAACTCAGGACACATGAAATTTTTACTCCACTGCCTTCAACCAATGATTTGGCAGCACTGATGTCACAGGGTTTTACACACATGCTGTACACTTTGTATTTTATGCACATCTGTGCATGCATCTTCAGATCAACTTCGGTAAATTCCGGTTTAAGCACCGCGTGATCAATAGTTTGGGCAACCTGTTCTTTTGTATACATACCTGCAGTTTTATTCTTCCATTTCCTTTAATATTTTCTCCACCTGCTCATTGGTACTAAGCAGTTTATCCTTGCAAAGCTTCAGTAAAACAGAAACCCGCTTTACTTTCTCCGCCAGTTCATCCACGTCGAGTTCCTCGTTCTCAATTTTTTCAAGGATCGCCTCAACCTCGGCAATAGCCTCATTATAAGATAATTTTTTGAGCGACATATTATTCTGTTTTTGTGATTTTACTTTTTACTGTCCCATCGGCAAAGCGGGTTTCTATCTCATCGCCGGGTTGCAGAACAGCTGCCTGTTTAACGATTTTACCCTTTTTATATGTGATAGTATATCCTCTTTTCAGCACATTTTCAGGATTCAGCAACCTGGCCAGGTTTTCATGACCCGTCATCTTCTCCCCCATCTTCGAAAGGTACCTTCCTGCACTTTGTTTAGTCCATTGCTTCAGTTGCTCAAGTTCTGCCCTTTCCTTCAGAATGATATCATGCACCACCCATATTAACTGCTTTTCATATCTGTTCAGATTGTTCTGAAAGTGCACCTTTCTCAGTGAAAGTGATGAACTGACACCATTTTTAAGATTATTCAGTTCATGCTGCCTGTTGTATGAGTAGCTTTTTACCAGGCGCTGAAGCAAACTGCCTTTCCTGACCAGCACCCTGTTCTTTTCAGTTATGAAACCATTTACAAGGTGCTGGAGTCCTTCCACGTTTTCCTCAAGTTGCACCCGCTTCACAGACAGAACATCGCGGACTTGGTTCACGAATGTTTCTTCCAGCATCATCATTTTCTCATAAAACTGCCGGGCTCCGCCAATAAAAAATTCAGCAACAGCCGTTGGAGTTTTAAGCCTTGTATGTGATACAAGGTCTATGATTGTATCATCTTTTTCATGTCCTATTCCTGTGATTACAGGCAAAGGGAACTGGGTAACATGAAAAGCCAGGTCGTAATTGTCGAAACTGCTCAGATCAGCTGTTGCCCCTCCCCCCCTGATAATGGCAACGGCATCGAAAAAATCTTCATACTGAAAAATTCTGTCGAGTGCAGCAATAATGGAAGAACTTGTTGCAGCCCCCTGCATATATGCTTCAAATAGCTTTGTATAGAACTTTATTCCGTAAGCGTTATTTTCAAGCTGATTGATAAAATCCTGGTAACCTGCCGCTGTTTTTGAAGAAATCACTGCAATTCTTTGGGGGACCATGGGAAGTGCCAGCTCCCGGTTCATATCGAAGATGCCTTCCGATTGCAACCGATTAATAATTTCCTTCCTTTGAAGCATCATGTCGCCCATGGTGTAAGCCGGATCGATATCCTTAACATTCAGGCTTAAACCATAGGAAGGATGAAATTCCACCGCAACGTTCACAAGGATTTTTATTCCACAAGTAAAACCTTGGCCGGTTGTACTCTCGAAGTAGGGCTTTAGCATCCGGTAGGTATAAGACCAGATGGTGGCCCGTGCCCTGGCAACAATTTCATTGCCCTGTTTCTCCACCAGTTCAATGTAGCAGTGCCCGTTGCGGTTTTCCTTCAGTTCGCTGATTTCTGCCACTACCCATACCGTTCCGGGGATTGATTCGCACAGAATATTCTTAATCCACTGGTTCAGTTCAAAAAGAGTCAGTTTTTGGTCCATCATCAAGGGCTCCTTCTAATTTTCACTGTTTCTGCCACATCACCTGAAATAATCTGTAAAAGTAATAAGCCCCGCGGTAACAGCTGCAGGTTTTGAACCACAATTTTGGCCGCATCGCTTCTTTTTTCCTGCCAGATCAATTTTCCATCGGTTGTAAAAATAGATAGGATAACCTGATCGAAGGAAACGTTGCTTTTCTTCTGCAAAATAATAAAATCAGAAGCCGGATTGGGGTAAGCAAGCCAGGTTGTATTGTTCTCCCACTTGTCGGGCAATTTCGATTTAAGAATTTTATCGGCCAGTTTCAGGTCAGGAATACCATAACCCAACAAGGTATCAGGCTGCAGATACAAATGGCCGCTTTGCTCTATGGCAATCTTCATATCCATCGAAGTAGCCTGGGGATTAGCCTGCCAAAGACACGCTGCTGCACCGGCCATAACAGGCGAAGAGAAGGAAGTGCCGTTACCTGGCCCTATGGTTCCGTTCTGGCGCTGGAGAATCGTATTCCACCCAACAGCTGCAACATTTGGTTTCACCTCGCCTCCATAAGCCGGCCCATGGGAAGTAAATGATGCAGCAAGGCCTTCACTGTTCACAGCTCCTACCCCAATTACATGATCACCGTCTGATGGTGCAATGATATGATTCCAGCTATCAATGTTCCTGCCTTCGTTCCCCGAACTTGAAAAAACAAGCATCCCCCGTGTGCCTGCTATATTGGCAGCCCTGGTCACACGGGTTGTATTTCCATCCATTTCTTCAAAAGTATGATTCATACCAGGATCATCGAACAAAAAATAACCCAGTGAAGAGTTGATGATATCGGCCCCTACGCTGTCGGCAAATTCTGCTGCTGCCACCCAGTTATCCTCCTCAATGAGAAATTCAGAAAAAACATCCTCCGACCTGATCAGCCAGTATGATGCTTTGGGAGCTGTGCCAATCAGCTGTCCGGGAATGTTTCCTCCCATAATTGAAAGAACACTCATCCCATGATAATGCTCATCAAAAACATTACTTCCACCCACAAAGTCCTTGCTGCCAAGTATGTGTCCGCCTGCCCATAAACTGTCAAAAGCCAGGTACTCATCGGTTTTATAAAATCCTGCATCCAGAACCGCAATATGCAGTCCATGCCCCTTGTATCCCTGGTTATGAAAAAAATGCGTATTTAACTGAGAAACCTGTCCGGCTGAGGCTCCATAGAGATTTGTATCAATATCATATAACCCGCCCTGAGCTTCAGGTTCCTTCAGTTTATTATTTAAACTTTTCGTTTCATATGACCTTTTTGTAAGCTGAACCTCGCTGACGAAATGCAGTTTAAGTGCTTCAACTTCAAAATCATCTGAAGCAGCTTTCACTGTAATTCCATTCAGCCATTTTGAAGAATGAACAAGTGTGGCGCCAAGGTGAAGGATGCCTTCTACATAGGAAGGATTGACAGGCAAATCCAGAGAATCAACAACAATGGATTGTCTCTCCCTTCGGTCAATTGCCCGCTGGGATAGAAAAGCTTCAGGTTCCTGCAGCGACCATGGTGAATTTGCCTTATTGGTAAAGCCTACCCAATAATAGTTCTGAGCTGATAATCCCCAGGAAGCCCATATGGATGCTGTTAAAACAAACATTAAAAACTTTCCCATGTGCCGGCCATGTGTTTATAAAAACAGGGTCAAATTAATCAATTATCATGACACTACCTGAACTTTTGCATCTGCATCATGTATTCCGATGGATCCTGCATAAATTTCTCCGGATCAGCTATATGTTCCTTTTTCTCAAATTCGCTCTTTTGCAGATTGTTGATGCTGTCCCTGACTTCCGGGTTCAAAAGATTTCCGTTGTCGTACTCAAGCGTGTACAGCAGTTTGCCGTTTTCATCGAAATAGTTCCACTCCCCGTCGCGAAGGTTATTGTTGTAATAAGCCTCCATTTCAACACGGCCATTCTGGAAATATGACAGGCACAATCCATTCCTGCTGCCTTTACTGAATTTACACTGCAGGTATGGATTTCCTCCGGTAAAAAAAACCCGGTAATTTCCTTCCTGCTGTCCATTTTGCCATTCCGACTCTTCGAGGAGTTCCCCTGAAGGATAAAATCTGCGTGACATGCCATGTTTTAATCCGCCCTGAAATTCTTCTTCGGAAAGTTTCACGTCTCCTGAAAAGAAAGTCCACCTGCCTTCTCTTTTTTCATTCACAAAAATCCCTTCAGCTACTTTTTTCCCACCCTCGTCGTAAAGCTGAGTTAAGGCTGAATCTGAACCAGCGGTATATTTTATTTTTGCTTTTACCTGTCCCCCTTCATGATAACGCACCCATTCATCAACGGGCTTGTTATCCTTAAACGAACCTTCATACATAGGCTTTCCGTTTGGATAATTCTTCGACCACCTGCCTTGGCGCAAACCTTTGGCATCCGTTTGGTTCACCTGCGCGAACCCGTTAAAACAGATCAGAACTGCCAGAAGGCATAGAAATTTTTGCATATTATCATTTTCAATGAATAACTGTAAATAAACGATTTTATTTTTTTTGCCGGCAAAGAAAGTCATATGAATACCCGCATTCGGAAAGCATTTGTTGTTGTCTGACCTGATCCGTTCGGAATACATCATGAATTCCCTGATCAGAAGGCCTGATCCATTAGTGGAAGTATTCATCAACATCCGGAAAAGCGATTAAAGAAGAATATCCATTATTCGGGGCTTATTGGTTCATTGTATCTCAATTCACCATTCACAATCCGGGCAGGTGAAGTGTATGGATGTTCCTGAGCTTTCCCTGTGTTTATAATATGCTGGACTATCCATCCATGAGCTTTGAGATAATCAGAAACAAGAGACCGGTGACAGCGCCACCAGACTGCCTCTGAACACATAAAAGCTGTTCTTTCCTTCCTGGCATAACTTTGGAGATCCTCGATGCCTATCTTAAAAGAATCAGTGTCCATATAATCTGCATAGCCTCTGAAAGCTTTTGAACGCCAGCCCGTATTGGCAGAATCAGGTTGTACTTTCCTTCGTCCGCCCAGATCTTTCAGATGAATATATTTCATATTGTTTTCAGGCAAGGAAACCTGCAGGGCATCTATGTTAAAATGGGGATAACGCCGTGAACCGGGAAAATTCCTGATATCAATAACCAATTCAATCTGAAACGATTTTAAGATGTTTGCAAACTGGTCAAAGGAATGCGTGGAATGGCCGATGGTCCAAACCGTATTTTGTTGTTCAGTTGCTTTCATGGTACTTCAGATTTTAAATTAATTTTCCCAATCAAATTCCATACAAATTTGCACGGGATGTGCCTCAACGTATACCGGTAAATACAAACTGATGATCTTCCTGATATTTCGATTTTTGAGATGTTTTCAGGCCTGGTCACTGAGAGAAAAAAAAACGCTGTAAACTTTAAATTTACAGCGCTTCGTATAAGGATTACACTCCTTTATTCTATGATTTATTTTACTTCTTCAAAATCAACATCCGTCACTTCACCGTCGTTTTTACCACCTGAATTACCATTCTGTGGTTCAGACTGCTGTTGCTGGCCTGCCTGCGGACCACCCTGAGGTCCACCCTGCGCCTGCGCAGCATTGTACATCTCCTGCGAAGCAGCTGAGAAGACAGTGTTCAATTCAGTCATAGCAGAATCGATACCTGCCAGATCCTGATTTTTATGAGCTTCTTTCAGCTTAGCCAGTGCATCTTCAATCGGCTTCTTTTTATCGGCAGGGATTTTATCTCCATATTCCTTCAGTTGTTTTTCTGTCTGGAAAATTAAACTGTCAGCCTGGTTCATCTTATCGGCCCGCTCTTTTGCCTTTTTGTCAGAGTCAGCATTATCCTCAGCTTCCTGCTTCATACGTTTGATTTCATCATCTGACAATCCGGAAGAGGCTTCTATGCGAATTGACTGTGATTTCCCGGTAGCCTTGTCTTTTGCATTTACATGCAATATTCCATTGGCGTCGATGTCGAAGGTTACTTCAATCTGGGGAATACCTCTTGGTGATGGTGGAATACCGTCGAGGTGGAACCTTCCGATTGTTTTATTACCTGAGGCTATCGGACGCTCACCCTGCAGCACATGGATTTCGACCGATGGCTGATTATCGGCAGCCGTGGTAAATGTCTCCGACTTCTTGGTAGGAATGGTTGTATTCGCTTCAATCAGTTTGGTCATTACACCGCCCATAGTCTCAATACCCAGAGACAGCGGCGTGACATCGAGAAGCAGAACATCCTTAACTTCACCTGTAAGAACACCTCCCTGGATTGCTGCACCAACGGCTACAACTTCATCGGGATTAACACCTTTCGATGGATTCTTCCCAAAGAAGTTCTTCACTTTCTCCTGTACAGCAGGTATACGGGTTGAACCACCGACCAAAATAACCTCATCAATTTCACTGGCAGTTAAACCTGCATTCTTAAGTGCTTTACGGCAAGGCTCGATGGTAGCATTGATCAGTGAATCGGCCAGCTGCTCAAATTTAGCCCTTGTTAATGTTTTTACAAGATGCTTTGGAATACCGTCAACCGGCATGATGTAGGGCAGGTTGATTTCAGTTTGTGAAGAACTTGAAAGTTCGATTTTGGCCTTCTCTGCAGCTTCCTTTAAACGCTGAAGTGCCATTGGGTCGCGTTTCAGGTCAACTCCTTCATCTTTTTTAAACTCCTGGGCAAGCCAGTCGATGATAGCCTGGTCAAAATCGTCTCCACCAAGGTGTGTGTCACCATCAGTCGATTTGACTTCAAAAACGCCGTCGCCCAATTCAAGGATAGAGATGTCAAAGGTACCGCCTCCAAGGTCGAATACTGCAATCTTCATGTCTTTGTGCATCTTGTCTAACCCATAGGCAAGTGATGCTGCTGTAGGCTCATTTATGATCCTGCGTACTTTAAGCCCGGCAATCTCACCAGCCTCTTTAGTAGCCTGACGTTGCGAATCGCTGAAATATGCCGGTACTGTAATAACTGCCTCAGTAACTTCCTGTCCCAGGTAATCTTCAGCAGTTTTCTTCATTTTCTGAAGAACCATGGCTGAAATTTCCTGTGGAGAATATTTACGGTCGTCAATCTGCACGCGTGGCGTATTGTTATCTCCCTTTACAACAGTAAAAGGAACCCGTTCAATTTCCTTATTCATACGGTCGAAAGTCTCACCCATAAATCTTTTGATGGAAGAGATTGTTTTTGTAGGATTGGTAATGGCCTGCCTTTTTGCAGGATCGCCAATTTTGCGCTCCCCGTTTTCAATAAAAGCAACAATGGAGGGAGTTGTTCTTTTGCCTTCGCTGTTAGGTATCACAACCGGCTCATTGCCTTCCATCACAGCAACGCACGAATTGGTAGTTCCTAAGTCTATTCCGATTATTTTTCCCATATCTAAATGTATTTCGTTATTGTACTGTTTGAACTCTTAAGCAAGTTTTAAAAAATAACTTTTCAATACAATCAATGTCTGTGCCACCCGGACAATCGTGTGCAAAAACGAAATATTGACACAGGAATACGGGAATATTCATCGGTGCGCTGTCAAAACCGGTGACAAAAAGGCAGGGAAAGGCAGGTTGATTTTAATATCTGCTTCTGTATACCGAAACCGAAAACTCCGGTCCTGCCATCATGAACTGGTCATCGGGGGCAACACGCCAGGCCAGGCTTGTTTCAACCCTGTACCGCCTGCTGATCTGTGAGAAATATTCTACGTATGGAATAAAGTTATGCCTGACAGGGCCAAATTCCTTAAAATCCTTCACTGTCATGCCCGGTACATACTTTATTCCAAAACCCAGTTCTGTTTTTAAGGATGGGTACCAGCTCCAGCCGGCATTTGTTTCCAGCAGCATCCAGTCGTGATGCTTATAGCTGTTGTAACTTAGTTTTGCAGCAAGTTTGCGGTTCCATTTCAGGTTGCAGTATTTTTCATTTTCATACTGAAGAAAACCACCATAAACAAAATCAGGCTCCCTGTTGAAATAGCTGAAGAAGGGGCCAATCTCAATTCTGGAACCATGGTAACGTGGCCTGTATTCGGTAACCATGTAATCATTCACCATTCCTTCAGGAGTTTCCAGAAATAGCCGTGAATTTAAGAATTGCTCCAGCTGCTCCTTTTCATTTTCAGTCAGATTACCCGTACGGATGTTTCTCTGGTGCTTTATACGGGCAATTTCCTTTGCCACAAGTATAAATTCTGCTTCAGAAAAATTACGGCCGGGATAATATTTTTCAAGCAGCCATTCTGAAGTCATATAATGATTGACTGGCTGGATTCTTCCAATGCCCCAGCCTGCACGGGCATTAAATCCATATCTGAGTTTGCCCGCCTCTGACTCCCTTTCATAAGGCGTTGTCACCCCAAAAGTATCTGTAACTGTTCCTTGATCGGTTCTGCTGTTGTAACTGTACTTTCCCCATGCGTCAAGATGCACGAGGGTATAATTCTTTGTGTCGAAATAAAACCTGTTGGTAGAGGATCCCTGCAACAACCCCTGAATGCCAGCCAATTCCCTGTCAGCAACAATATTCCCTGTGGCCGACTCTTCAAAAATATTCCCTTTCCCTGCCACAGGACCTATCAATAGCCTGAACTCTGTAAGTTGCTGCATGAAAGGAAGAAAAAAAAGATTTTTCCTTTCGATGAATATACTCACTGAACCATTTTCGAGTTCTTCTTGAAATAATTCACTTTCAGATCTGAATTCTTCCCTTCCGGATTCATAACCTGCAACTATGCCTGTATTGAACTCCTTTTTTACGAAATTCAGAAACATAATGCTGTCGTTGTTAAACTGTGCCGATACCCTTGCAGAAAAAACAAGTATAACAGCAACAACAGCGAAAAAGAACCTGTATATATTGAACTGAATCATTATACCAACCTTTAATAATGGATAAAGTAAAGAAACTTCTGTAAACAGCAAACGGTATTCGGGCAATTTAATTTTGGGCGGTAAAATATTTGAGCAGGAATATCACTATTTTGCAGGGGAAAAAGCTTTCATTACTTTTGCAGGTCTAATACGAAAAGAGGGAAAGATGTCGGTACACAGTGAAATAAAAAAGGTAACCACCCACAGGTTATCAGAGATGAAACTGCGGGGAGAAAAAATTTCGATGCTCACTGCCTATGATTTCAGCATGGCAACTTTGGTTGATGATGCAGGCATTGATGTTGTTCTTGTAGGTGATTCGGCTTCCAACGTGATGGCAGGCAATGAAACTACACTGCCCATTACGCTCGACCAGATGATATACCATGGGGCATCGGTTGTGAAAGGAGTAAAACGGGCGCTGGTGGTTGTTGATCTGCCATTTGGCACATATCAGGCCAATTCGCGGAAGGCACTGACATCAGCCATCCGGATCATGAAGGAAACGGCTGCCGATGCCGTCAAACTGGAAGGGGGATCAGAGGTCATCGATTCTGTTAACCGCATCCTGTCGGCCGGTATTCCTGTAATGGGGCACCTTGGGCTGATGCCGCAGTCGATACATAAATTCGGGACATATACAGTCCGTGCAAAGGAAGAAGCAGAAGCCGAAAAATTACTGAGCGATGCCAGGCTACTGGAAGAAGCAGGTTGTTTTGCCGTGGTGCTTGAAAAAATTCCTGCATCATTGGGAAAACAAACGGCCAGCGAACTCAAAATACCTGTAATAGGTATTGGGGCCGGAAACGGTGTGGATGGGCAGGTACTGGTGATCCATGATTTACTGGGAATTACCCAGCAATTTTCACCAAGGTTTCTGCGGCGTTACCACAATCTTGCTGCCGAAATTAAAGGTGCAGTCGGAAATTACATTCAGGATGTAAAGTCACTTGATTTTCCCAACGAAAAAGAACAATACTGATACCGGAAAGTGCCGGAATTTAAATGGAGAAATAAACGTTAAAGCAATACTTTTGTGCAGATACTTTACGAGGACAATCATATAATAGCTGTGAATAAAGCCTGCGGCGAACTTGTACAGTCGGACATATCCGACGAACGTACAATTGTCGACGACGTAAAGGACTACCTGAAGCAGAAATACAACAAGCCGGGCAATGTATTCGTGGGCCTCCCGCACCGTCTCGACAGGCCGACAAGCGGTGTGGTTATGCTGGCCAAAACCGGAAAGGCACTCGAACGGCTGAACGAATTATTTTCACAAAGAAACCAGATCACAAAAACTTACTGGGCTGTTGTCAATAAACGCCCGCCCAAGCACGCCGATACCCTTGAGCATTACCTGAAAAAAAACCAGGAGAAAAATAAAAGCTTCGCATTCGCCGAACCCACACCCGGAGCCAAGTATGCACGATTGTCGTACCGTCATGTTGCCAGCATCGAACGGTACCATTTACTTGAAATATCATTGTTTACCGGGAGGCATCACCAGATCAGGGTTCAACTCGGAACGTTGGGATTGCGGATCAAGGGTGATTTAAAATACGGGTTTCCGAGGGCTAACGACGATAAAGGAATACACTTGCATGCCCGGAAAATCGAGTTTATCCATCCGGTGAAGAAAATTCAGGTGGCCATTCTTGCCGAACCACCCGACGACCCTGTATGGAATGAATTTATAAGACTCTTTCGTGAAAATCAGTTCAGTCCAGTGATTCCGGTCTAAAAGCAAACGGAAGAAGATTGCTTATTCCCTCAAAAACCTGCACCTTGTCGTTTCCGTCAAGAATAATACGGGTAGGCTCCTTATATCTTACTTCGGTTTCCACAAGTGCCTGCCTGCATGAACCACATGGCTTAACAGGTTCATTAATAATTCCGTGTTTATTGAAGGCTGTAACTGCCAGCACCTTAACTGCCTCATTGGGGTAATTGGAATGGGCATGGAACAGGGCAACACGCTCGGCACATAAGCCTACCGGATAGGCAGCATTTTCCTGGTTGGTGCCTGTTATGATTTCACCGTTCGAAAGCAAGAGGGCTGCTCCCACATGAAATCCCGAATAAGGGGCATACGCATACTTAGCTGCTTCCCTTGCTGCCAGCACCAGCTTCTGATCGGCAACAGGCAGATCCCAAACAGTCTGATACTCATATACGAAAATACGCAGTTCTTTCGTTCGCATATATAACCTGATTTTTTTCAAAAATACAATTTTATGCAAGATATCAACATTTCACGTATATAAAATGAAAGCAGTTTGCCCTATTCACGGTGGAATGTTCATAAAAAAAGCGCCTTCCGGTGCGCTGGTAAAAAGAAGGAGTTATTTTAGAGGCATTAAATTTAAGTATCGTATCGGATGTTAAAAAGGACCATGAAAATGAGATATTTGTTCGCTGTACTATGCTGTCTGACAATAAGTATGACGGTAATGGCCCAATACACCCGCGAAGATTATATAAGAAAATACCAGTTGCTGGCTATCGAAGAAATGGGGCGCAGTGGTATACCTGCCAGTATTAAAATGGCCCAGGCGGTGCTCGAATCGGGAAATGGCAACAGTGAACTTGCCCGGAAATCAAACAACCATTTTGGGATTAAATGCAAAACCGGCTGGAAGGGGCAAAAGGTATATCACGACGATGATGAAAGAGGTGAATGCTTCAGAAAATACAGGTCGGTGGAGGATTCATACCGCGACCATTCAACATTCCTGACTACAAGCCCACGCTACGCATTCCTGTTCGAGCTGCAAAAAGATGACTATAAAGGCTGGGCACGCGGACTGAAGCAGGCAGGCTATGCAACCGCACGGCATTACGACAATACTTTGATTAAAATTATAGAAGACCATAAACTGTACCGTCTCGATTATAAACAGACCATACAGCCAATGGTAGCCAAGAAAGGTAAAACACCTGTAAACCTGCCTGTTACTGAAAACAACATCATAAACCCATACAGCCGCCGCCAGGTCATCAAAGTCAACAATCTTGAAGCAGTGGTGGCAAGCCAGGGGGAAACTTATGAAACCATTGCCCAATCGCTGAGCCTCAAACCGTGGGAATTATATAAATTCAATGACCGTCCTGCAGGATACCGGCCTCAGCCAAGCGAAGTTGTTTATATTGAAGCAAAAAAAAGAAAAGCACGACGTAAAGATCAGTTTCATGTGGCAGCCCAGGATGAATCGATGCACTTTATCTCACAGATGTATGGGGTTAAACTAAAGCCGCTGTACAGAAGAAACAGGATTCCTGCAGGCCAGCAGCCCCGTCCGGGGGAAATAATTTATTTGAGGAAAAAGAAACCGAATTAATTTACTTTTCGCAAGTGTTAGAGGACACAGGTCTCTCAGTAAATAGTTTTATATCGTTATGATAAGGAATATGAGGGATTAGACACAAGATGGTGAGACACCTGGCCTTCAGGCAGGCAGGCAAGTATCAAGACTTTGATTGTGCCAGCGCATTATGAATTTTAATGACCCCTCCCAACTTCCCCTAAGGGAATGAGTAAGACGCTCTTTAGCAGTATTCTGCCCAACCAGCACAATCTTAAAGTCCCCCTTCACGGGATTTAGGGGGTCATGTTTCAGCATCTCGTGTTTATGGTTCTCGCCTTACTATAATGATACATTCTTTTTCCTTGAAAACCTGTAATTGAAATACTGCAGCAGCACTCTATCGGTAAAAAGGATAAATAGTCCGATTATGTTCACCCCGATTACCACCGGAAGATTATTTCCAAAAAATTGAGTCCAGCTTTCCCAGTTTTCGGTCAGCCAGAAATAATTTATAGCAAGGGTAACCGCTATCAATCCGGTTATTGTTCCAAGGTAAATAAGGAACTCAAGCACATACTGCCTCCAGAAAAACCTGCCGGCAGCTTTTGCGGCAACTTTGGCAGCAAAATCAACCGATAAAGTAAATTCCGGCGATTTACTCAGTACTTCATCCAGTAGCTGGTCTGTTTCCATATGTTTATCAATATTCTGCATGATTCAAAAATATATTGATTTTTTCAGATGCAATTATTTTCTCCAATTTTTCCTTTAAAAGGTTTCTCGCCCGCGAAAGGTAACTTTTAACAGTTCCTTCAGGCATGCCTGTTATCTCTTCAATTTCCTTATATGAGAACTCTTCAAGGTGAAAAAGTGTCAGAACTGTTCGGTAATTCACCGGCAATTCTTCTATCATTTCACCGAGAATCTTCTTTGCCTCTTCCTTTTCCACTGCATGCTGGCCCTGCCAATTGTCACTGCGGCTGTGAAACATGACATGGTCGTCACCCTCTGTTTCATTCTTCCTGTTCTTCGATCTGATGTATGTAATGGCCGTATTATAGGCAATGGTAGCAATCCATGTCGACAGTTTTGAATCGCCCCTGAAATTTTTTATCTTCCTGAATACCTTCATGAACACCTCCTGGCAAACGTCCTCCAAGTCCTCCTGCTGCCTGATGATACGTCCCACTATATGCAACACAAGCCGCTGGTGGGTAGCCACCAAAAAACGGAAAGCATGTTCATTTCCGTTTAAAACCTGTTGCACCAGTTCCGCATCACTCATAAGTCGAATTAATTACCTAATCAGACTCCAATGTTATTAAAATGTTGCAACTTCCTTCCGATTTTTCTGTATCAGATTTACCGGTGCAAAACAACAAAACCCATTCACTTCAAAATAAATTAAAAAACATGCAACATTTTGGAAACCCCCGGAGTCATATGGGCAAAATTTAAAAACAATAAATTATGCAATCAGAATTATTCGTAACGGCAGTGGTGTTCTTCGGTTTTTATCATATCATAAAACTGATTTCGGAACACTTCCTGAAAAGCAGGCTCATCAAGTCGGGGCACGTTGATAAGGCCGGTATACTGGAAACACCGGCACCCAATACAGAGGCAAACAGGTATCCTTCGCTTAAATGGGGCCTTGTAGCGTTAACAACCGGGCTCGGCTTTATCATCATTGAGGTCATGCGCCAGGTTAACCCATCGATGATCGACTACCATAATGCTTCACTACCGATTGGCATACTACTGGTTTTTGTATCACTGGGCTTTCTTGTATATTTCTTTATCATAAACAGGAAAACTATATGATATTTTCTGCAAAAAATTAAAGAAAACAGGAACCAACTTAAGGAAAAAGAGGCTGTTTATATACAGGGCCTCTTTTTTTTGTGGTAACTTTTCCCGTTCAGGGATAACATTTCATAAAAGTTAATTAAATACCAAGGCTAGATTAAATTCAATGTAAACTCAATGCTAATTCAATGTAAACTCAATAAAAATTGAATTTACATTGAGTTAGAGTTGAGTTTAAGTTGAGTTTGATCAGGCCAATCCCATGCCAGAATTTTAATTTTCCTGGCCTAGTATATTTTAAGCACCTAAAGGAAAATCTCTTATTCACTTGAATAATTGTGTTCATAACCTCCATCTTAAAGACCTTAAGTACTTAAAAAAATACAAGGCAAAACTGGCAGAAACAAAGAAATTACCACTCTTCTGGCTTCTGCCTGGTGCATTGTGCCTGTGCCCGTGGCTCTTAGCGCTCTTCCCTTTGTCCTTTGCCCTTTGCTAACGGCCCTCTGCTCACTGCTATTTGCTCTTTGCCCCTTTCTTCCTATATTTAGTTGATGGCTGCAAAAAGTTCAATCAAAGGAAGATTTTTCAGTATGCTGGAAGGTTTAATTTACCTGCTGGTTGTGGCGGTATTTCTTTATTTCTTTTTTGCTGTAGTGTTTTCATACCTGCCTACGCACCCGCCCCGTAATGCATGTGATGCTGTTCATGAAGTTTTTGCAGCCACTAACGGTGTTCATATTGACCTGATCCTGCGGTTAGATCAGATTGCTCCGGATTTTGTCAGTGCGCTGGATGTTCCTGTGTCTGCGAAGTATGTTTCATTTGGCTGGGGCGATAAACACTTTTACATCCATACTCCGGAATGGTCAGATCTTACATTGCCTGTTGCTTTCAAGGCTTTATTCTTAAGAAGCGAAACGGCCATGCATGTAAATTATTATAACCGTGAACAATCGTGGTGGCACCCGGTTTGCCTTTGTGAAGAGCAGGTGCATCAGCTTTATTTATATATCAGGAATTCATTTGCGACAGCACCTGATGGAAAAATTATGCGTCTTGATTTTGAAGGATATACAGAATTTGATTCATTTTATGAAGCCAAAGGTGCCTTTACGTTGTTCAATACCTGTAATGTTTGGGCAAATAAAGGTTTAAAAAGCATAGAAATCAAAACTTCCGTATGGTCGCCATTTGATTTTGGGGTGCTTTTTCATGTTAAAAGAATGAAGAATGAAAGTTGCAGTAATTGATTTGGGAACCAACACATGTAACCTTCTGGTTGCAGAAATTTCAGGAAGGGAATATAAAATCCTGCACCAGAGCAAGGAGCTCATAAAACTGGGTGACGGGCAGATTATAAATCACAAAATCAGTGACGAAGCACTGGAGCGCACTGTCAGAGTACTGACAGAGCAGCGAAAAATTGCAGAAGATTATGGAGTGGAACAAACAAAAGTTCTTGCTACATCAGGAGTGAGGATGGCCAGGAACAAAGATTCATTTTTGAATATATCGGGTAAGGCTGCAGGAAGCCCGGTACAGGTTATTTCAGGAGAACATGAAGCAGAACTCATATTTAAAGGTGTGTTGCTTGCCGTGGAAAACCTGTATGATGTATCACTCATCATGGATATTGGCGGGGGGAGCAATGAACTGATCCTTGCACAGCATAAAGATATTTTGTGGAAGGAAAGTCAGCCAACCGGAATGGCACGGATTATCAATCAGTTTATGTTGTCGGATCCGATGAAGCACTCTGAAGTTCAGATTCTGCAGAACTTCTTCGAAGCACGCCATCAGGAAGCAATAGTACAATGCAGGAACATGATTGCCAATACACTCATTGGTTGTTCGGGCACGTTTGATACCATTTCGGATATCCTCGACCAGGTGGAACCGGGAGAAAAACAAAGGCAGTATCAGCTGATTGAACTGGCCGATTTTTACAGGGTTTATGATATGCTGCTGCATTCAACAAGGCAACAGCGTATAGAAATAAAGGGAATGGATTCTGTGCGTGTGGACCTGATCGTGCCAGCCATTATTTTTGTAGAGCACATGATCAATAAGGCAGGTATTTCAAAAATCATTCACACCGGTTATTCTTTACGGGAAGGGGCATTGATGGAATTTTTGGAACAGGAACAGGAATTATGAAGATTTCACCTTAGCAGACTATCGGCAATCAGGAAAAGCATCATGAACAGATACAGGAAATTCAGTTTATAGAATTCAGGAAGAACCTGAAACTCTTTCTGAAGAAAAATGGATTTTGACATCGTAAAAACAATGTAAAATATATAAGTCAGCAACAGCAGCAGAATATAACCGTTGTGGATGACAAACAGAAGGACCAGTAAGGCTGAGGCAATGGTAGCCAGCACCCAGGTGTAGGTAATCCGGGTTAGCTGTTCTTTTGTAAAAATATCTGTAATACTTGGCATTCCTGCCAGTTTGTACTGGTCACCAAACATCAGCAGAAGCAGCCAGAAATGTGGGATCTGTCCGATGAAAAAGAAGGTTGCCACGATCAGGATGGGTTCAGAGAAGACAGGACCACCTGCTGCCGCCCAGCCTATAATTGGAGGAAGTGCACCCACCATGGAACCAGGAATAACAGCAAAAGCAGAAACTTTTTTGAGGGGAGTATAAACCAGATTATAGGAAATAAGGGTTATCCAACTCAGGATAAGAGCAATAAACGGATTTGACACCAGCAAAACCAGGCTTCCTGCCACCAGGTATCCCAAAGTAATCAGCAAACCACCCTGTGCCGATATTTTACCTGAAGGAATGGGCCGTTTCGAGGTACGGGGCATCATGGCATCTGTTTTTCTTTCCTGCCAGTGATTGAGTGCACCCGAACCGCACGACATCAGGAAAACTCCCAAAGCCATTAAAATCCCCTGCATGTTCAGTCCACCGGAAAAAAGAACAAAACCTGCAACGGCAGAAAGCGCTACAGGCAGGGAAATGCGAACTTTACCCAGTTCAAGGACAATTTTGAGATAAGATATCAAACTGCGTTATTGCAATGTTTTCAAGTATTCTATAATATTATCCACATCTTCTTCACTGAGCTGGCCTTTATACGAAAGCATGAGGCCGCGTCCGAAGCCTTGGACAACATCGGCATTCGGATCAAATATCGACCGGTGGATGTATTCATCATCGGCAACTACCTGCCGGGTGGCACCATTGGTGACCACTGTCCGCTCATTGCCGTACAAGCCCTGAAAAGTGGGTCCTACCAACCGGCTTCCATCCAGTGAATGACATGCAAAACAACCAATATTCTGCATGATACGCCGGCCGGTCGCGGTAGGTGATATCACTTCCTCTGTTACCAGGGTAGTATCAGCCATCCATGTCTGGAATGCACTGTCTTCCATTACTTTCACAAAAGAATACATGTAAGAATGCTCCAGACCGCAATATTCGGCACAATAAAGTTCAAAGGTGCCTTCCCGCTGCGGTTCAAACCACATAAAATTATTGGTTTTTCCCGGAACCATATCCTGTTTTACCCGGAAAGCAGGAATATAAAGGCTATGCAGCACGTCCATGGCCACCAGGTTCAATTTTACAGGCTGGTTTACAGGAAGATAAAGTGTATCTACCATTTTGCCGTTTTCATATTCAAACATAAAATTCCACATACGGCCGTAAACGGTAATCTCCATGGCATTATCCGGAACTTTGGTCATAGGCTTCCAGCCAGCCCAGCCATAATAAAACATAAGCAGTGATAACAGCAGGGGAACAACAATCCATACGGCTTCGAGCGCAACGTTCCCTTCAATCTGCACTGCCTTAGGATGCCTTTTCCTGTTATACTTGTAAATGAAGACGAGCATCATGATTGTCAGTGAAATCAGAAAAAAGAATGAGATACCCAATATGACAAGAAATGCGGTATCAACCCCTTTAACAAAATTTGAAGCCTGCGTTATTTCAGTATTGAACATGGTTAGCGGTATATGTAATCCAGAAAGGTTACGACAATGGTTACTATAATGACTGCAAAAACAAAAACTACCCATAGGATGATGTATAGTTTGTCATACTTCAGGTGCATGAACCAGGTCATGACAAGAAATGACTTAACTACAGCAAAAGCAAGCGCACCAGTCACAGCAAGTGCTCCCAGGTCGATGCTCGTAATGGCAATTGAGAGGAAAGTGAGCACAAGAAGTGCTCCAAGGATAATAACATAAACCCGGTATGGAACAATGTGATTTTTTTCAGATGACATAAAGCTTAAGTTAAGATATCAGATAAAACAATGGGAACAGGAATATCCAGATAATGTCGACCAGGTGCCAGTAAAGACCTGTATTTTCAAGCAGGACAGGTCTCCCTGCATGCACTTTGCCTGCATAAATCCTCCACATAACTGTACCAATAAGAATGAGTCCGATAATGATATGAAGTGCATGAAGGCCTGTCATGATAAAATAAAGCCCGAAAAACAGGATTTCACCCTGACTGAAATTGGCAACCAGATATTCAGAGCCAGGAAAAATGCCATGATCAAACTTTCCGCCCCATTCCACATATTTATTTACAAGGAAAACAACTCCCAATACTAAGGTTACACCACACAGGATTAAAGTCTCCTTCGTCTTTTCCTTTTGAAGGGAGGTGGTCGACATGGCGATTGTCATACTGCTTATCAACAGGATAACTGTATTCACAGCACCTACAAAAGTGTCAAGTTCTTCGGCTGCGAGATGAAAGGCATCGTGGTTCATATACCTGTAAACCGAATAAATGACGAACAATACGCCAAAAAGGAGCAACTCGGTAAAAATAAAAAGCCACATACCGATTTTAGATGCTTCCGGGTCGTAATGTTCGTGAACAATGTGCTTAACCTGTTCCATCAGTCGTATAATTTAGTAGTTGTATGGTCCGTCTTTTTCCTCCAGTACCGGAATTTCATCGAAATTTTCAAGAGAAGGCGGAGATGGCACTACCCATTCGAGGGTTTTGCTGTTCCATGGATTTTTCACTGCTTTCTCACCGCTTCTTACCGAACGGATAAGGTTCGCTATGATAATAATAAGTCCTGTTACCATGACCCATGAACCCACAGTAGCCAGAATATTGCCCCCGTGGAATTCTTCCAGGTAATCATAATAGCGGCGGGGCATTCCCATCAGGCCCAAATAGAACATAGGCGTGTAAAGTGTTAAAAACCCGATAAAGAAAGTAATCCAGCCAATATTCGCCCAGGTAGAGTCATACATACGGCCGAAGATTTTAGGGAACCAGTAATGAACGGCAGCAAAGAAAGCAAATCCTGTTCCGCCAAAAACTATATAATGAAAATGAGCAACTACAAATGCTGTATCGTGCACATAAATATTGGCAGCCAGGGCACCAAGGACAAGACCGCTGAGACCGCCAATCATAAAAACAAAGATAAATGACATAGCCCAGAGAAAAGGTGTCTGCACATTGATTGATCCCTTATACATAGTTGAAAGCCAGTTAAACACTTTTATGGCACTGGGCACGGCAACCAGAAAAGTGAGCAGTGAAAAATAGTATTGTGCTGTACCACTCATGCCGGCCGTAAACATATGGTGCCCCCATACAAGGTAACCAACAAAGGCGATGGCCATGGTTGAACCGATGATCGCCTTATAACCGAAAATATGTTTTTGCGAAAAGGTGGGTATGATTTCGGAAATAACACCGAGCGCCGGAAGAATCATCACATAAACGGCGGGATGGGAATAGATCCAGAAGAGGTGCTGGTACAGGATTGGGTCGCCACCCAGGGCCGGATCAAAAATCCCTACTGCAAACAACCTTTCAAGCGCTATCAGAACCAGGGTGATACCAACTACAGGAGTGGCAAGTAACTGAATCCATGCGGTGCCATAAAGGGTCCATACAAATAACGGCATCTTGGTCCATTTCATGCCCGGGCAACGAAGCCGGTGTATTGTAACCAGGAAATTCAAACCTGTAAGAATGGAAGAAAATCCAAGCACAAAGGCTCCGAATATAGCCGGCAATAAATTGGTCCCTGTCCGGAAACTATACGGAGCATAGAAGGTCCATCCCGTATCGGGGGTACCGGGTCCGAAAAGCAAGGCTGAGAGGACCAGAATAACACCTGCTACGTAAAACCACCATGAAAGCAGGTTAAGCCGCGGGAATGCGACATCGCGTGCGCCTATCATCAGGGGTAAAAAGAAGTTGCCGAATACAGCAGGCAATCCCGGAATGACGACCATAAAAATCATAATGACTCCGTGGACGGTAAACGTAGCATTATATGCCTGGGCATCCATTACTGTTTTTCCAGGGGCAAGAAGCTCAAACCTCATCATAAGGCCAAGCACCACTCCCACCAAAAACATGACAGTCATGGAATAAAGATAAAGCAGCCCTATTCGCTTATGATCTGTTGAAAAAATCCAGCCAAGCACACCTGTATATTTTCCTTTATATTCCAGATAGCTTGCTTCGTGTTGAATAGCTGATGAACTCATATCAATTGTTTAGATTTTGCTACTACTCTTTGGTTTCAATACCAAATATAAGAATAAAAAAGTTGCAAAGAACATAATCATAATACCACCCAGTTTAGTAAAATTCAGAACATATGCCTGCCCTACAGGGTCATAGGTGAAACAAAAATTAAGTACTTTGCTGAAAGAAACACCTGATTTTCCCTGTGCAGCTTCCACAACAGCCATTTTCCATTCGAAAGGCAGGAAATACATGCCATTCAGGTAACGGGTGATTTTTGCATCCGGACTGGTTACCACCAGTGAAGCTGCATGCAGAAAATCGTTGCCTGTTCTTTTATATTTAAACCCGGTTGCACCGGTTAGTTTTGCAATACTGGTGCTATCACTTACAAAGAAAAGCCACCCCTCCTGTGCTTCTGCAGCTTTGGCTTCAGAAAGCAAAGCCAGGTAGTTGCTTTTTTTGCGCACACCCAAATCAATCGTTTCACCTGGATCAAAGCTGATGGTCAGCACCTGGTAATCGGTTCCGGCAACCAGCTCCGATTTTTCCATTACCCCGGCAACTGCCTCCATCAGCGGACTGCAGATCCCCGGGCAACGGTAATAAACCAGGTTAATGATTGTAGGTTTATCTATTACCTCATTCAGCATAACCTTGTTTCCCTGTTCATCGATAAGCGCAATATCCTGTGGCAGATATTCATCAAGATGTTCCACAACCCCAATTTCAACATCATCGGGCTGTTGCACCGGATTAATGGGCTTCTGCCCCGATATATATATGGAAATCAAGCAGGTAAATAGCAGTAAGTTTATCTTTTTGGTTGAAAAAAACAATGCCTTCATTTATAAATGACTTTTAAAAAACCCAATCCTCATTCTAGAAACCAAAAAGTCGGTTGAAAGTTTACAGGAGTGGGAAAATTGTTTGAGGAATGAAGAGGTTTGAGCAGTTGCCTTAGGAGGTTCATTTGGTTTATGTGGCTCATATGGTTTATGTGGTTCATGTTGTTCATGTCGTGAATGCCTACCTGCCCTTTAGGCAAGACGGAAGGAAGGTTTGAAGTTGTTTGATATGGGTTGAAAAGTTTGAGGAGGTTTATGTGGTTCATGTTGTTCATGTTGTTTCTGGTAGAATTGTTTATATGTTATAATAATGGTTAGGATGTGTGACATGTTATTCAGCAGCGTGCAGGCCAGGATTCGTCCCCCCTGCCTGTCCGGCAGGCAGGCTTTAACTGATGTCCTGGATTAAAGCTCTGCTGTTCATTTAAAGGGGGCAGCGGGATTGAAGAAGTTTGATGAGTTTGATATCGATGGAATGGTTTGAGGAGGTTTATATGGTTCATGTGGTTTATGTTGCTCGCGTGGGTATGCAGCAGTTCCGTCAGGAACTTAATATGGGTAGAAACACGGAAACCAAACCTACTTACATATAAAGTTCCGCATTACCAGATGGTTTTTACTTCTGCCTGAAATAAATCATTTAATTCTTACAAACAGTGGCAAATACAATAAAATGGCTACCATCGAAAAGATTAAACCTCCCATGGCTCCTGCTGCAAATGCAAACCAGAATACTTCGGCCTGGCCTCCCCAAACAAAGGGAATAAGGCCAAGAACTGTAGAAAGTATGGTTAATACAATGGCTACAATTTTTTGGTTAAATGCTTTCAGATAAGTTTTTACTGTAATGGCTTTCCCTTGTCGCTCCACCAGGTTGTTGAAGTCGTTTATGATGTAGATGGCAGCATTAACCACAAGGCCGCTCAGCAGGATAAACGAGGCAAAGCCTCCCTGATCGAAGTTGAAGCCAAACAGGTAAAAGGTTAGAAAAACTCCAATAAATGAAATGGGTATCAGGCTGATTACAGCCAGTGGCTTTAAAAGCGATTCAAAAAGGATGGCTGTTATGAAATAGATAATCACAACTATGAGCAGCAACAGCCAGTACTGTTTTTTATCTTTGGTAAACCACATATAGAATGAATCTGGCTGTTGGGCCTTGTAGCCCAGCGGCAGGATTTCATTGATGGCATCGATTTCCCTTTCCTGCACCATTTTTGCCAGCGGACCGGGACCAATGAAATTGTAATTCAGGTAAACCTGGTATACCTGGTCTTTCTTGTAGATCGATTTGCCGGTAATCCGCTTTTCAATTTCACCTCCCAGCGACAGTTTCTTCTGGCCCGTGCGGGTTAAAACCGGCTGATGGTAAAAGTCCCACTTGTTGTAACGGTTGTTCCTTTCAGAAACCAGCACTACCGGTTGCAGCTCCGACTGGTTGTAAAAAGGCTGCAGGTTCTGTTCATACAACTGCGTGAACAATGAACCCGTGTAGTCATCATAGGTGAGTCCCTGGGTTGCCAGCAGGTCTTTATCAGCCCTGAGGTTGTATTCGAAACGGGTGGCTGAGAACCATGACTGGGAACTTGTAATTTCTGTATTGGCTACCCTCGGGTTTTCAAGAAGTTTCTGTTCCAGCTGCTCTGCAAAATTGTAAAGCTCATTGTAGTTATACCCGGTAAGCAGGATGTGGCTGTTTTTATAATCCATGTTCAGTGCGTTGGAGAACCCCTTTCCCACTCCGTATACTGACCAGTCCATGCCGCCCAGTGAAATGGCCTTGCCTTCCACCTGGCTTTTAAGCATATAGGGGAATGACGATCTTTCTGCCTCAGGTGTAAATTGGATGATGATGGATGAGTTGTTATAACCGGTTACCCTTGTCTCAAACTGCTGGACTTCGCTGAACTGGCTGATATACTGTTCCATTTTCCTTACAGCTTCATTCAACTGGTGCACAGTGCAGCCCTCGGGCATGCTTCCCCTTACATACAGGGTTGTTTTTCCCGGATCGGAATAAAAGCTCCCCTCATATACATGTTCGCTGAACAAACGCACGGTGCCTCCCATAATTTTCTCAAGCACAGGTTTAATCCCCGATTTAAACTTCTCAGCACCCAAGGTTTTATTATAAAGTTCCGGCAGCTTCCCCTCGCCTTTCACTTCATCGGGCAGCATCCATACGGGCAACCCGAATCCTAAAATAACAATGACAATAAAAGCCCATTTATACCGCTTTTCAAAAACAATAAACCTGTGATAGAAACCGGTTAGCTTAACCACCCGCTTTCTTTTCCTGAAGCTTGCAGGTTTGGGTGCTGTATGGTAAAGGTTAGCCATGAGTGCCGGCACCAGGAAGAGTGACACAAGGAGTGAGACGGTCAGGTTGATGAGCATCACCCATGTAAAATCGATCAACAGGATTTTCTGGTTCTCCTTGAGAAAAAACACAACCGACAGTGCCCCAAGGGTAGTAAGCGTGGCAGCCAGCAGTGCAATAAACACCCGCAGCCCTTTTTGCTTCTGCAGGTGGGTAATCATGATGATGCTGTTGTCGATGATGATGCCAAACGAAACGGTGATGGCTGCCAGTGAATAAATGTGAATTTCAACCTTGAAGAAGTAATAAAAGGCACAGGCGATTAAAAGGTTTGCCATCAGTGCCAGGAACAGGATACCCAGTATGCGGAACGAACGGCTTACAACCAGAACAAACAGGAGCAGGATTAACAGTGAAAAAAAGGTGCGGACGCCTATTTTGTTCAGCTCGTTTTTTATGTAGAGGGTGCTGTCGCTGGCAACCTGAACCGAATAGCCATCAGGTAGCAATATGGCTGTCTCCTGCAGTTTGTCACGGATCTTCCCCGACAGCTTTAACTGGTTCTCACCGGGGGTGGAATGTATTACAAGGTTAATGGTGTTCTTTCCGTTGATGCGATAATACGAAGAAGGCGGCTTTTCCCTCAGCTTCACCGATGCCACATTGCCAAGTGTTACAATCCGGCCGCTCTTGTTCGTAACGGGCAGGCTCTCCCACCTGTCGGGCGGAAGATACTTCTCCGATGCAAGTACCGGCACCACAGATCCAGCAGCATCGGGCTGGTTGCCCAGGAAATGGGTAGTTCCCAAACGGTTGGTAACATCACGGATATCAGCCGGTGAAACCGAGTAGTTGTCCATCAGCTGCGGGTCGAAAGTGATTTCCCACTGGTATGGTGTTACACCATGCAGGGTGATGTCGGCAATTCCGTTTATCTTCAGCAGTTCAGGTATAACAATCTGCTCTGCTGTCTGCCCTATCTGGAAAGTTGTTGTAGTAGCATTCAGGGTAAGTGTCATAAATGAAGCCTGGTTGTCGTCGGTTGCCGACCGTGCAGTAATCTCCGGATAGCTCATCTGCGGAGGCAGGCTGTTGCGAAGCTGCCGTATCAGCATCGATACCTCATACCTTTTCCGATTCAGGTTGGCTGTCTTGTCGAAACTCAGGGTGATTACCCCCCTGCCCACCGATGATGTCGATTCAATTGTCTTTACCTGGTTGATTTTCCCCAGTACGCCCTCAACCTTTGAAGTTTCCTGTTCAATAACCTGCGGCGATGCATTGGGCCATGTAAAGCTGACCGACAGCTGCGGCAGTTCGCGCCCGGGTTTAAACCGCACATCCAGCAGCGGGATAAATGCAGCCCCTATTACCATCAGCGCCAGGAAAACAACGATGACAGAGAAGGGGGAGAAGGCGGGACGGGAGGAGGAAGAGTTCATGGTTTGTTGTTTGTTGTTTGTTGTTTATTGCCTGGCGGTCAGGCAGGTTTGTTGTTTTTATAGTTCATATGGTTTATATTGTTCAAGTAGTTCATGTTGTGGTTTGAAGTGTTCGAAGTCGTTCGAAATCGCTTGAGGAGTTTGAAGGTTCGAAAGAATTTAATCGGTTCATATGGTTTATGTTGTTTATGTTGTTCTTCTTCATCTTCAGGAATCTTATGTCTTCCATCAATTATCATTCTGCAGGAAGTTTATAGCTTATTAAAGGATGTTCATCAGTAACTGAAGTTAAATATATTGTATTTTCCTGTTCATTGATACAGAAATAGCCCCAATGATCAAGTTTATGTTTGCTTACAGGATTTCCATTCCAGTCAAATTTCTCTACATAAATATAGCCCGATGATTTATTGTTTTCCTTTGATACATCAATAGGGGTTCTTCCTGAATAAAGTACATAAACAAATTTGTCATTTGATGACATTCCCCAGTAGTGGGTTATATTGGAAGGATCTAACATCGACACCGCATCTTCTTTTTTTGTTTCTGCAGGAATATCAAAAATTACTGTCTTTGATATCCCACTTTCAAGATTTGTAAAAATGAGCCTTTTAAAATATTTGTAGGCAAATACTGCCCTGTTTTTCTTCCCGTTTACTCCAAAATCACCTATGTATGCAGCCCAGTTCTTATGCTTGTCAGAAAATGCCAGGTTTTTTATCAGTGTCGTAATCATAGTATCATTTTCAGACCTTGCAGAGAATATAGCCTTCCCTTTCGGGATAGATTCCACATATAAAAATTCATTGGAAGAAATTCCATAAAGCTGTTTGTCATTGAAGGTTCTTTCACCTTTTTGCAAAACAACTGGTAGTTCTATGATCTCCAAATCACTGGTTAATGCATAAAGATGATTATTTGTTTTTTCATAGATAAAACACAGGTACTGGCCGCTTTCATCTTTAACCAGGCCTGGAAACTGAAATTCTCCCGGTCCCCTTCCAAAGGCACCAAATGATCTAATAAACCTGAAATCCGGCAGGGAAAAGGCCATAAACATCTCTGCGTTATTTTGATTCTTTATTATCAGAACACTGTCATTTACAATCATCTCACATTCCTTAACCTCGAAAAAAACTGAATCAACAGGATGAGTTGTGCCATGTAATTCAACTGCCTCACCAAAATCCTTTTCTGTAACAGTAAATTCACCCTCTTCAAGTGGTGGTAGATTTTCCACTTTTGATGATATAACAGTTTCTGTACTCTGTTCTGATTGTTGTTCTGTTTTATGATCATGTTTTTGTCTGCATGAGAACAGAATAACTGTAATTGCTATGATGAAAACCAGGTTTCTCATAATAGGTTACCTTTGAGTAAATTTACTCAATACAATCAATATTTACAAAATCATGAAACCCCGAACCTGCCTGACAGGCCGGCATTCAAACCCTTCTACCAGAAACAACATGAACAACATAAACCACATGAACGACTTCAAACGACTTCAAACCTTCAAACCTCTTCAAACAATATCAAACAACTTCAAACGACTTTCAAACATTTAAACTCCTCATTCTTCTTCCTACCTCACCACAATCAAAAACGGATTATCATCATAATTCACTTCAATCCTTTCTCCGTTCAGCTCCACTACTTTTGATTTTAATTCTTCCTCGCCTTTAAAAAATTCAAGTGGTAAACAGGAAAATGTAAGGAAATCATCCTGTATTCCGCACACCCGGTTCAAGCTCTTTAGTTTTGGCAAATTAAAATAATCTGATAATTGTTCCTGACGATATACTTTTTTAAGGTTTTTATTATCAATGCTGTAACAGGATGAATTTTTATCAAATAAAACTGCAAAAAAATGATCCTTAAAAATGAATGACTCATTAAGATAGGGTACATAACCTTTTTCCAGGGCTTCATCTCCAAATGTTGAACGGTTTCTTTTCTCAACATAGCTGGCAAAGAAACTTTCAGGTACCGCCATTGCCTCCAAATCATAAGTTACAAGTCTTTGAAAAGTATCGGCATGAAATTCAAACAAGCCAAATATATTGGCAGATCTGAAATACAAACGATCCCTGTACTCAAAAAAATTGCTTGCATTACCCATGCATAACAATGGATAGGGACTTTCATCAGCTGAAACAAAACGGTTTATAACTCTTTTCTCATTTAAATCATAAATACCGACAAAATGCTTTTCATTCCTGCCTACATAGCTGCAATACAGAAACAGATTATCATCATCTGCATAGTGAAGGTCTAAACTGTAAAATTCGCTGAGTTTATGTGATTCTATAAAATTCAAATCAAAACCATAGACATGAATCAGGCTTCCCATATCAAGTACAAATATTCTTTTGTGCTCTGAATCAACTGCAAAAGAAACCACCATATTTACTTCTCCCGGCCCCATCCCCTTTTTGAGTTTGGTGATAAACTTTCCATCTGCATCGAACAAAAACAAATTCATATCAGAATTAACCATGATCCGGTTATTCTTCTTATCAATATGAGCTTTGGTCACAAAATCCAAATAGGATTCATTTGTTGTTTCCAAGCGAATGATTTCTTCTGCTTTCCCCAGCACCAGTTTATCTTTCCTGGTTGGTTTAAGCACGACCACTTCCGGCTCATTGTTTTGTTCACAAGAGAACAAAACAATCAGGACCAATAGTTTCACCAACAGATTTAGATTCATAAGTCAAATTGTTTGTTGTTTGTTGTTCGTTGTTCGTTGCTTGTAGTTCGCTGTTGAACCACAAACCACAAACGACAAACTACAAACTCTTCCTCTTTTTCAGCAAATAATACATCACCGGTATCAAATACAAACTCACCACCGTCCCTGTAATCATACCCCCTATAATCGCCAGGCTCAGCGGTTTCTGGAGCTCGGCGCCCATCCCTTTCTGGAACAGGAAGGGCAGCATGGCCAGTATGGTGGTAAGGCTGGTCATGATGATGGGTTTTAACCTGCGACGGCCTGCTTCCAATATGGAGCGCAACAGTGAATGACCACTGTCCATGAGCTTGTTGATAGTATCAATTTTCAAAATGGAATCGTTGATGACAATCCCGGCCATCACTATAATCCCGATGGCCGACATGATGTTGATGCCCGAACCGAACAGCTTCAGCAGCAAAAACACCCCGAACAGGTTCAGCGGCACCTCAACCAGAACGATCAGCGGCAGCACAAACGACTCGAACTGTGCAGCAAGGATGAAGTACAGCAACAGCAGGCTTACACCTATGATCATCAGCAGCTCCCTCAGCATGGACCGGTTCGAAAGAATGGAGCCGCCGAAGGTTACATCAAACCCTTCATGCCTGCGGGCAATATCTTTTATGCGTGCAACGGTATTCTGAAACTCCCCAGCCGGTATGTTCAGCATGACAGGAAAATACTCTCCCTCCTTGCCGGCCACAATGGTTTTTAACCCGGTGCCAGAGCTTACCTTAACCAGTCCCGACAGCGGAATCTGCTCCCCGTTCCTGTTCTGAACAGTCACCTGTTGTACAATGTCGTAAACTGTCTGGTACCTGTTGCCGATGCTCACCGGCACAAACATGTTGTTGTCGTTGATTGTAAAAACAGTGTTGGCATTGAAGGCGCTTCTCACCTGGCGGTACATGTCGTTGTAATCGACCTGGTAAAACAGCAGTCGTTCCGGATCGCTTTCCAACAGCACAAGCCGCCGTGTAATGAGTTTCGACTGCACCTGTCCGTCAAACTCCCTGTCGGCATCCAGCTGCAGCAGTGCCAGCTCATCAAGGAAAGTACTTCCGCCAGGATTGTAATGTATAAACCTGGCTACAAGAGGCGGCTCAGGTTTACCAAATGCAAGGTTAAACAGGTTCTCGCTTTCCGTGAAACGAAATGCAGCATCGGGATACCTGTTTCCCAGCAGTGCAGTAAGTTCTGCTTCCAGTTCTGAAAGTGCCTCTGGTGATGATGCCTTTACATACAGCCTGTTCTCCGAAATACCGGCACCGTCGCCACTTCCAAGAAGGTACTGCTGGTGACCTGCCTCCTCAATGACATAGACAGGCTGTGTTTTCAGTCCCGACAGCAAGGCGGTAGTTCTGGACGTATTCTCTTCTAAAGTAACCGGCTCATTCCAGTCGACCGACAGCAGCACTTCATCGTGACTGACTTCGGGGAACTGTGAAACCGGCAGCATGTACCACAATCCGGCTGCCAGCAGCAGCATCGAAAGGAATACAGTTAATGATAATGCCTGCCGGCGCAATACAAACTTCAAACCCTTCTCGTACCAGTGGAAATAAACAGGCAGCTTTTCTTTCCGGTTACCCTCCTCACGGCTGTTCCTGTATACAAGCCTGTACAATGTGGGAAGCAATGTGATGGATACCAGCAGCGATACCACCAGTCCGATGGATACCGCCACTGCCTGGTCGAAAAACAGTGCCCCTGCCATGCCTTTCATAAAAATCAGGGGAATGAATACGGCACAGGTTGTCAGCACAGAACTGATGAGCGGGCGGATGATTTCGTTGGTGCCGTTGACGCAGGAACTGGTTAGAGATTGTTCATGTTGTTTGTTGTTTGTTGTTTGTTGTTCGTGGTTTGTGGTTACTGTTGAAGGTTTGAATGCCTGCCTGCCGTCAGGAAGGTTTGAAGGTTTAAATGTTTCTGTTGCCAATTCTTGTGTCCTGTGTCCAGATGTCTTGTGTCTTGTGTCTTCTCTATCTTGTGTCTGTCTGAAATTACGGTGTTGGGTGATGTTATCGATAACAATAATCGAATTGTCTATCATCATGCCCACGCCAAGGACGAGGCCGGAGAGGGAGATGATGTTGATGGAGAGGCCGGCGAGGTAGAAGAACAGCAGGGAGATCACCAGGGAAACAGGGATGCTGATGCCGATGAGCCAGGGTGCCCGGCGCTCGCGCAGGAACAGGAACATGGAGAGGAATGCCAGCAGTCCCCCAATGAGCAGGCTCTGCCCCAGGTTGCTGATGGAATACTCCAGCAGGCGGGTCTGGTCGCGGGTGACCTCAAATTCAAGCTCCGGATAATCTGTCCTGAACCACGAAACCATTTGCTGGAGCTGCTCCTTCATTGTGCCCATCCGTGCATCCGATTGTTTGATGATGGCCAGGCTGACGGCATCCTGTGAGTTATACCTCACACTCCCCTGTGGTGTCTGCGGCTGAAGCGTTACCGATGCCAGATCCTTCAACCTGACTACTTTCCCTGACAAACTCACCGGTATGCTTTCAATATCTTCCACATCGCGCAGACGGGTGTTGAACCGGATGTTATACTGGTACTGCCCGTCGCGGATGAGCAGGTTCCCCAGGTCGATGTTGTTCTCGCGCAATACCTGCTCCAGCCGGGCAATCGAAAAGGTGCCGCTTTGCAGGTACTCAATCCGGGGCGTAATTTTGATCTCCGGAAACTGCAGGCCGCTCATATCAACCAGCGCCACCTCGGGAAGCTGCTCCAGGCGTTTTCGGATGACCTGTGAGGCAAAGTTGCTGAGATCAAGGTTCCTTGCGCCCTTCTCCTGCAACCGGATTACATTCTTGTTTTGATGGGAAGAACCGGTCCAACTTGCAACCATCTGTTGTGGTGCAACTCCACCGTTTTGATCCGGCTGAGGTAGTGAAACGACCCCCCTCTCGTTCCCCCTAAGGGGGGAAGCCGGGCCGGCAGTTTTACTGGTAGCCAGAGCAAACTGCGGTAGCTGTGTTCCCTTTTGAGTAACCATCAGATAGAATACCGGGATGTCTGAAGCGCTGGCACGAATGACTTCAGGGCGACGGATATCGCGGGGAAGATAATTCATTGCCTTGTCCACCTTTTCGTTCACCTCCACCGATGCCAGGTCAACAGGCGTACCATGCCTGAAGCGCAGCTCCACCCATGCCGAACCGTCACTGGTCTCGCTTTTCATCGACTCCACATGGTTCACCTCCTTCAGCACATTGCGCAAAGGCTTTACAATCGTATTCTCAAACTGCCGCGCCGGCAACCCCTCCGATGCCACCCGCACCGACACTACCGGGATGTCAATGTCGGGCATCAGCGAAACCGGAATCCTGAATGTTGTTGCCAGTCCTACCAGCAGCAAGGCGAGGAAGGAAATGGTGACGGCGATGGGGCGATGGATTAGGAAGTGGACCATTGGGTATGTTTGTTGTTTGTTGTTTGTTGTTCGTAGTTGCTACTTATATTTGATGCCACGATAGGTGGTTGTTCTTAAATAATGGATAAGACTACCTGTTTTATTAATAATTTCTTCTGCCTGCTGATACAGATTTTGAAATTCGGAATCAGATATATATTCCTGGTCTAATGCACGGTATAATTGGGATTGGGATTCATTTGCAGAACCAATTGAAATTGTAAGAAAATTGGAAAATTCCTTATTGCCTCCACGACCAAAACCTTCCGCTATATTATCCATTATAGAACCTGAAGAATCGGTAATCTGACTTACTAATTTAAAGTCGCGGCAGAAACCAGGATACTTTGTTATTTTATAAATACCCCTGCAAAAAACTCTAGCCAATTGCCATATTTCCAAATCTTCAAATTTTTTAAAAGTAGCCATATCTTGTACTTTATGTATTTCAATCACTATACACAACTACAAATAACAAACAACAAACTCTTCACTTCCAACAATGAACCAAACCCCCGCACCCCGAACAACAAACCACAAACAACAAACTTTTCACAACGAACCGGACCCTCGCACCCCCAACCACAAACTACAAACAACAAACTCTTCACAACGAACCGGACCCTCGCACCCCGAACCCCAAACTATTCACTTCTAACAATGAACCAGACCTTCGCACCCCGAACAACAAACAACAAACAACAAACAACAAACTACTCCCTCTCCACCTCCGCCTCATGCGCCAGATTCAAATTATTCGACACAATCACCGTATCTCCCGGTGCCAGCGTTGCTCCTTCGGCGGCGATGACTGCGTACTGACTTTCGTTTTCATCAATGACGTTTACATAGGTCCAGTAGGCAGTGCCGCGGGTGTAGCGGAAAAGGACTTCACGGTTCTGGCGTAAAACAACTGCCTGCTTGGGGACCACCAGCCGGTTGGGGATGGCTTTCCTGATGCTTACCTTTACATTCATGCCTTCCATGTAGCCGCCCGGATTGGCTACTTCGGCTTTTACCCATGCAAGTCCGTTTTCATCGATGCGGGGATTCATTTCGGTAACAATCCCTGTGGCAGGTGCAAGCCCGGCAATGGGGGTAACTGTTATTCTTTGCCCAGTGCTTACTTCCTGCACCTCAGTTTCCAGAAGCGGGAAACTGATTGTAAAGCGGCTGTCATTAATCAGTGTACAGAATGGTTTGGAGAGGTCGGCCTTTTCCCATGACATCTGGGTTATCCCTTCCACCTTGCCCGCAAACGGAGCTTTCAGCACAGCATGCTGCAGCTGATATGCCGCCTCCTCATGCTGAATCTGAACCTGGTGGTATCCTGAACGTATATTTGCAATGTTCATGTGCTCAGATGAAATGTTTGATTCCAGGCTTTTATACCCCATGCTCAGCAGGGCATCGAGCCTGTCGATGGTGGCTTTCTCCATAGCCACATCAGCCTTCTTCATGTTAAACTGAAACTCATCGTTTTGCAGCCGTGCCAGTTCTGTGCCAGCCTGTACAAACTGGCCGTTCCTGATGCTGACAGCTTCTATGGTTCCGGCATTCTGAAAATACAGTCCAGCCTTTTCAATGGCCGACAGTTTGCCGTTGCTCACAATTTCGCGGTAAAAATCACCTTGTTCGAGCACTATGGTGCTTACGCGGTTGCGTTCGGCAGGTAGGGGCTCACTTCCCGTAGATGTTTGTTCCCCCGAACCGTGTGTACAGGAAATAAAAAGGATCAATCCAGAGGCAAAAAGAAGAAAGAATTTTAATTCAAGCTGAATCGTTTTTAACTGGTTCATTTAGCATGATTATTACTAAAGTTAAAGATATAAAAAAAATAAAAATGAGCTATTAATGTAGTATCCAGTTCCATTCATGTATGCAATCTTTTAATTCCTCAGAAGATTTACTACAGATTTTAATTAATTCTTTTTTATTATGCAATTCGATTTCAGGTGAACCATACCAACTGGTTTGTAAACGAACATGATGCAAATGAAATATAGGTCCTTTTAAAAATGGAATTGAATAACCTAATATTTCCCATCTTTTGACTCTTTCAATATCTTCCGGGCCCCACCCATAAAAATTTTCATTTTCTCCTCCAGCGATCCAAAAATCATCTAACCTACAAATAAAAATGCCTCCTACGGAAAAAGCACCATACATGAGCTGCATTTTTTTTATATTATTTTGTAAATAACTTGCAGAATTATTTTTGCAAAAAATTTGTTTTAGAAAAGAATCAATCTTATAGACTTCTCCAGTATATGGTATTATAAATTCACTTTCCTTTTTTCTTAATAAGGTTACTGCTTCGATGATCTGAACAGGTGATATGATAATATCAGTGTCCCAAAATATTATGAAGGGAGTTTCTATGTTTCTCGCTAAATCATTTCTATACCTGGTATGATGGAACAAGGTATCATTATCAAAAATGAATATTTTTTTATCAATTAAAGGATTAAAAAGTTTTTCAACATTATCAGCTTCCAATAATTTTATAGTGGTTGTAAAGTGATCTTTTATAAACTTTATTATCAAATTGATATTTTCAGATCTGTCAACAGAATCTATTCTTACAGGGATTAAAAATGTGACATCAGCCAGATTATTTTTATTCATAAATATTATACTATGTTTTTGATAATGATCTTAAAGGTTTTATTAACCTGTATATTAACCTCATCTCATTAGTTACAATATCGGCTGTTCCTTCCATCTCCTGCACCAGTTTAAGCTGTTCGCTGTAGCTCGACAACATTCCTTTTTCAAGGCCGATTTCCACAATGTATCCTTCCTGTTCAGGCACCAGGGATATTGAACTGACTTTACCGGATAAGGTGCCGTGTTGCATGGAAGGAAATCCTGCCAGCTTTACATTTACCTGCTGTCCAGGTTCCACCTTACCTATACCCGATGAAGGCACTACTGCCCTGCATATGATCAGGGAGTCGTCGGCAGGAACAATGGTTGCCAGGCGTTCACCGGCCGAAACCACATGGTTTGCGCTCCAGAAGCGGGTAAAGGTTACCCGTCCATCAACAGGCGATTCCAGCAGGTAACTGCTGCGCCATTCGCGCATCCGGTTTTTCAGGTTGCGCAGGTTTTCTGCAAGATCCAGTTCAAACTGCCCTGCCTCCTTATGGCGCTGCTCTTCCATATCGAGCAGGGTGCGTGTTTGTGCCAGCACGTTAATTTCCGTTGTTTTTAATGAAGCCAGAAAACTGGTGTAGCCCCTTTCTGCCTGTATAACCCTTGCCCTCGCATCATCGATCTGAGACTCCGATACTCCTCCCTTATTCAGGATGCTTTTATATCGTTCCAGTCCATTGCGTGAAATCTCAAGTTCCATCTCCAGCATCCGTTTTTGTTCGAGTGACAGCAGGTAATGTTCTTCCTGTTTTTCCATCTGCTGCCGGAGCAGTTCTGTTTTACGGGGCAAAAAGTTGTTCTGCAAGTAATCGGTATAATCCTGCCATTTCCGGTAAAAGCGGTTGTAGGTATCTTGCAGTTCGCCCAGAACAGGTTTTGCAGGAAGGTTAATGCTTTTAAAATGCTCGCGGTAATTCAAGGTATCCAGAAGAAAGACCAACTCCTCCACCTTATAAAAATCCTCCAGGCTGGCAGGATTGTCAATAAGGGTTATTACACTTCCAATTTTTACTTTTTGACCGTCAGCAACAAACCAGCGGGTTATTCGGCCTGATGTTTTAGCTATGATGGGGGCAGGCGGACTTGAAGTAGTAATAACCAGCGGGGCAGAAACAATTTCTTTAAATTTAAAAAAGTAGCTCCCAGCAATTATGGAAGCAAACACCAGGAAGATGATGGTGAGCCCCCATCGAATAAGGCTGCCTGGAATTTCCTGCATGATTTCCCGCACTTTCTCGTTATGGAGTTCTATGGTTTGTTTTTTAGGCATAGGCAATATATTGTTTGTTGTTCATTATTTGTGGTTTGTTGTTCGTTGTCGACGATGAGCAACAAACTATAAACCACAAACTCTTTTAGTCTTTCAGTTTTACAATCATCAGTACCAGGTTGTCGTTTTCGTTAAGCCTGTTGGCCAGTTGTTCCAGCTCTTTTTTCTTTTCGGGATTTTTAGGAGTGGCTTTTTTGAAGTCATTGGAAGCAACATGTGCTTTAAGTTCAAAAGGATCTAATTTCCCAATCAAAAATTCTTCATTTGCGTTATTACTAAAATATGAAAGTGGTATAAAAGGTAGCCCCCCATCAAAGTTGTTATTAATCCCTGGCCCTAATGGAAAAGATAAGTCATCGGTTTTGCTGATAACATAAAATTGCTGTTCTGATATATAATATAAACCTGTACAATTCTGGAACTGATAATTAATAGAAAAGAACAGGTAATCTTTAGTGAATAATATTTTTCGTGGGTAAAAATATTCTGTTGATATAGCTTTTACAGGTTGTTTTGGAAAACGATATTCCCCTTGAGCAAAAAGAAATGCAGCAGTATATCCCTTTTCATTTATTAAAAATATGGTATCGTTTATCTGGTTCCAATAATATAGGGTATTATTGAAAGTTTCCTGTTTACTACCCGTGCAAGAATGGGCTGAAGAAAATTGTCCTACTGAATTTTGTTTTTCAAATAAGATGTTCCCAATTGTATCTAAAACAACCCAATTATATTTCCCATAGCCAAAATTTATCCCTTCATATAGATAAAGTCTATCATTTGAAAAGATGACCCAACTAAAATTATTTTCTTTAAATTCTTCAAGAGAAATATGGCCAAGATATCGTCCTTTAAATGTATATTTCAAAATTTTTTCTTTGTCTAAGATAAATATCTTTTCAGTCTGCCTATCTAATGTAAACCTATAACCAAATATGTATTCACCTGGCCCTTTCCCTTTTTTTCCAATGCTTCTTATCAAATTTTCTTCTATATCATATGCCAATAGACCACCATTTGCTGGATAAATAAATATGTGGCTTTCTGTTAGTTCTATACTTACTATGTCGTTAAATAAAATATCATTACTAAGTGGTATGTATTTTACATCAATTATAATCTCACTTAAAGGTATATTTTTCTCTATCAGTGTTTCTGGATTTATTATAGGAATATTAGTCAACTTGTCAGAAGAACAAGAAGAAATAAATTTAATTAAAGAGATTAAACAAAAATAAAAGCAACTCCTCTTATAATTATTATTCATACCACAATAAATTAAGATTAAAAATTTAAAGGATAGTTACTCAGCCGCTTGCGGTTGAGTAACTTTTAATAGCTGGATGTCAGCTTTATTTAACAAACCCAAACTCCACCATTCATTCCGGCTTCATTACACATTTTGTCGCAATCATCTTTACTTGCTAATAGCATAAATTGGCCGGTATTACATTGGCAGCAATTACCTTGATAGCCTCCCTTGAACCTCACCAGTTCTTCATTCTTAATCACCTTTTCAGTATTGATTATCAATTTATTCAACTTTTTCATTTTTATAAAATTTAATTAATTACTATTAATGCATTTATTCTGAACCTCCATGTATCTTTCAGGTTAAAACCGCTTTATTGAGGTTGGCAGCCTTTGCGGATTTGTTTTATCTTTGCCTAATTACCTCCTTTCTTAGTTTAAGAAGGAGTCCGGGCAGGGAGCAGTACCGGCAAGGGTAAGGGGCTTCCTGCCCTTCTTACATTGTTTATATCATCTTTTTATTTTTCTTTTAGCATTTAATTTTATTATGCCATTGCTTCCAGTTCAAGCTGGTCTTTCACAAGGTTAAAATAAGCCCCACCTGCGGCTACCAACTCACCGTGGGTGCCTTTTTCAACAATCCGGCCTTTTTCCAGTACCACAATCTGGTCGGCTTTTCTTACCGTGCTTAACCGGTGGGCAACCACCACCACGGTGCGGCCTTTGAAAAAACGGTCAAGATTATCCATTATCACCCGCTCGTTTTTCGTGTCGAGTGCATTGGTGGCTTCGTCGAAAAATATGTAACCGGGGTTTTTATATACTGACCGGGCAATCAGTATCCGCTGTTTCTGGCCGGTGCTTATTCCATGTCCCTGGCTGCCGATAATGGTATTGTACCGCAGGGGCAAACGGTCAATGAAGTCACCAATATTAGCGGTTTGTACCGCCTGTTCCAATTTATCGGGATCCGGATAATTGTCTGCTACTCCTATATTACTGGCAATGGTATCGGAAAAAATAAACCCTTCCTGCATCACCACACCACATTTTTTCCGCCATGCAGATTCACTGTACCGTTTAAGCTCAGTTCCCCCAAGCAGTATTTCTCCTTTCACCGGTTCATAAAAGCCAAGCAGCAGTTTTATCAGGGTAGTTTTGCCGCTTCCGCTGGTACCTACTATGGCAGTTATTTTATTGGCGGGTATTTGCATGGTGATGCTTTGCAATACCTTTTCCGAGTGTGGGCCTTCATACTGAAACAGTACATTATTGAGTTCAATATCAGCGCAGGGTGGTATTTCCCTGATCTTTCCTTCTTCCGGTGTCTCTTCATCTTTGCGATCGTGGATTTCACCCAGCCGTTCCATGCTTATTTTGGCATCCTGTGCCTGCTGGGTAAATGAAATGAACTGCTGTATAGGTGAATTAAGCTGCCCGATGATGTATTGTACGGCCATCATCATCCCCAGGGTCATGTCGCCGGTTACAACTGCTTTTGCTGAAAGGAACGATATAAACAGGTCCTTTGCCTGGTTGATGAAGGTGGCGCCAATCTGCTGGTTTTGGTTCAGGGCCAGTCCTTTTATGCTAACCCTGTAGAGCCTGGCCTGGATACTTTCCCACTCCCACCGTTTTTGTTTTTCACAGGCATTGAGCTTAATTTCCTGCATGCCATTTACCAGTTGCACGATGCTGTTTTTATCGGCCGACGATTGCTGGAACCGCTTGTAATCAATTTCCCTTCTGCGTTTCATGAACAAGAGCACCCAGCCTATATATAAAAGGCTGCCAATGAAAAAGATGCCCAGTATCCCTGCATGATAAGTTGCCATAATGAAGGTGTAGATAACAAGTGTCAAAACGGCAAAAACAATATCGATAAGCGACTGGGTAAGGAACGACTGAATCCGGTTGTGGTCCTGAATGCGCTGCATCACATCGCCAATCATTTTGGTATCGAAAAAAGCAATGGGCAGCTTCATCAGCTTCACCAGAAAATCGGTAATCAGCGAGATGCTGATTCGGGTGGTTACATGCAACATAATCCAGCTTCGGATTAGGCCGTTGGCTGTTTGCCCGAAGGTAAGCACCATTTGTGCCACCAGCACCATGGCAATAAATGCCAGGTCGTTGTTGGAAATACCGTAATCAACTACTGCCTGTGTCAGGAATGGAAAAAGCATGGTGATGATGCTACCTGTAAGCATGCCAAGCCCCAGTTGAACGATGAACTTCCGGTAGGGCCGCAGGTATCCCAGCAGGTTTGCCAGTTTCAGCTTTCCTTTTTCCTCGTCCTCCTGTTTATAAAAGGCTGGGGTAGGTTCCAGCAGCAGGACAGCTCCTTCTTTTTGTCCTTTAGTTTTTGTACTCAGCCAGCAGTTCAGGAATTCATCTTTGGTGTAGGCGAGTAACCCCTGGGCAGGATCCGCGATATGTACAAGAGCCCCACTCTCAGCCTTTTTTCTAGGCAAAAGAGAGAAAGGAGACTTGGTGTTCTTAATGGCATACACCACCACAAAATGCCGTTGTTTCCAATGTACGATGCATGGCAAAGGTACCTCATCCCTTAATTCTTCCCACGTAAGGCGAAAACCTTTTGTGCGGAACCCGATATTTTCGGCGGCCTCGCTTATGCCCAGCATCGACACCCCCTCCCGGGTAATGTACGAGTGGCTGCGTAAATATTGGAGGCTGTAACTTTTGCCGTAATATCTAGCCACCATGCGTAGGCAGGTTGGGCCGCAGTCCATGGAGTCGAGTTGTTTAAAGTGTGGAAACTTTGGCATTTTATTCTTTTAGTTTTACTAACATTAAAACCGGATTATCATTTTCATTTAAACTGTTTGCCACTTTTTCCAGCTTTTTTTTCTTTTCCAGGTACTTAGGAGTGGGGTTTTTGAAGGCTTCGGAATCAACGTGAGCTTTTAGTTCAAAGGCATCAATCCACCAAATCAGGTATTCAGTGCCCTCTACAGTTACGGTGTTTTGAATTTTAAAGTTTGGGCCATTATCCAAATCATTGACTATGCCTGACCCGTTATCGATTAGATAATGAGTCCCGTTTGATTTGTTTTTAATGAAACAGTTTTCCTTTTTTTTCCAATCGTATTGTAGAAAAAGATAATTTTTTGATTCAAAGAAATTTTTTTGAATAAGAATTTTATCAAAGTTCTTAAAAATATACGGTTCATCCTGCCTCAAATCTGATGTAAATTTCGCTTCACCCTGGTTTAGAATGTATTTGGGGATAAAAGTCCCATTATCAAAAGAAAAAATAGTATCGGAATGAAGTTCCTTACAATGCAAAATCCCGTTATATCGATAAAATATACATTCAGATGGATAAACAATACCATTTGTTGATGTGAATTTATACTTGTTTTTAAACCTATTTATAATCTTACCTTTTGCATCAATTAGAACAAAGCTATACTCGTTTTGACCTGTTGTATTATCGATAAACCCAAGAAGCTGATTGTTGGTTTGACCTACGGAAGCCACACGGTCGTATTCAATAGTTTTATTTTTTCTCCATATTCCAGCCAGCGAGAATTCTTTGATTTCTTTAAGAGAAAAAATTTCTATTGTATTGTTGCTTTCATTATACATAAAGTCTTTAATGATTCTATATTCAGAAGGAGCTTCTCCTTCGCGACCAATCTGGCAGATAAATTCTCCATTTTTGGAGAATTGATAGAGTTCATTTTTCGATGGTAAAAAAAAAGGACTTAATCCATCAGGCAATCGGTTTAGATCATTTACTGATCCTAAAAAATATGACCCACCTTCATAAATCAACTTGTCTATTTGTTTGATTAAGCAACTCGCATTTGTTTCGAGCGGAATGTACATTATATCTGATCCCAGTTCTGATAAATTGGTAACATGGGGTTCAGTAATTGAAGTTAAATCAACAATGTTATCTAATTTTTTTTCTTGTGTACAGGAAAGGACAAAAATCAATGTAAGTAAAATAGTTAGGTTTTTCATTTCTATTATTTGAAGTTATCACAGAAAATCTCATCAAAGGAACTTTTTAAAAAGGCTGGTCTGTTCCTAAAGACACAATTGACCAGCCTTATTATTTTTTTTAACACTCAACCAAATGAGCACCCTCCGAACACGATACCGTTGAAGACGTATATTTACATTCACTACAGTTGCTTGGTTGTGAATCCCAACAACATTTAAAGTTACCCATATACCCTCCTCTCAAATTCACCAGTTCTTCATTCTTTATCACCTTTTCGGCATTAATAGACAATTTTCCTAATTTTTTCATTTTAAATCAATTTTTATAATTTGTAAAATCTTCTGGGATGCCATTTTTATCATTTCAAAGGCCAGAATATATTATTCCTCATAGACTAAAATATTTATCTTTGTCACATCACCTCCTTTCTTAGTAAAGGCAAGGGCAGGCAGGAAGCAGCTAATGGCAATTGGCGCAGGCTTCCTGCCTTTTGCTTTCAAGATTTAATTTTTTAAGTTCATCCATGTAGTACTCCAAATCTTTATATTCATATTGAACGGGATATTTAAATCCGTTTATAAAAATTGTAGGAGTACCAGATATATTCAGTGTATCAAATAACATTCTGTTTTCCACTGCAACTGATTCTGTAACATCAAATCCTTCCGGGAGCTGTTCATTTTTATACAATGATTTACGATTTTGCTTATCCGAGTCATACCATCTGTGCAAAAAATTAACTGCATGTTTTGATCCTTTGTCCATATAGATGAAGTACAAAGTGGTCATCAGTTTTTTTGATTCCTCATCATTGTAAACTGAAAAAACAGTATGTATTTTTATATCCGGACAATTATCAAGCAGATCTTTTAGTTGTTTAAAAGCATTGGCACATGGATTACAATACAAACTCAAAAAAGCTGTAAGGGTTATGGGAGCATCAGGATTTCCCAATACTAAACTGTTCTGTGTTACCGGAATTTCTTTCTGATTTTTCTTTTTAAGCAGGAACAGGAAAATTTCAGGGTTATGTTTAAATCCTGAATAAGAATTGTACAATTTATTCTGTTCCTGCGTTGTATTTTTGTGGGCTTTAAATAAGAACCAAAGAGCAGCCGGCATCAAAAATGATGCAGCCAGTTGAAGAATATTATTTATAGATATATTTAACTGTCCCAAAACAGGGAACAAAAGCATGAATTCCGCAAGTAAAACTACCTGTACCATAAGACAAAAAGGACACCACTTTTTTGTTATAACAGCCTGGTAAAAGATAGAAAATACAGGATAGGGTAAAGCCAGCAAACTGATAACAGCCAATGGCCAAAGCAAAGTAGTATCATTTGCCCCGGCCAGGTAAAGCAATGTTGCGGTAAAATAAATCAATCCAGCATCTGCCCAGTTAATCCAGCCAAACAACCTGGATGCATTTGAAGAGAGTACAGCGTCGCAATCGGTTTTGGAGCTGAAACCACAAATCTTATCGGCAATCGGGGTATGTACTTTCAGTTCATGTAAAACAAGGAATACAGAAGCTGCAAGTCCTATTGTTTTTGTCGTTAGTAACCCAAAAAACAGATAACCGGATTGCGTGATTAAACTTCCATTTGTCTGACTAAAAATCCATGCACCTGTGAATAGTAGTGAAGCAATAATTAATGATAACAGATTATTATTCAGAACTTCATTCTGCCGGAGTTGACGGTAACCTTTTTCACCCGAAAGTTTGCCGGCTTCAAAAACAACTACAGCTCCGGAAACCTTTTTTGAAAATTCTTCAAAGGTTTCTTCATGTTTTTTGTTTTCTGATAAATGATAGAATACCTGTTTGTTATTTATTCCTTCCACAAAAGCCAGTTGTCCACCCCCGGCTTTCAAATGGGCAATAAAAGGCATTTCCAATGCTTTTATTTCTTCCGGGTCAAGGTTTAATGGATAGTTTTCAACATTCCATTTTGTCAATGCATCGCACACACTTTTCAGGCTAGGGTAATAAGGGTGTGCAAGCAAGAATTCCTTTACCGATATAGCAGTAACTTTAATTTTTAGGAGCTTAATTGCTCTTTGCAGTACAAATACAACATTATCTTCTTTATTCATAGGTTACAGGATTTAGGTTTTTTACAGTCTTTAGATAGTTGGTTATCATGGTTTCGGTGGTGAACATTTTTGCGCGCTCTTTGGCTTTCATTGAAAATTTATTTCGAAGGGAAATATTGTTCAGTATTGTATGCATATATCTTTCCAACTGATTTACATCGGGAGCCACTCCATAAATATTTGTATTATCTTCATTTGTATCAGCGAGCAGTGCATTTTCACCGTGTATGAAAATTTCTTTTAAACCTCCAAGTTTGGATGCTACAACAGGCAACCCACTGTGCAGCATTTCAAGAGCAACATAGCTGCAGTGTTCTTCAAGTGATGGAATTACTCCTATGTCGGCTTCATGATACAGTACAACCACATCTTCAAACGGAATAAATCCGAGATAACTGATATTTCCGGAAAATTTACGGGCTTTTTTTATCACTGATTCATAATTACCATTTCCGGCAATAACCAAGCGGCATCCGGGAAATGTTTCAATGAGCAATTCAAAAGCATCACACAAATAGTCCAATCCTTTAATCGGGTCAATACGTCCGCTGTAAAGAATAATCTTTTCATTTCGTCCTAACCCATACTTTTCCAGTATATCATTATTTTTTGTATTGAAATGGGTTGGATCTATTCCATTATAAATAACTTCAATTTTATCCGCCTCAACTCCTTTCTTAACCAAGTGGTCTTTGCCGTGTTTGGTAACTGTTATAATCTTATCAACCAATTGATAGGTGTGGTTTTCGGTATCGAAAAAATTGCTTTCAACCTTTTCGTCCAACGTAAAAACATGTTGGGTGAAAATTAATTTTCCGTTTAAGGCCCTCCTCAGTTCAATTCCAACAAAATACTGAAAAAGGTAATTCATATGTACAACAGTAACAGCCGATTTTGGAATATACTGCGAAACAACCCGTGTAATATTTCGGGAAAGTTTCTCCTGGTTTCTTTTTGAATCAATTCCTTTCGTATTTTCTTCCAGTGGGATCTCCAGAATGGTTATTCCATCTTGCTTTCTGATTGTAAAAGATCTGCTACCGGTTATTCCTATTTCAAGGACAAAAACATTTATTTCTTTTCTTGCAGTTAATCCATGAGACAGTTGTTTAATAAATGTCCCAACACCGTAATCAATTCCACGGTCTTTGCTTTTGAGAATTATCCAGTTGGTTTTTTGCATTTGTTAAGTTTCAATTTAACAACTAACTAATCCTTTAATTTCACGAGCATTAATACCGGATTATCATTTTCGTTTAAACTGTTGGCCAGTTTTTCCAGCTCTTTTTTCTTTTCGGGGTAATGAGGGGTGGAGTTTTTGAAAACATCAGAGGCTACATGGGCTTTTAATTGAAAGGGATTAACCTCTCCTATAAGATATTCTTTATCCTGTTTGTCACGATAATATGATAACGGTATTAAAGGTACACCAGAATCAAAATCATTAACTATACCTGGACCTTTAATAAAATTCCAATCTTCTGTTACATTTACATAGTAGAATTGATTTTCTGATTTTACATAAATACCTGTATAGTTTTGATATTGACAGATATAGGCAAAGAATAAGTAATCTTTAGTAAAAAAAACAATGCGCGGAAAAAAGTATTCACAATATATTTCTTTTATCTTTTGTTTTGGGAAACGAAAATTACCCTGAGTAAAAATAAAAGCAGGTTCATATTTTTCATCCGAAATCTTAAAAATGGTATCGTTTATTTGGTTCCAGTAATAAAAGGTGTTATTAAATGCTTCCTGCTTATTCCCGCAGCAATAATGATCGGATGGAAAGTTTTCTATTGCATTGAATTTTTCAAAAAGGATGTTCCCAAAGATATCCAGAACAACCCAGTCATATTTTCCTTCTCCCTGGTTAATCCCTTCAAATAAAACTAATTTACCGTTTGTGTAAACTATTCTGCTAAATATTTTGATATCAATTTTAAGCTCAATTGTTTCTAAGAAATCTCCATTAAATGAGTATTTGAGCAATCTTTGATCACTCAATATGTAAACTGTTTTGTTTTTCCTGTCTAATGTGAATTTGTTTGCATATGTATATTCACCCGGACCTCTTCCCTGTTTTCCAATGCGGCGAATAAAATGTCCATTATAATCGTAAACAAATAATGTTCCAAGGGCAGGAGTAATAAAAATCAAACTATCGGTAAGTTCAACACTAACAATACTCCCAAACAAAAAATTATTGTTTAATGGGATATATGTTATTTCCCTGGCAATCTCTGAAACAGATATCTTTTTAAAAGCTATGTTTCCAGGATTAATAATAGGTATCTCATGGGATTTATCTGCTGAACAAGATATTAAATAACCAAATGAAAGGCTTATTATTATCTTTGTAATAGGGTATGCCCTGATTTTAACCCAGTGAAAATTCTGCCAGATAAAATCTGGCAGAACTTTTTTAATTTCAATTTTTCTCTTCATTTACTAAAGAATAAAACTATCAACAACTCCACCTACCTGCGCCATATCCGGCACCCTCACAATCCTTTTCACATTCAGTTTGATTCAGTGGGCCATAAATAGCCTGTCCATTCCCACAAAATGCAGACACATCCAGCATAACCGCCTTTCAAATTCACCAACTTTTCATTTTTAATTACCTTTTCAGGATTAATTGTTAATTTTTTTAGAGTTTTCATTTTTAATGAATTTAAATTTTAATTACTCACATTTCCAATTCGTCTAAATTGTTTGTTTTTGGGTAAACACCACTTTATTAAGGTTGGCAGCCTTTGCGGAATTTCTATATCTTTGCCGTTATCTCCTTTCTTGTTTAAAGGAGCCCGGGCAGGGAGCGGTAGTTGTACAAATAACCTGGCTTCCTGCCCTTCTTCCTGGGATTGTTTTTATTTCATTTTTTGTGTAATTCAATGTTTTATTGTTTTGAATTTGAATGACTGATAGTTTGGTAGTTGAGTAAGATACCCGGCTTTTCCTTCTAAAATTCCAAATGCGGTTTCTTTATGGTTAGCTGTACTCTCAAAACCCTGAATATCTTTAGTTTCAGATTCGTATTCAACAACTGTACATTGAGCAAGCCAATACTCCATTTCTATTTTAAATATATTGTCCGAGGTTAACTCTAATAATTGTTTAAATATCCAGGCAATGCCGGAAGTTCCATGTTTTATAGTTGTGTTGTTTGGTGGGAGTTCTGAATTTATGGCTTCTCGGTTAATTTCTTTGAGTAGGTTTGTTTTTATTGTTTCTATGGTTTCTTTTGTTCCTATGGTTCGTGAAAGTTTGGTGAGGGCTAAGGCCAATAACATCCGGTTGCTTTGTAGTTTAGGCAGGTTAGTTTTGTCCGAAAGCGGTTCAAGTAACCTTTGGATTATTTTGTCAACTTTAAAATTAAAGATATTTTGTTGATAAAGTTCGGCAAGGAACCAAAGTAAAAAAGGATAGTTCCAGGTTATAGAGAAGCATGGTTTAGGATTCGAATGTTCGGGGGTTTGATTGTTTGAAGGTTCGAGGATTTGATTGTTTAAAAGTTCCAGCCTTTTAGTGTTTGCTTCCGGTTCTTTGATGATTTCTGAAATATCCTGTGTTTGGCGTTCCAATTCATCAATTACGTGAATAAGGGTTTGTTTGTTAGTTAAGGTGGTTATTTTTTCATCGCTGGATGACGGATTCTGAATCCGTTTTAAGAAATACGCGCCTATACCAATTATTCCGTTTAATAAACCAATTTTTTTTGGAGTATTGTAAATTAATTCTTTAAAAATTCGGTTGTCAAATTCTTCCAAAACCTCATCAGTATCGGCTTCAATAAATTTGTTTTGCACCAGGTATTCAATTCCCCAGCCTATACCGGCCAAACCGTTTTCAAAATCAACAGAGGTATGCATGGTAATTTCATCATATATTTCATCAATGAGTTCACCAGCATAATCCTCGTAAATTCTATTGCCGGTTTGGCGGGCTAGGTAATAAAAGCAGATGGAGATACCCATTTTACCGTGCATCAGCCCAAGGTTGTCAATGAAACTGGCGTTGAGCAGCAGGGTATTGCTAATATCTTTTACTGATCTGACTTTTGTTGTGTTCTTGAGCTTATTATCCATGCTTTACCAGTTTTAGTTTAATTTTCAGTCAACCGCACCCGTCGGTTAAGTTGTTGTATTCTGTTCTGGAAGATTTATGGAGGAAGTTGCAGGTTTAATTTAACAACGTTTGGATGCATAGTTTGTAATAATTTTTAGTTATACCAAACTTAAGTAAAAAATTTTATATAAATTGAGGGGGGGGGGTATGTTGTACAACATGTTTAAAAAACTGACATTTCGAAAAACCTTGTTTTTGTAAACAACCTACAATATAACTAAAGCAGAAAGCACAGCATCACCATAAAAACCCGCAGAAACCTTACCTTCCTAAAATCTAATCAAATAAATTAGTTGCCTTTTTGATAAGAAAATTTTTAATTTCAATTTCGGGGACAGGAGGAATTAGATATTCTAAAGGTTCAGAATAATCGATATCCTGATGAAAAGCCAGTTGTTCACGAAATAGTTTTTCAGAAAAAAGATGTCCGAAAATTTCCTGCGCCTGTGTTGCAATTTCTGCTATGCTATAATAATCGCGAATAATAAAATATAAATCAACATAATCTTTCCATTTAGCCCTTCGACCCAGAGCAAATGCTTTCATTGCTGCAAGTGTGAGCAATGTCGGCAAGGTTATAACCGTGTCAAATTTTACCGGGTGTTTAATTAGGGTCTGCTGAGAAAGATTTTTTCTTTGGTTTATAGAAACTTATCGCCATTTTTGTAGAAACAAGTGCAAGGATATATGAATAATGCCAGAAAAAAGCGTGCACCTGCTCCGCTGTATGTCTCTCCAAATCAACTTTCCCTGGATTGTTTTCAAACTCCATTTGAGCAGCATCTGAACAAGAAAAACCGGTGGGTAGTATTAGCTGAGTTAATTCCCTGGGATGAGATTTGTAATCTTTACC
>JAEYNZ010000004.1 GCA_023412195.1 Bacteroidota bacterium
CGCACGTTACCCATTGAAATTTGTTTTGCTTAATTTTTATGCCCCTAATTTACTAAAAATCAAAATTTTATATTAATATTTTTGCTCGTATGAGATAAAAGTTTTTAATTTGTTAAAGTAGAATTAAAGACCCTGAACTAACGAGTAAATTCAATGAAATAGACAAATCTTTAAATAGCAATGTAGAACTTAGAAAATTCAGGAGTTACATTGAAGAAAATCAGGAAATTATAAAAGAATTTGTTGACCTCTTAAATTTCAGAAAAAAACTTATATTGCATTACTTAGCAAATTACAAAAGCGAATATAACGTTCTTTTAAAACTTCATAAGGAGACATCGGAACAAAGAGCAAAAATTATAGAAGAAGCAAAAAAGGAACAAACTCAATGGAAAGAAGTTATAAATATTTTTAAACGAAGATTCACAGTTCCATTTGAAGTTCATATAAAGAATCAAGAGGATGTAATATTAAATAGTGAGCCTGCTTCATTGTTATTTAAATATACAGATGGAAATGGGCCTGATGATACGAAATTTCTCGGCGGTTCGGAGTTACAAGAATTTTTAAGTACAGGTGAACAAAGGGTATTTTACCTTTTGAATATAATTTTCCAAATTGAAAATAGAAAGAAACTTAATAAAAATCAACTTGTAATTGTTGACGACATTGCTGATTCATTTGACTACAAGAACAAGTATGCAATAATTGAATACTTAAAGGACGTTTTGGATAATCCACATTTTTTTATGATTATCTTAACCCACAATTTTGATTTTTATAAGACAATTAAGAGCCGATTAGGTTCTAAAATAAATTATCAGGGTAATTGGATTACAATAAGAAAATCAGGAGAAATAGAGCTAATAAAAGGTGAGAAGAAGGATGTTTTTCCAATATTGCGTAGTATATACGATTCATGTGATTTTACTTTCATTGCTTGTATTCCTTTTGTAAGAAACTTAATTGAATTTACAATTGGAGACGACAACGATTATTATTTTTTACTTACCTCATTGTTGCATATAAAGCCTAAAAATATTGATCGAGGAATTGATAAAACACAGGAAATTACTGTTAAAGCCGTTTTAGATATTTTCAACTCTGTTTTTGGGCAAACAAAGGCAAAAGCTAACATAACCGATAAGGTATATGACTTAGTATTGTTAAAAGCAGAAGAAATTAATAATCTAGCAGATGGGAATCCATTAGATATTAAATATAAAATCTGTATTTCAATAGCAATTAGATTGATTGCAGAAAACTTTATGATTTCAAAAATTACTGATACCGAATTCCATAAAAACATTTTGAAAAAAGAAACAGGCAGAATAGTAGAGAAGTATAGGCGTGAATTCCCTGCACAAACAAATAATATTGGAATTTTGGATAGAGTTATTTTAATGACAGCTGAGAATATTCATCTTAATTCATTCATGTATGAACCACTAATGGACTTAACTGACGAACATTTGAAAACTTTGTACAATGACGTAAAAACATTAAATTGAAAAGAAGGCCAGCTCATAATCGAGGGGACAGCTAACGGACGGTAATTTGGTCTCTTCCAATTTTGGTTTACTTTGATTGTAGAGTTCCAGCTAAGGAACGAATTTCGGCATAGATGAGTTTGTGTTGCGTCATACAAGGATTTTTGCATCGACATTCAGGATTAAAAATAACTTAATATGGACAATATAGAATTTTTAAGTGGAGCTCCTAAATTTATCACTAACAGATTCAATTCTGTAAACAAATATGTTTGGGAAATTTTATGTCCAGAACAAAAAAGGAATGAATTGATAAGAAAAAAAGTAACAAAAAAAGCTAGAAAACAAGAATTTGCAAGATTAAAAGAAATAAGCAATGAAGCATCAATTGTTGTGTTTATTTTTTTACTTAACAAGTTTTTTATTGATGGATCTAAAGCCGCGAAACATGCAGTAGATACTTTTAAAGATCTTAATGTTGAAGGTTTTTATATTGGGAGCAACTATTTTGCAGAAAGAAATGAAAAGGTAATTCAAGGTGAAATTATAGCAAAAAAGCTTATTGACTCTATTGATAATAGTCCTGCAAAAAAGCTAATATTGGAATCTTCCTATGTCTTTCAGATTATAGACGAATATAAGAAATTTATATAGTATGCCAGATTATCTATTTAATCAGTTAGAAGCAAAAAAGGATTTGTCAAAATTTTTCATGAATGAAAAAGCTGATATAAATAACTTTGGAAGTACAGTAAATCAGACTTTTGAAGCTTTTGTTTTTGCAAATGTAATTAAATGGTATCAAAATAATAATTGGGAGGTAAAAATAGTAAACCCTATTAAACATGGTAAACCAGCATTTAATTTGAAATTTAATACTAGGGGAGCGCCTATAAACTACTCTTATGCTTTGTGTCAAAAAGGAAATAATTCATGCCAAATACGTCATGGTTTAAGAACACATACTAGATACCATAAAGAAACATATGGTAGATCAGCTAATATTGTTTGTGACATAGTTATAATGGAGAATATTGATATAAATTATTATACAACGGATACAGCTTTGCCCAACAAATTTCTAATTTCTTTTGGAGAAGTAAAGCATATGTCGGCATACGCAGAACTAATAGCTAGTTTTATTGGATTAACCTTTGAATTAAAACCAGAGAATTTAAAACGATTGAGAATTAAAAACCGTAGACATCCAGATAATGTATCCTGTTTTTTATATGTAAGTGGATTGTTGTATCCAACAGCAAAAGGTATGGTTGAAACAATTGAGAGACGGAAATTTGACATAGACATATATTCGTTTGAAAATCCGATGAACTAATAAATTTACAGAAGTAATTGGGATTTGTGAGAAGATGGTTAAACTGGCTCATTATCTTCATTTATCATTTTTAGTTCTTCACTTTCCATATTCACTACTTCAGTCCCTGTTATATATCCTTTGTAAGCATTCGGTAAACTCCGTATTGTTTCTTGTAACTTGTAACAAGAGCATCCTGCTATGAGAGTTTCTCCAAAACATTCGGAGAACTTTGATAGGCATAGGAGACAGTAATGTTACTTGGTTTGATTTTGAAGTTTATAATTGTGAGGTAGCAATTCTGCCAGGTCTTTACTGTGTAATCATCATCGTATTATGGATGTTGTTCAGAAAGAAAACCAGCCAGTCACGGAAATTTACCTCATGTGCTTTACAGCAGTTAAGCATGGAATACATAATAGCTGCATTTTCAGCCGACTCATGGTTATCGCAGAACAACCAGTTTTTTCTTCCGAGTGCGATAGGCCTTAATGCATTTTCGCCAAGGTTATTGTCCATCTTCAGCCGTCCGTCCAGGTGATAGCGCGTGAGTTTATGGTAAAGGTTATAAGTATACCGGAGGGCTTTCCCGATCAGCCCTTTGGGCATTACTTTGGGATATTCATTGAGCACCCATTTTTCGAAAGCTACCATAATGGGGTAAGCCAGGCGGGAACGATGTTAATCAGGCTGTTCAGACACTATGTTCTTAATAGGATTTAAGGAAATTCATTATTTCGGGGCCTTTGGATTTTGCCCACTCAAAAGAGTCTAAAAGATTTCTAATTACGTGATCTGAACTTAAAGGCATGCAATAAGGATAAATACATATTCCATCGTATATGCCCCCTACTGAAATTTTCATCCCCATTTCACCAGATATCGAAAATTCATTTCCCAACTTTGATTTAATTTCAGTTAACTCTACATATTTTTTCCAGTTGTTTCTGTAGGCTATTACATATGAATCTATTTCCTTCGCATTAATTGTAAAAAATGTTCCGTTGTATCGAAAATCAGGACCCGGAAAATAAAATTGAATACGGTAGCTGTTTTTTGTCACTATTAAGTCACCTTGTCCGAATGGCAACTTTTCTTTATACTCTCCATTCATTTGATTTATATTTAGTTATAATAGGTCAAATATAGTCAACTTATACTAAAAGAAGGAAAGGAATTGAATTATTTTGGATTTATGACTATGACCTTTAGTCGCTAATTCAATTAGATTTTATCCGATTTTCAGATGTTGTTTATAAGTAAAATGTTTATTAAATTTAAGCTAAAATCTATAAGCCTAAAATATGCTGTACAAGCCGAATAAATTCTACCTCAAATCCTATGACAGAAATAATCATCTCACCTAAAGTAGATTTTATCTACACTCCGGTTGCAAATTATGCAATTCAGCAAAACCGGGTTCCAATGATAAGAAAACTCGTAATTGAAAACCCTTCTGACGAAGATTTATTTGATTTAAAAATTGAGATAAGAGGGGAACCTGATTTTGTTAATTCATGGGAACATCGGATTGAAGTTCTTCCAGAAAAGCAAATAATTGAGATTGAAGTTAAAGGGCTAAAACTATTAGCGAATTTTTTATCCGATCTTACTGAAAGATTGTCCGGAGATTTAATTCTTTCGATTTTCTCAAGGGATGAAATAATATTTTCTGAAAACTATAATATTGATGTTTTAGCTTACGATCAATGGAATGGGATCAGGATTTTACCTGAAATGCTGGCCGCTTTTGTAACTCCAAATCATCCTGAGATTTCTAATGTACTGCAAACTGCGTCAAAGATTCTTGAAAATTGGACTGGCAATCCATCATTTGATGCTTATCAAAGCCTAAATCCTGACAGGGTTAAAAAGCAGATGGGAGCAATTTTTGAAGCTATCTCAAGCCTGGAAGTTGTTTATTGTTCCCCTCCTGCAAGTTTTGAGAGTGAGGGTCAGCGAATAAGATTGTGCAATACGATATTCGCACAAAAGCTTGCTACTTGTGTGGATATGGCAATTTTATACGCAAGTTGTATTGAAGCAATTGGACTTAATCCTCTGTTAATAGTAATTAACGGACATGCATTTGTTGGTGCGTGGTTAATTGATGACACGTTTGCTGATAGTGTCAATGATGATGTTTCTTTGCTAAAAAAGCGGATTGCACAAGGGATAAACGAGATTACGCTGGTTGAAGCTACCTGCATGAACGCCGGGCACAGGCAATCATTTGATGAATCAATTAATTTAGCTAATTATAAATTAGTGAAGGAGGAAGAATTTATCCTCTTTATTGATGTAAAAAGAGCAAGGTTTAGTGGAATAAAACCACTACCCCAAAGAATTAAAACGTCCGATGGATGGGAAATTATTGAAGATAAAATCAGCGTTTCCAGGGAAAGTCAGTCACCCGACATAATTGTTGTCGGTGAAAAGATAGAAATTCCAGAATCAATACAATTCACTAAACAAAAACTCTGGGAAAGAAAATTATTGGATTTAAGTCTTCGGAATAACCTTTTGAACTTGCGGATCACCCAAAGTACAGTTCAATTATTTTCTGTTAATCTCAGTGCATTTGAAGATGCACTTGCTGATGGCGAAGAATTTCAAGTTTTGACAAAGCCAGATGAATGGTTTAATCCAAACACGCATTCAGGGGTTTACCAGCAAATAAATATGTCTGACCCAATTGTTGACCTTTTAAAATTTGACCTTTCACATAAACGGCTTCGAACGTATCTAACTGAAGCCGAATTAAAAACTGCACTGACAAAACTTTACCGGTCTTCCCGCTTATCATTGGAAGAAAATGGAGCAAATACGCTATATCTTGCATTAGGGTTCTTAAAATGGTATGAAACACCCACCAGTGAATTAGCACGGTATGCCCCTATTTTACTTTTACCTGTTGAAATCATCCGAAAGTCTGCACAAAAAGGATATGTAATTCGAGGCAGGGAAGAAGAAACTTTAATGAACATCACTTTATTGGAGATGCTTAAACAAGATTTCAGCATAACCATTAATGGGTTGGAAGAACTCCCCCGGGATGATAGTGGAGTGGATGTAGTCAGAATCTTTAACATCATTCGCCGGGGAATTATGTCTCAACCAAAGTGGGATGTGGAAGAACATGCATTTTTGGGTATATTTTCATTTAGCAAATTCATTATGTGGAACGATATTCACAATAATGCTGATAAACTTAAAGATAATAAAATCGTAAAAAGTTTGATTTCGGGGAAACTGGAATGGGATTCAAAAGAAGTGACCCCTGAAATTGATTTAGATAAAAAGTATTATCCCTCTGAAATTGCTTTACCAATAAGTGCCGATTCAACTCAACTGGAAGCAATCTGCGCTGCAACCCAGGACAACAGTTTCATTCTTCATGGTCCTCCGGGAACGGGAAAATCACAAACAATAACCAATATTATTGCGAATGCACTATATCAGGGGAAAAAGATTCTTTTTGTAGCTGAAAAAATGGCGGCATTGACTGTTGTTCAAAAACGGCTGGCAGATATTGGACTTGATCCGTTTTGCCTTGAACTTCATTCCAATAAAGCAAAAAAATCTAATGTTTTAGAGCAACTCAGGAAAACTACAGAGATTGTTCGAAAGTCTTCCCCTCTTGAATTCTCAACAGAAGCAGAAAGACTTCACAATCAAAGGTTAGAATTAAACGAATATGTTGAAGCATTACATAAAAAACATTACTTTGGTTTCTCATTGTACGATTCATTTACCGGTTATGCTGAAATTGGAAATGTACCTGATCATATTAATTTTGACGAGAAGTTCATTGCAGAATTAACAAATGAGAAGTTTGTTGAGTTATCTGATAAAGTTGAAGAATTACAAAATGCGGGAACGTTGTGTGGTCATCCACATAATCATCCTCTCGCACAAATTGCGACTAAAATATATAACCAGCAAGCTAAAACTACTGCGTTTGAACTAATTTCAAAATATATTGAATCACTTGACAAAAAGATTCAAAATCAAAAACAGCTGTATGAATTATTTGCGTTTGATCCAACAGATTTTAACAAGGAGAAAACAGAAAGTTTAGAAAAGCTTTGCAAAATAATAAAGGCTTTGCCTGACTCTCCTGCAACATTAATAAATATTGAACAACCCGAAAGAAATCTTTCTCATATTATCGAGTTAGCCCAGCACGGAGAAGAGCGAGATGCCTGTCGCGATTCAATTTTAAATGCGTTTTCTAAAAGTATGTTAGATTATGATGCGGAACAAGGGCTTAACCAATGGAATGCAGTTTCACAAAAGTGGTTTCTGCCTAAATTTTTTGGTCAAAATAAAATATTAAAAACAATTCGGCCTTTCTCAAAATCAGGTAAAGTTGGAAAAGATAAAGTTGTTAAATATTTTGAAACATTAATTCAATATCAAAAGAAACAAGAACTTCTGGATAAAAATGTCAATACGTTATCTGAAAGTCTCGATTTTTTATGGAACAATGGTAACTGTAAATGGAATATTGTTTTACAGATTTGTGAATCAAGCCTGCAAATCAACCGCATTCTTATCAGTATTACTGAAGATTCACTAAAAGCAAAAAAAATAAGAAAACATCTGTCTAACCTTCTATTTGATGGAACCCGTTCATTTCTTAATATAAAAGGAAAATCAGTATTATATCATGTATCTCTTGTCGAAAAACAATATGAGATTGAAAAAACCTTATTTGATTTATTGAATATTGATTTCAATTGCGGGCAAACCAGGGCGACCGGCTGGACAGAATATTGGAAACAAAATGCTGAGAACTGGTTGGAAAATATCGATTCTTTGCGTGACTGGACAAGTTGGAACCGCATAAAAGAAGAAATAATTAAAAGCGGCATTTCGTCAGTTGTTGAGGTATATGTAAATGGGGAACTTAAAAATCAGGAAGTATTAACATCATTCAAAAAATCATTATTCAAGCATTTCTCGGAATATATTATTTCCAAAGATGCAAGGTTGTCAGTTTTTAATGGGAAATTATTTGAAGGGAAGATCAAAAAATTTAAAGAGCAAAGTAAATATTTTGAAGAACTAACCAAAGCAGAACTATTTGCAAAACTGGCATCCAAAATTCCTTCCTTCACAAAAGAAGCTGCAAACGGTTCTGAGATTGGGATCCTTCAGCGGGCAATAAGAAATAATGGACGGGCAATGTCGATCAGAAGGTTGTTTGATTTAATTCCTAACCTTCTGCCCAGAATGTGTCCATGTATGCTAATGAGCCCCATTTCTGTAGCACAATATTTTGACGTTGATAAATCAAAGTTTGATTTGGTGATTTTTGATGAAGCTTCACAAATGCCTACGTGTGAAGCTGTGGGGGCAATTGCGAGAGGCCAGAATGTTATAGTTGTTGGCGATCCAAAACAAATGCCACCTACCAGCTTTTTCTCAACAAATCATTTTGATGAAGAAAATGCAGACAAAGAAGATCTGGAAAGCATACTTGATGATTGCCTTGCATTATCCATGCCGTCAAAACATTTATTGTGGCATTATCGAAGTAAACACGAAAGTTTGATTGCATTCAGTAATTCAAACTATTATGAAAATAAGTTATTGACTTTTCCTTCGCCTGATGACATTGCAACCAAAGTAATCAATGTATTTGTTCCCGGATATTACGACCGGGGGAAAACCCGACAGAATAGTTTTGAGGCTAAAGCAATTGTATCTGAAGTATTACAACGACTAGAAGACCCGACACTTTCACAAAGAAGCATTGGTATTGTCACCTTTAGTTCTGTTCAACAAAATCTGATTGAAGATTTGTTAATTGAGGCATTTAAAAATAAACCGGATTTAGAAAAGATGGCAATGGAATCGGCCGAACCTATTTTTATAAAAAATCTTGAAAATGTTCAGGGGGATGAGCGGGATGTAATTCTGTTTTCTGTAGGTTACGGACCAGACCAGGAAGGAAAGTTATATTTGAATTTTGGTCCGTTAAACAGGGAAGGCGGATGGCGAAGATTAAATGTGGCTATATCAAGAGCAAGATATGAAATGAAAGTCTTTTCCACATTACGTTCTGATCAGATTGACATTTCAAGAACTTCCTCGGAAGGTGTTGCTGGAATCAAAGCTTTCCTGGAATATACAGAAAAGGGGAAAACAGCATTACCAAAAAAAGACTACTCATTTAAAACTATACCTCGATTTTTTGAGAGAATGGTTGCCAATGAAATTCAGAAATTGGGATATTCAGTTCAGACAGATATCGGTTGCTCTGGTTTTAGAATTGATATTGGCATTGTTAATCCTGAGAAGCCATCAGAATACATACTGGGAATCTTAACTGATGGGAAAACCTACCATGCAGCAAAAACAGCAAAAGACAGGGAAGTTGTACAAGCCGATGTGTTAAAAATGTTGGGATGGAATATATATAAACTTTGGTCTCCCGATTGGTGGGATAATCCGCAAAAAGTAATTCAGGATATAGTTCGTACGATAGAGGAGGTTAAAAAGCAAAAAGAGGGAACAATCAAATCTGGAATACCTAAAAACGCTGATTCAAAAAGAAAGGAATTTTCGGATGTAATGCTTCAGGGGATTACACAGGAAGTAGTTCTATTAAAATCGAATGCTTCAAGATATAAAACCTGCAACCTGGAACAATCGTATTTGAATTTTTCAGATGAGTTTTTTGATTCACGACGTCAATATAAAATCATTCGACAAATTAATCGGGTTATAGAAATGGAAGCACCTATCAGCCATTCCCTTTTGTCCAGACGCATTTTAAATGCATGGGGAATTTCCCGTTTGGGAGTGAGGCTTAATGAATATCTGACTTCCATTTATACGCAAATGGACTTAAAATATACAAGCCAAAACGGAACACGGTTTTATTGGAATAAAGGACAGGAACCAAAAGAATACAACACATATAGAGTTCCGGGAGATGATGACCAAAAAAGAAATGCAGAAGATTTGGCAAAAGAAGAAATATTTTGCGCAATTAAGGAAGTGCTAACACACCAAATTAGTTTGCCAGAAGATGATTTGATTAAAGAAGTGGCAAAAGTTTTTGGATATGCCCGGATGGGAGGAAATGTTGAACAGGCAATGAAAATAGGAATTGACTTCGCTATCAAGAATGGCGAAATTATTAGGAAAGACGAAAGAATTGTTTTGCCTGAAAAATTAGCTATATGAATTTTGTTGCAATTGATGTAGAAACTGCTATCGGGAAACGATGGAGTATCTGTCAAATTGGGTTGGCTTTTGTTGAAAATGGGGAAATAATACGTACCATTTCCAAATTTGTTCGACCTCCCATGAATGAATATTCCCCCTGGAATATAAAAGTTCATGGAATATTACCTGAAAGAACAGAATGGGAACCTGAATTTCCACCAGTATGGGAAGAAATATATCCAATTATAAAGGGGAGAAAATTAGTTGCCCACAATGCGGCTTTTGACATAAATTGTCTGGAACAGGCACTTGAGTTTTACAAACTTCCAATTCCTGATTTTGATTGTGATTGTACATTTAAAATGACAGGACAGTCGTTGGACAAAATTTGTTGTGCTTATAGCATTGACCTTTCAAATCACCATGATGCAGCTGCTGATGCAATTGCTTGTGCAAAGATTTATTTGAATTTATTAAAAGGGATTGAACCAAACTATTCGTTTCCTAAAACACAAACTAATATATCAGGTTTTTCTATGCCCGAAGGTCATGAAAAACTTTGCGGAGATGTATTAAAACCAGATTTGGAAAATGCTGATAGCAACAATCCGTTTTATGCAAAGAAAGTGGTATTTACCGGGGTACTAAATTCAATTAATCGAAAAGATGCTGCAGATGTGATTAAAAAACTGGGAGCAGATATTGACACTTCCATTACAGTTCGAACCGATTTTTTAATTACCGGCTCCGCACCTGGTCATTCTAAAATGAAAAAATTCAGCAGTTCAATAACCAAGGGAGCAATATTCAAATTGTTGGAGAAAATGAGTTTTTAGATATGATTAAACTAGAACATCCTAATAATCCGAATCAATACTTGCCCTCTATTCCGGCCAAATGCTGCCAATGATTCCGGCATATATTGCCCACTTTTAATATGGGGTGTTTTTAGAGGAACTGGGGTGGCGGCGTGGATCGGATTCCGAAGTAAATACAGCCAGTAAATAATGTTTTTTTTCGGAAGCAAAGCTTGCCAGGTATATCTTATTGAGGCATCAAAGGGGGCTACATCTGGCCGCGTTTTTAGCTAACAGGCTTCACGTCATGTTTTTTTGCATATTCCTTGATTTCTTCAAGGTTTGAAACATCAAGGAATGTATGTGCCTTTATTTTTCTTAATTCTTTCCAGAAATAATGTTGCTGGGGAAATTTGCTTTTTTCAGGTTCAGCGGATATTACAAATTTTTTTCCTGGTTTTATCACCTTATTAACCTGATTGTAGTCAAACCAGTCGTTTTTTATGTGGTATACACTTTTTTCCAGGTCGAAAAACTGACCTGAAACATGTCTGTCGTTTTTTCCCAATAAATCGATTGAAACCGGCAACAGAATTTGCCTGAAGCGATCAGGCGTAATCTCTTTTTCAATAGAATAGTACTCCCTGATCTGCGGAAGGAAATCTGATTTTATTACCTGGAAATGATTTTTTAAATGGGATTTTAAATTGGTTTCATCATCAATAAACCTGGAGAAGAGAGTTGTGAATACCTGTTCCTCAACTTTTACTTCAATGGAAACCGGTTTTGAAAAAGAAACAACATTCTGGTTGTAAATGCTGAGATAAGAAATATAAGGCTCGTTAACCAAGAGGTTTTTCCCTGCTTCATCAAAAATTGTCAATTGATCCTGGCTAATGTCTATTTTGCATAACACAGTCTCAACTGATTTCAGGTATTGCCGGATAAATCTTCTGGTTTCCTTGTCTATCAGAGAATTCAACAGAGAAAGCCTGTTTTCGGAGAAATCAAACAGACTGCGGTTCCCGTCGGACAAAAGTAATCCAACTGAAATTTTTTCACCCGAAATTGGATTTATTACGGCGGATAATATGCTGTAAAAAGTTTTCATCTTACCTGATGTTTAAAAAATAAAGTGAAGTAAATTTATTGATACATCCTTTTAGCCATTGCTGAGAAAAAAAGAGTTGTAACCGTTCTCTCAGGAATTCCGGATCAGGCTTCCAGGCAGAAGGCAATTCGTTCAGTATTTCGTCAATTTTTTCATAACAGGTACCTACATTGGAATAAAACTCTTTTATAATTTTTAAACGTAATTCGTCAGCTTTGGTTTGCAAATTACGGTCAAAAAATCGATTTAAAAAAGGTGTGGATAAAATACTTATATTGTCTGATATTAAATAAGGATCTCTTGCAAGATTGGATGAATTAAAACAGAATGCATGATCTATAGGAACAAAAAGGTCATTTTTAAAATTGTACAACAGATTAAAATTGTCGTAATGCCTGTCTTCGTTGCAAAGCCATAAATCAAACAAGGCAATTTTTAAAAATGAAATCCTGCCGGATGAATTATCTTTTCTGATGTAGGAAGTTTCAAGAAAAAATTTATCTACTTCCTTAAAATTCCCCATAAATCTGGAACCAAAAGCCGGCAGATCAAAAAAGTGATAAGGAAGCAATGTTTGACCTAGATGTTCCCTGTTAACTAGCACAAAAGCAAAATCAGGTACCGGCAGATTCCAGAATTGCAAAAAGCGGGCTGCTATGTATTCATTAAAAAGTAGAAACGGAAATCCTGCACCGGTGCGGTATTTGCAAACGTAATAATTTAAATCGTTGCAAAACACCCGTACAGGTCGGCTGCCGTTTGTATCGTAACAGTGTTCCTTTTTTATTTCAGTGATGCTGTGCAGATATTTCATTTTTCGTAATTAATCCGCAATATTTATCTGATCACATCCAAAAACTCCCCCACCACCATAAACCCGTCGTCCTCTTCAATGATAATTGGATCATAAGCGTTGTTTAACGGCTTGAGAACAATTCTTTCATGCAGCCATTCACCCGTATCTCTGTCATACGCTTTTTCGCTGGTGTATTTTTTGATCGAGAAGCTGCCTTCATTTTCGGAATCGTAGTAGTCGTTGTGCTGGACCAGGACGATTTTGTTGTTGCGGGAACCAACTACATTGGCCCGGAAAACACACAGATCGCCATCCGTAATCCGGGGCTCCATGGAATGCCCTACGGCTTTTACAACGAACATGTTCCGGTTCAGTTTTCCCAATCCATCCACTTTCACCCACCCGCTTTCATTTACAACCTGCCACTCTCCAAAGGCCCCGCAGGCTGCTTTTAACGAGTACAGGGGCAGGTAATCGATGTATTTGACATCGTCGTTCACTTCTGCTTCAATGCGCGGTGCAAGTTCCACTGTTTTTGCCTCAGGCTGTTCAGCCTTTTCCTTTATCCTGCTCCTGAAATAGTCTTCAAGTTCCCTGTCACAGAAATATACATAGCACCCTTTCATGCCCCTTGTCATCAGTGTGCGGTAGGTGTTTTTGATGATGCGGTCGGCCAGCTTCAGTGCCTCTGCCTTATTCTCCTTCAGCATGGTTTTGATCCCCATGATGGACCTGTCGTTAACCGACCTTTCGCTGACATCAGTTACGATCCTTCCGTTCCTGTATTTCAGGTCCGGTCCCACAACCACACCCACATAATCCAGTTCCAGTCCCTGGCAGGTATGAATGCAGCCGATCTCGTTGATAGAATCTTTGGCAATGATCCAGGTGCTGCCATCCTTTGTCAGGTTCCACCTCATTGCAAAATTATGTTCAGGGATATTCACATCGGTTGCTGCAGTGTCTGATTTGCTTTTCCAGTCCCAGCAGTAACCTGCCACCATCCTCGCCTTATTTGCCGTCCTGTTCTTTTCTTCAATTGTTTTTCGCAAATCGTTGGGATTGGAAAATATCCTGAAATCAAACTCATCCTGCGACAGGGAAACATTGGCCGTTTCGTGGATCTGCAGTGAATGGTCGAGCCATGCCAGGTATCCGTCGGACCCGTTGCACCTGAACTGCGACCTGAGCTTTAACTGCTTTACCCGGGCATTTCGTGAGATGGCCCACTCTTCAATTTTGTTTTTAGTGCCCACATCCTTGATGTGGATCCGCTGGTCGTCATCAATAAAAAAGACACTGAACTTTGCTGCATCGATAATTTCCAGTACCTGGTTTTCCCCTAAATTCTGGTAGAGGCCGCTTTTGTAATTCAGCCGGTGTGCCTCATCCACAATCAGGGCATCAAAGAGACCGGGTTCGGTTTCATAAAAGCTCCCGGAGCCTCCAAACAGGTTATTGATATGCGACATTTTTAAGGTCCCCGTCAGTTTGGAAGCATACACAGCCCTGGGAGCAGCATTTTTTGACACATATTTGCTGACGAGCCCCCGCTTTGTAAGTTCCACCAGGAGATTTACAGCAACTACGCTTTTGCCTGTACCGGGACCTCCTTCCACAATCAGTACCTGCTTTTTGCCGTGGTTAGCCATGCCGGCCATTTTCAGCGCCGTTTCATACACGATTTTCTGATCGTCGATCATGATAAACTCCTGGTTTCCCATGAGCATGGAAGCAAGGCTGTCGGCCAGTTGCTTCGATGGCCGCAACCTTCCGTTTTCTATTTTGTACAGTATGTCCTTTTCATCGCCATACTTTAAGTGCTGTTTGATGAATTCCCTGAGCTTTAATGCATCCGGTTTAAGGAACACGGGAGCTTTGGTGATGTGCTCCTCATAAAAAGGATGGGTGATTACATGATCGGGATTATAATTGTGCAGGTAAGCGCATGGGACCAGTGATATGCCCTCCTCCTGCACGGTCTGATTGTACTCCTTGATCATGGCTGCATAGGTCCATACCTGGTAGGAGGGATGGGCAGTTTCAGATACCCCGTGCTGGAACCGGGTCCTTACAATGGCATCCTTTTCGGTCAGTTCGGCAGACGACCATTGTTTTAATTCGATGATAATAACCTGCTCTTTTCTTTCGTGGTCCAGGCCGGTGATGATGAAGTCGATCCGTTTGGAAGTAAGCGGGATCTGGAACTCGATGGAGATGCCCGCATTGCTTGGAATTTCATGGTCGGTAAGCAGTGTATGCATGTACATCATGGAGTTTTTCCACGACAGGGTCTCATTGTGTGAAGTATGCCGTCCGAGGTGATTGTAATAGGCATTGTGAATGATCGTGTCGATGTCGTTTGTCAGGACATCGTTTTGAAAACCATCTTTAGTTGACTGGTAGACAATCATAGCTCGTTGTACTTTTTGGCTGTTCCTTTGGATTTGCTGACAGGATATTTGGTGCCGTTCTTCTTTATCTTTTCGAGCACGATTTCATGCACGTCGAGGTTGTGTTTTTCGGCCAGCAGGAAGGCGTAGGCAAGCACGTCGGCCAGTTCTTCCTTCAGTTTGTTGCGGTCGATGTTTTCTGCCTCGCTGTCCTTTTTCCAGAGGAACAGTTCATTCAGTTCGGCTGCTTCAATGGAGAGAGCCAGTGCAAGGTTTTTTGAGTCGTGGAACTGCTCCCAGTCGCGTTCGTTCCGGAATTGAATGAGTTTTTGTATGACGTTTTTGTGTTTATCCATTGGCTGGTGTAGTTAAAACCTACGCAAAGTAAAAAAATTAATCGGGAATTTGAAGATGTTTGAGGGTTTGAATGTTGGTGGGAAAAGGATTTATGTTGTTCATGTTGTTCATGTGGTTTATGTGGTTCATGTTGTTCAGCCGGGTTCAGAGGAGGAGAAGATTTTAACCGCGGAGGCGCAAAGTTAAAAGAGTTTAAGAGTTTGAAGATGTTTGAGGGTTTGAATGTTTGAGAGGATTATGTCACGCAAAGGCGCCAAGACCGCAAAGAACAGGAAGAGATTTTTAAGCGCGGAGGCGCTGAGGCGCAAAGACCTTTAGATAAAGGAGTTTGAGGGTTTGAATGTTGGTGGGAAAAGG
>JAEYNZ010000058.1 GCA_023412195.1 Bacteroidota bacterium
CAGGCTTCGGGAAAAGAGTATATTTACTTATCACTGAAACATCTTGATCAGGAAAAGATAAAGGCCCGTTTTAGCAACATTTTTGAAAATCTAAAGAAGCAGGGATTCGATCTTACTACTGATCTGATTCCTGTTGCCCCGGCAGCACATTATATGGTAGGAGGTATACATACAAATCTGCATGCCGAAACAAATATAAGAGGGTTGTTTTCATGCGGCGAAGCAGCCTCCACCGGAGTAATGGGGGCAAACAGGCTGGCAAGCAATTCCTTGCTTGAATGCCTTGTTTTTGGGAAACGGGCAAGCGAATCAGCGTCACAGTTGCCGTGGCCCCAGGAAAGCCTTCCTGATGTTCAGCCGGTATTTTTGAATACTGCCAGTGAACAAATTTATGTTGAGGTAAGAAATTCAATTGCCCGGCACATGATGAAAAACCTTGGGGTGGTGAGAAATAAAAGTGGACTGGAGGAGGCACTTGGTTTCTTTGGTGCCATTTTACAAAAATATAACGATATAAAAGAAGACTACAATCTGCTAAAAATCAAGAGCAGCGCTACTGTATGCAACATAATTGCCAAAGCAGCCCTTGCGCGTGAAGAGAGCCGCGGCGGTCATATCAGGACAGATTTTCCTGTGGAAGATCCGTCCCTGACAGTACATATAGTGCAACAAATGGACAAAGATATTCATATTGAACCTGTTAGAATAGATAATCAATGATGGACACAAAAACATTAAAATCGGCTGAAGTGTTATTTGACCTGGCATATGCTGAAGATATTGGTGACGGAGATATTACCACCAATAATCTTGTACCGCCCGATTCAAATAAAAAGGCTGTTCTTGTTGCCAAGGAAGAAGGGGTTATTGCAGGATTACCTGTCGCTGAAATGGTATTTAAAAAATTTGACCCAAATATTGAATGGAAGGAATTGATTTCTGATGGCAGCAAAGTAAAAGCAGGAGATATAATTGCTGAATTCACGGGAAACTACAGAGCCCTTCTGACCGGAGAGCGTAAGGCATTGAATTTTTTACAGCGGCTTTCAGGTATTGCAACTTATGCCAACAAATGCATGCATGAAATAGAGGGACATAAGGTGGAGATACTCGATACCCGTAAAACCCTCCCCGGCTACCGGCATCTGGATAAATATGCGGTGAGGATGGGTGGTGCATCAAACCACCGGTTTGGATTGTATGACATGGTTATGATAAAAGATAACCACATACAGGTGGCAGGTGGAATAGGAAAAGCAGTGAAGGCCATTCGTTCGAAAGTGCCCAAAAGTATCAAAATAGAAGTTGAAACTTCTACCCTGGAACAGGTACAGGAAGCACTTGATGCTGAAGTCGACATCATCATGCTCGATAATATGAGTGCTAAAATGATGAAAGAAGCAGTTGAACTGATAGGAAAAAGGGCTAAAATCGAAGCTTCAGGAAATATGACACTCAAGCGCATCAGGAAAGTGGCAGCTACTGGTGTCAACTATATTTCAATAGGTGCACTAACCCATTCTGTAAAGGCACTTGATATTAGTCAGAGGATCATCGATTAACATGAACCTGATAATCGATATAGGAAACACACGTACAAAATTTTCTGTATTCAACCATGGTGAAGAAATGATTTCGGTACCGGTTGATGAATTGACTACCGTACATATTGAATTACTGCAACTGGAATACCCCCAGATCGACAAAGTAATTCTTTCGGCAGTGAAAGATTATGATCCTGAATTAAAAAATCATTTGCAGAATCATTTCCAACAATTCATTGAACTTGATCACAATACTCACTTACCAATTGAAAACCTTTATAAGTCAAAAGAATCTCTTGGAAAGGACAGGCTGGCAGGAGTAGTTGGAGCCGTTCATCTTTATCCCGGCCACAATATTCTCGTTATTGATGCAGGTACAGCAATTACTTATGACCTGATAACCAAGGACCTGAAGTATCTTGGCGGGAACATTTCACCGGGTATAGACATGCGATACAAAGCACTGCACCAGTACACCGGCAGGCTGCCTCTAGTTACAAGGTCTGAATTTACCGGACTCTACGGACAGGCCACTGAAGAAGCAATAAGAGCAGGAGTTCAGCATGGGATTGTGTTTGAGGCAGATAATGCAATCAATGCATTTAAGGAATTTTATAAAAATTTATACGTTATTATTACGGGTGGTGATGCCAATTTTTTTGATAAGAAGTTAAAAAATTCTTTCTTTGTACATTTCAATTTAATAGCCATCGGTTTAAACCGCATATTAGAACATAATGGGGAGATATAAAAGCGCTTTTTTACTGGCCGGATTATTTTTAGTGCCGGCCTTGTTGTTTGCACAATTCAACAATAATACAAGCTCACCGTATTCACGTTTTGGCCTTGGCGAACTTCAGCCTAATTCTTTCGGAAGAACAACTGCAATGGGAGGAGCTTCCCTGGCAAGCCGGAACAACCAACAAATTAACTTAGCAAATCCGGCTTCCTATACTGCTGTAGATTCACTTGGTTTTATGTTCGAATTTGGAGTATCTTCTCAACTCTCAAGGTTCAGCAATGACCTAACCAGCATGGATGCACTTGATATCAATTTCAGGTATTTTGCCATGAATTTTCAGATAACCAACTGGTTAGCCACTTCTCTTGGTCTGACACCTTATTCAGATGTTGGATATGATGTGGAAGTCCCCACTGAAGTACCTAATGCTGGAAACATCCTGCAAAAATATTATGGAGAAGGTTCCCTTTCGAAGGCATTTTTTGGCCTTGCAATAGAACCTGTTAAAAACATTTCAGTAGGTGCAAATCTCAATTACATGTTTGGATTGCTGAACCGCAACTCTGAAACCTTTTTTCTTGACTCACCCGGATTATACAACAGTCAGAAGTTTGAATCCCTCAGGTTAAGAGACTTCAGTTTCAGTCTGGGAGCGCAGGCTACAATTCCGTTGAGTCAGAACCAAAGGCTGACTTTCGCAGCTGTATTTGAAAATCCTCAATATACAGGATTTTACTCTGATATCAGAAGTAAATTTATCCAGGTGCAACAAGGAACATCTTCTGTTTCAGATTCACAAATTGACACCCTCAGTTTAGAAAATCAAATCTCAGTGCAGTTTCCTATGTCTTATGGAGCCGGAATTTCATATGTAAAGGATAACTCCCTCGAAATAAATGCTGATTATTACAGACAGGGATGGGGAGATATAAATTTACCGGGCAGTGGAAATGAAGTTTTAACTAATTTAGATAAATTTGCAATGGGAGCTGAATGGATACCTAACAGGTTTTCAATCAGGAGTTATATGAACCGTATTGCATACCGTGCAGGTGCAAAATTTGAGAGATCATACTTAATGCTTGACGGACAACAGATTAAAGATTTTGGCATAACATTTGGGGTTGGATTACCGGTGTATCGTTCCAATTCAACCATTAATATTTCGGCCGAACTTGGAAGAAAAGGAACAAAGGAACACAACCTCGTTCTTGAAAATTATGCCAGACTTAATTTAAGCGTAAACCTTTACGACTTATGGTTCATACAAAGAAGATTTGATTAAGAAACAATAAAAATTATAAAACTATGAAATCTGTTTTTCGCATAATGCTTTTAATTACCTCACTTGCATTGGTTGCTTCTACTGCACTGCAGGCCCAAAGAGTCATTAAAGGGACTGTTTACAATAATGGTGAGCCTGCAGCCGGGGTTAATGTAGAAGCGCACCGGGGCAGTTCTATGCTGACAAGTTTTGATGGCAAATATGAAGTGCAGGCCGATGATAAAACCAAATGGATTCGTTTCACTTCTGTAACTGAATCAAAAAGGGTGAACATTGAATCCAATGTTAATCAATTTGATTTTGCATTCGATGGGAAAATTCCCGGTGAATCAGAAAGCGAAGGAGAGGATGTAGTGCTTAAGACCTCCGATGAACTGCTCAAAGAACAGGACAGGGAATTTATGAGCCAGATGACAATGTTCAATGAATTTTACAAGCAGGATAACTTCGAATCTGCACTTCCTCACTGGAAAGAATTGTACAATAAATACCCGAAATCCACAATCAACATATACATCCGTGGTGTGGCCATGTATGAAAAATTCATCGAAGATGCTTCTTCACCTGCTGAAAAAGATAAACTCGTGGATGAGCTGATGAAATTATATGACAAAAGAATCAGGCATTTTGGCGAAAAAGGATATGTATTGGGACGGAAAGCTACGCACTGGCTAAAATATAAGCTGGAAGATCAGCAACATGATGTTGAAAGCGCTGAATTTAAGGAAACAATGAAAAAAGGATACGACTGGATCCTGGAATCAGTAAAAGAACAGGGAAATAAAACCGAATTACCTGTACTTGTATTGCTGATGCAGACCTCAAGGTCCCTGTTCATGATGAATGAAATTCCAAAAGAATCTGTGGTAAATAACTATAACACCAGTACTTCGATTCTTGAATCTATTAAAGCCGGGAACCCCGGACCTGAAGTAGCAAAAAATGCGAATGATGTACAGGTTTATGTAGAAGAAATCTTTGGTTTGTCCGGAGCAGCTGACTGTGAATCATTGCTTGCTATTTTCGAACCGCAGTTTGAGACGAATAAAAATGATGCAGAATTCATTAAGAATATGCTCCGCAGGCTCAGGAACGCCAAGTGCGATGAATCAACACTATTTTCACAGGCAACTGACCGGCTTTATGAACTTGAACCTTCATCAGAAGCTGCATACAACATGGCAAGAAGAGCGCTCAGAAATGACGATGCACAAAGGGCAAAAGAATATTACCTTCAGGCTATAGAACAGGAAAAAGATAAGGAACAGCTGTCGAAACTCTATTACGAAGTTGCTGCCGTTACTTTAGGGAAGGAACATGACCTTCAGGGTGCAAGAAAATATGCACGTCAGGCATTGGAAATCAATCCAAATTACTGTGAAGCACTTATGCTGATCGGAGACATATATGTTGCTGCCAGCAGAAGCTTTGGAGAAAATGAAACCGAAAAAGGCAGCGTATTCTGGGTAGCAGTGGATTATTACGAACGTGCACGTTCACAGCCCGACTGCTCGATGGATGCTTCTAAAAAAATCAGCGACTACCGCAAATACTTCCCAAGCAAAGAAGAAGCTTTCTTCCTGGGATTACAGGAAGGCCAGACATATAAAGTGGGAGGCTGGATAAATGAAACAACAAAAATCAGGTTCTAAGATTTATAATATCAGATATATGTTAAGAATTGCAGCCTTTCTTACAGGGGCTGCAATTCTTTTGACTGGCTGTGAGAACAATCTTGAGCAGATAAAAGCTTTTTCTGCTCCTGAAGAGCTGCCGGTAGTTGAAGCCAATAATTTTGAAACCATGTATACCGACAGCGGGGAGGTCAGGTTTTATATCAAAGCCCCAAAACTGCTTCAGTTTGATAACGAAGGAAGAACCTATGTAGAATTTCCTGAAGGTATAGAACTCATCAAGTATGATGAAAATCAAAATGTCATATCAAGTATTACGGCTGATTATGCCAAGAATTTTGAAAGAGAGGAAAAATGGGAGGCAAAAAACAATGTTATTGCCACTAATGCCCAGGGCGATACACTAAAAACAGAGCATCTGATTTGGGAAGAAAAAACTGAACTTATTCATACCGAAGAATTTGTCAGGATTATTCGCAGCGATCAAATCATTACAGGCATCGGTTTCACTTCCGACCAGTCCATGCAGAACTGGAGAATTAAAAATCCTAAAGGCACCATCTACATCGAAGTAAATGAAACAAGCCCTACCTCATCCGATACGACTCTACCAAATAGTCAACCTGCAAATCCCCCATCCAATAATGTTCAACTTCCTCCGATTAATAATTAACCGAAGTCTGTTACAGAACAATCTGCAGCTTCCATCATTTTACATATTTATATAATTTACACATTTCCAAACGCTTAGACGGACGTGGAACATTCTTCCAAAAATATCTAAAATCCTATGGATTCTTTTGAAAATTACTATCTTCGTAGCTCGAAAAAAAATAAGTAAACACTGTTATAAAAGAACTGAAAATCAATGGCAACATTACAAACGATCAGGACAAAAGCGGGACTACTGGTGGCAATTGTTATCGGACTTTCACTTGCAGCCTTTATTTTAGGTGATATGTTCCAGGGAGGAACTTCAATATTCCAGGGGAATAGGATGAAAATAGGTGAAATCAATGGTGAAACCATACAATATCCCCAATTTCAACAGAAAGTAGAAAGGCTGGGCGACATATACCGTATGAATACCCAGCAAAACCAGTTGGATGAACAAACATGGGTTCAGGTACGTGAACAGACATGGCAAAATATGGTTCGTGAACAGGTAATGAACGATGTATACAGTAAGCTAGGAATTGATGTAAGTTCAGCTGAACTATTCGATATGCTTCAGGGAGCTAACCTGCACCCCATTATTCAACAACTCTTCCGGAATCCAAATACCGGACAGGTTGAACGTAGTGCAGTTGTACAATTTCTCAGAAACCTTGAAACAGGTGTAGCACCAGAGCAACGTCAGTATTGGTTATATCTTGAAGACCAAATCGTAGAAGAAAGAATTCACAGCAAGTATAATAACCTGGTAGCCAAAGGTCTTTATGTTACCAGCCTGGAAGCAGAAAAAAGCCTTCAAGGACGTAATAAACAGGTTAGCTTCAACTATATCGCCCTCAACAACCAGTCAGTGGCCGATAGTCAGGTTGTTGCCACAGAAAAAGAACTCAGGGATTATTATAAAAACAATCAGGATCTGTACAAGCAGGAAAAAACAAGAAGGATTGAATTCATTACGTTTCCTGTAGCTCCATCTAAACAGGATTATGACCAGGCAGAGAAATGGATAAACGATATTATTTCTGATTTTGCCTCAGCAACGGATAACGTTGCATTTGTAAACTCAAATTCTGACGTAGGCTTTGACGGAACCTGGTACAAACAGGAAAATTTACCTGAAGACCTTGCCACATGGATATTTGAAACAGAAGCACAGGTCAATGATGTATTTGGCCCTTATGCTGAAGATGATGCCTATAAACTGGCCAAATTACATGCCTCAGCTATGATGCCCGATTCGGTGCAGGCAAGGCATATTTTGCTTCCAGTAAATACACAGGAGGATTTGATTGCCCAACAGGCATTGGCAGACAGTCTTCAAAAAGTTATTGAAGGAGGTGGCGATTTTGCATCACTGGCACGTGAATACTCATCCGATCAGGGATCTGCAATACAAGGTGGTGACCTGGGATGGTTCTACCGCGGACAAATGGTAAAACCATTTGAAGATGCTGCTTTTAATAACAAAGTAAACCAGGTTACAGTGGTAACAACCCAGTTTGGTATTCATATTGTCCAAACCACCGCCCGTGGAAAAGAATCCCGGCAGGTACAGGTTGCAATACTTGTGCGGAATGTAAGTCCGAGTACACAAACTTACCAGAATGTATATGCAAGGGCAAGTGAATTTGCAGGTAAAAATTTCACCAAAGAAGATTTTGACAAAGCAGCAGCAGAACAAAATCTGAACAAAAGAACAGCTACAATCAGGGAAACCGACCGGCAGGTGGCTGACCTTGAAAATTCAAGGCCTTTAATAAGGTCGGCATACGAAACCAAGGCAGGCAACCTGATAGAGGATTCACAAGGATCCACAATATTTGACCTGGGAGATAATTTCATAATTGCAACAGTTGTATCTGCAACTGAAGAAGGCATTGCAAGTTTCGAAGAAGTGAAGGCCAGAGTTGAACTGGCAGTTCTAAATCAAAAGAAGAACCAATTCCTTGTTGAAAAAGCAAAAGCTGCTCTCCAGAATAATAACAGCCTGGATGCGGTTGCTTCAGAGCTTGGATTGACCATTAGAGAAGCAAGCAACATCAACTTTAGTTCTGTACAGGTGCCAGGCATAGGTATAGAGCCAAAAGTTGTAGGAACAGCAACCCACATGCCAGCCAACCAGCTTTCATCGCCAATTGCAGGAAATAATGGTGTTTACATTGTTGAAGTATATGATGTTGAAGAAGGTACCGGAAATGAACTGGAAAGTGAAAAAATGAGGCTTGCCCAGAACCTGAATTTCCGCGCAACATCACAGGCATACACCGTTCACAGGGAAAAAGCCGATGTCGATGATCAAAGGGCTAAATTTTATTAATAGAAAATACGCTGATGATGAAACAGCTGCCATTTCTCAAATGGCAGCTGTTTTTTTGTAATAGCAATGAACCATTAGAACCGGATGCCGTCCCTTATGTAATAATCTTTCTCAGGACCTTTCCCAAATCCTGCCGGGTAGGAAAGCAGGAGGCTCTGTAGCATGAACACGGCCCCACCCATCCTTCCGCCAGCTGGCGGAGAGGAGTAAGACGCTCAGTATACTGCCAAACCAGTACGGTCTTGAAGTTCTCATTCGGGGGATTTAGGGGGTCGTATTTCAGTAACCAGGATTCCAATTCTTTTATTATTATTTACCGGGTTGCATCTTTATTTATTAAGGTACTTGTGTCTTTAGCCTATTTGTCTTGATACTTATTAGTTAAATGCTGAATAGATTTACTAATATATAAAAGAACCTTCAATGGTAACAGCCGTTTAACTACCTGAAGTACATTTTTCTTTTGCAGGCTAAAAAGTATTTGTTAAATCATTTTCAGGAGTTTGATAGATTTTCCATATATGATTTAAAAAAGATAATTTTGCTTATTCAATTAAAAACAATAAAAAATTATACAATGGCTGAAATTCAAAAAACAATGCTCATTATTCTGGATGGCTGGGGTATTGGCGACGGATCAAAAGGAGATATAGTTTCACAGGCTCCAACTCCTTTTATGGATTCCCTGATGAAAAATTATCCGTATTCCAGGTTACTTGCAGCCGGTGAGCATGTTGGATTGCCTGATGGCCAGATGGGAAATTCTGAAGTGGGGCACCTGAATATAGGTGCAGGCAGGGTACTTTACCAGGATATGGTCAAAATTTCCCGGGCCATAAAAGACCGTTCATTATGGGAACACCCGCAGGTAATAAAAGCCTTTACTTCAGCAAAAAACAACCACAAGAATGTTCATTTATTAGGACTGATTGGTCCTGGCGGAGTGCATGCACTCAGTTCACATATGGTTGCCCTTGCCCGGATAGCAACAGACATGGGACTTGAAAATATCTTTATTCATGGTCTTACCGATGGCCGTGATACGGATCCAAGATCAGGATATGGATTTTTAGAAAATGATCTGGAAGCATTAAGAACAACCAATGCAAAATTTGCTTCCCTCATAGGCCGTTATTATGGTATGGACCGTGACAAGAATTATGACCGTCTCAAACTTGCCTATGATCTTTACACAGAGGGCAAGGGTAAAAAAACAAAAAACATACTTGAAGCAGTGAAGGAATCCTACGAAAATGGCACAACCGATGAATTTCTGCAGCCAATTGTTGTTGTTGATGAATATGATCATCCTTTGGCTACTTTTCAGGAAGGGGATATTGTAATATGCTTCAATTTCCGTACCGACAGGCTCAGACAAACCACCATTGCCTTTACACAGCAGGACCTGCCTGAATTCGGCATGCACAGGATGAACCTGGAATGGTACACCATGACAAACTATAAAGCCGATTTTAAAGACATACATGTTATTTTTGACAAGGATAATGTAACCAACACTATGGGAGAAGTTATTTCCAGGGCAGGTCTGAAACAGATCAGAATAGCAGAAACGGAAAAATATGCCCATGTAACTTTCTTCTTCAGCGGAGGCCGTGAAAAAGAATTTGAAGGTGAAAGCCGGATCTTAGTACAGTCGCCTCGTGTGCCCACTTACGACCTGCAGCCTGAGATGTCGGCCCCTGCAGTAAAAGATGCCATCGTTCCCAAATTGTTGAACCAGGAAGCCCATTTTATTTGCCTTAACTTTGCAAATGGCGATATGGTAGGCCATACAGGGGTTTATGAAGCCATTTATAAAGCCATACAGGCAGTTGACCAGTGTACAAAAGAAGTTGTGGAAGCTGCCCTTAAAGGGGGATACGATATCCTGATCATAGCCGATCATGGCAACGCCGACAATGCCCTCAACGAGGATGGATCAGAAAATACAGCCCATTCATTGAATCCTGTACCCTGCATCTTTGTCAGCAACAATAAAAGAAATATAAAACTTGAAAATGGAGTTCTGGCTGACGTGGCACCCACCCTGCTTTCAGTAATGGGACTCGAAATACCAAAGGAAATGACAGGAAAGGTTTTGATCAGCTAAAATCATACCCACTGACTGAAAGTCCCGGTATATAGTAAAAACCGGGACTTTCGGTTTATTAATTTCCTTCCATAACGAAAGTGAAATCATGATAGAAATTGGACGCACCATAATAAGCCATGAGGTTTTCAGACAGAAATTCGTATGTGACCTGCTCAAATGCAAGGGAGCATGCTGTGTAGAAGGAGAATCGGGTGCACCATTAACTACTGAAGAGGCAAAGCAGATTGAACAGGAATATCCCCAATTCGAGGAATACCTGCCCGAGAAACATCGTGAAGAGATAAAGAAACAGGGGTTTTCGGTAGTTGATAAAGATCAGGATACAGTTACTCCACTTGTAGACAATCATCAGTGTGCATACTCTTATTTCGATAAAAAGGGTATTGTAAAATGCGGTATAGAAAAAGCTTTTCTGGAAGGTAAAAGCTCATTCAGAAAACCCGTTTCATGCCATCTGTATCCGATCAGAATTACCTCGTACAAGCGCTTTGATGCCGTCAACTACGAAGAAATTGATATCTGCAAACCCGGCCGCGCGTGTGGCCATTCCCTGAACGTACCCCTGTACAGTTTCCTGAAGGAGCCACTCATCCGGAAATATGGAGAGGAATGGTACCGGGAACTCGAAATTGCAGCCGCGTATCTCGAAAAAAACAACAAGTAACCTCAGATGACTGTATCATACAACCTCTGCACATAGATCTTAATCCCAGGCCTCGTTTTTACATGCCTGACTGAAACCACTTTTCTTGCAAGGAAGAACAGTTTCCGCTTTCATATTCAGGTGTGGATATAGGTATGTAGATAAATCCAATCGTACTCCTGAAGCCTGTACCATGTCTATGTTTCGTGAATGTTTACATAATGATGGCATATACTTGGTATAGAGTTGGTATCCCCCTGATATATATTCTGCATGAATATGACGTGTGGGGGATTTCCATTCCAGCAGTTTAATACAAATTTGGATTCCAATCCCTTGTTTGAGGGGGATTCTTCCTCTCTTCAGATTGGCAGATTATCAATTTAAAATAGTTCAATCATAATTTTGGCTCTGATTAAAATGTAAGGTTTTTTAAAGATCTTAAAAATTTGAATTTCTGTAAATTTCCCTTATAATTCAGGATTTTCAACTGGATAATGACCTGCCTAATATCGTGTTTTTAAACCTTTTCCCCCATTCATATGTTTTTTAACACATTGCTGTTAACAACTAAGAATACACACGCTAAAAAAAATGTTATGGAATTAAACAAGAATAATATTGTTTTTTTTACTCTTTTTTGGTTTATAACTACCGGATTTTCCCCAAAAAATGACATGAAGGAGATCAAAAGAATGGAGGTAAAGGCAACAGCCTATAATTCCGTACCTGAGCAAACAGATGATACGCCCGACGAAGGAGCATGGGGCGACAAGCTTCACCCTGAAATTAAAAGCATCGCCGTATCCAGGGATCTTCTCGAAATGGGATTAACAAAAAACACCATAGTAGAAATTGAAGGACTGCCCGGGAAATATCGTGTTCTTGACAAAATGAACAGCAGGTGGGAAAAGAAAATCGACATCTTTATGGGTAAAGATGTCGATCAGGCTCTTCAATGGGGAATTCAGACTGTCACCATCAAATGGGTATCTGAACCATAAATGGTTTTGTTTCTAATATTCAACATCCCCTCCACCATTATCCATGCCATCACCATTTCCTCCCCTTTCACTCTGGTTATCGCGGAAATTGTTGATCCTGTAGCTAAGTGTTAACATAACTACTCTCGGTTCACGTTTCCACTGGAACCAGCTGTTGAAATCAGGGCCATAAGACTCCCTTTCAAATTTGGCAGTCCCTAATGGATCGCGTACGCTTACAGTTGCAGTCAGCTTATTGTTGAAGAAATCATGGCGATAGGAAACATTTGAAAAGAACATGGCTTTGGATTCACCCTGAATTGAAACTGACGGTCCTCTAAAAAAAGCGTTCACCTGGAAACGCGAGTTATCAGAGAATTTCAGGGTAGTATTCATTCTTCCGTTCCAGTTGGTACTTTCCCGGTTGACAGATTCACCGTCAAAATTACCCGATATCCTATACTTGTACATAGAGGCACTGGCATTAACCATAAGCCAATTGGTAAAATTTATATTTCCGGTTAATTCGACACCAGTTGAAAAGTCCCTGTCGAAGTTGTCGGACCTCAGAATAAAAATGTCGTTTTCAAGGGTTTCATAGCTTTCAATTTTATTATTTGTTATGCGGTGAAAACCATCAAGTGAGATATATGAACGGCCAAACCTTCTAAGGGCGCCAATTTCATATGAATCAGTATATTCAGGCTTGAGGTTAGGATTCCCGATGCGTATGGTATACCTGTTAAAATAGGTGGGATTCGGATCCAGGTCCCGGCCTCCCGGACGGTTTATGCGACGGCTGTAGCTAGCCATCAGTTCCTGGTTTTCACCCAATTTATATGATGTATGGAAAGTAGGAAACAAATCGAAACGGTTCAATGTGGCATCATCATCAAAATTTGTATTTTTTATTTCACGGATTGTAAGTTCACCGCGCAGACCCGCCATAAATTCAAGGTTGCCGAGTGAACTGCTGAAGGTTGTATATGCAGCATGAATATCACGCCTGAAATCTGTAACACTTGTAAAATCATCACGAATAATCCAGTTGCCGGTTTCTTCATCAAACACCTCAAATGTCAGTGCTTCTGTTTCGCTGTCGATACGGCTTAGCATCCCCGCTTCAACTTTCCCTGATTTACTGAAAGGCAATGTATAATCTATCTTCAGCCTGAACTCATTCTCATCTTCAGTTTCCTGGGAAAAAACTCTTTCGATAAACTGGCCGGTTGGCTGATACTGGGCATCAGCTACCCTTTCATTTTCCTCTTCCACATCACTGCCTTCCTCGCCAGAATAAAATGCCATAGCTTCCAGTTTATGCCCGTCATTGTTAAAATTGTGCTGGAAATTCAGGTTAAGACTGTAAAAATCGTTCTGTCTCCTGGACATTTCATCTGTTATAGAAAATAAACTTTGTGTGGCAGGCGATGTAAACCGCTGGGTCTGTCCAAGGCTGGTATTGCTGTTATCACTTTTCCCTATTTCCCCTGAAAGCGACAGGGTTGATTTTGGAGTCAGGTACCATTCAATGCCCGACTTGAAATTATGACCCTTCCGGTTAAAGTTTCTTGAACCATCAATGTTTATGTGCGACAGGGTATCGTTGCTTAAAGTCTGGCGCCTTGATGACATACTGCCAAAATTAATTTCATCGCGCCAGTCGGCACCAATTGTAAATTTAAATTTTTCAGTCCGGTAATTCAGGGTAATGTCGCCCCTGTATTTATCACCTGTTCCGATTGAACCATTTACAATTCCGCTAAAACCATTCAATGCGTTTTTCTTGGTAACCAGATTAATGATTCCTGCCATTCCGTCGGGTTCATATTTTGCAGATGGGTTTGTAATGATTTCTATAGATTCCAAAGCTGATGAAGGAATCTGACGCAGTGCATCACTTCCGCTCAGTACACTGGGCCGGCCATCTATAAGAACCGTAAAATTAGATGAACCACGTACACTCACATTACCTTCTATATCGACCTGAACCGAAGGGGTATTTTCAAGTACATCCACTGCCGTTCCGCCGATGGCACTTATAACCTGGCTAACATTAACGACTTTCTTGTCAAGTTTAAATTCAACCTGGGCTTTATCCGCAATAACATCAACACCACCAATTTCAACGGTTGAAGGATTTATTTCGATTTTCCCGAGATCGACCTGTGAATTTTCCTTATCCACTACGACTTCATCGATCAGAACCGGACTAAAACCAATAAAGTTTGCTTCAAGATAGTATTCCCCTTCAGCAATACCTGTAATCTCGAATACACCTTCCTGATTGGTAATTGAACCTGTGACCAGTGATGAATCAGGTATACTGAAAACAGCTACATTGGCAAATTCAAGGGGGGTATTTGTTGCTCCGTCAAGAACTATTCCTGTAATTTTATTGCGCCTCGAATCATCATCGGTAGGTTCCGCTGATGCTTGCATTGTAAAAAAGATTAGTATCAGGATAAATACGTGTCTTAAGAGTTTTAGTTTTTTCATTATTTTTCGAATTTGTTATTTTTTCAATTGCTTTTTTTTCTGGTTTATATTTTAAGACAAAATTATCCTTTATAGGTTTAATAAGAATTTTGTTAAAGAGTTGTTAATAAAAATTAAGCAATATTTACTGTAAAAAGAACACTACCCTCCTTGGAATAATTTATTATTAAATGATACCGGAAGAGAAGAAACAGTAACGTCAGCAATATATGGCAGATAAAGTTCTCTTCGGTTAGAATGAAAAGGTTGAGAATATACAACCAGAATATCTTGAAAAAGTGGTTGTATAAAAATGAAATGTGCTAATTTTGAATCATTAGTGTCCGTTAAAATATTTTAGATTTCTCCATACGGTCTAAATGAGGTTGTTTTCAGGGCTTTTGTGGTGGAACTTAACTAGTTGATTGTCACATCAAACGAAGTAAGAGATCTCAGACTTAATTGTTTTGATATGTTACCGGACAATATTGATTATGAATAGAGAAAGATTTATTGTCTGTTTGAACCAGATTTAATTAATCAAAAAAATTCCCTGTGAAATGAATGAACATCAAGAATTAGGTACCTCCTCACCAATAAAGGTTCCTCCTCCAAATTACCTGGCATGGTCTATCGTTACAACAATACTATGCTGCCTTCCGTTTGGCATTGTTTCCATTGTATATGCTGCACAGGTTAACTCAAAATGGCAGTCAGGCGACTATGAGGGAGCACGGCTTGCAAGCAAGAATGCCAAAACATGGGCATGGGTTTCATTTGCGGCAGGTATAGCATTCGGGTTAATCTGGTCGCTTTTGGCCATGCTTGGTGCAGTGGCAGGATTAGGATTTGGCATGTTTGAATGATCTTATAATCTGACCAGATGAATTATTTTTTTAGAGGAGGATTGCTGATCGCCCTCATTGCAGCTGCAATCCTCTTCTTCTGCCTTGATCCTTCAGAACATATAATTTTTCCACGATGCCTCTTTTACTCCGCTACAGGATATTACTGTCCGGGATGTGGTTCACAGCGGGCCATTCACAATCTGCTACATTTGAACCTGACAGGTGTGTTACAAAACAATTTATTATTCTTATTAGCTGTTCCGGCTCTAACCTATCATTACCTGCAGCTTTATTTGAATAAGAAATTCCACCTGAACCTGCCCAATGTATTTTACAAGAAAGCAACACCTGTGGTGGTATTTACACTGATTATGCTTTTCTGGATCGTTCGCAATCTACCATTTATACCTTTTACAGAGCTTGCCCCAGGCCAATAAAGCAGACGAACATTTTAGAATCGGGATTCCGTACATAATCAATCAATGCTTTGCGTTCTTTTCAGATTTGGTTCCAAAATGTGGATCATAGTTAAGGAAATTTATGATGATAAACCCGGGAATGGTGCAGATCATCACATAAATAAAAAAGTTCCTGTATCCGATCATTTCCTGCACCCATCCGCTGATCATGCCCGGCAGCATCATACCAAGGGCCATAAACCCTGTACACAGGGCGTAGTGCGCGGTTTTATGCTGTCCCTGAGAAATATATATCATGTAGAGCATAAAGGCCGTAAATCCAAAGCCATACCCAAACTGCTCAATGACTACTGAGGCAGTGATAATCCAAAGGCTTTCAGGTTGGGAGAAGGCAAGAAAAACGTACATCAGGTTAGGCAGGTTCATGGCCAAAACCATAGGCAGCATCCAAAATTTCAATCCTTTACGCGACACCGCAATCCCACCTACGATCCCCCCCAGCGTAAGGGCAATAATACCAGCTGTACCATAAATAAAGCCGATGTTACTGGTAGACAAACCCAGTCCACCCACATCGCGGTTATCGAGAAAAAAAGGTGAAGCCATTTTTAAAAGCTGCGCTTCACCCAGTCTGAATACCAGTATGAATATGAGCGACAATACGATGCCCTCCTTTTTAAAAAAAGTGATGAAGGTATCGAGAAAATCATTGAATACCTGTTTTACCGAACGTGTTTCACGCCTTACATCAGAAACCGGCCTGGGCAGGATGAAAAAGTGCCAGATAAAAAAAGCTAAAAACAAGGCAGCAAAAATATAAAAGGTAATGCTCCACGCCCACTGGATGTTATTCCCTGAAATTTTTTCCATTTTACCGGCAATGATAACCAACGGCCCCTGGCCTGCCAGCATGGCAAAGCGGTAAAAGGTATTTCGGATGCCGACAAAGAATGCCTGATCACGTTCTGATAGGCCAAGCATGTAAAATCCATCGGCAGCGATGTCATGGGTGGCAGAACTGAATGCCAGCAACCAGAAAAAGGCTATGGTATATTGAAAGAACCTGTCGGCCGGAAGTGTAAAGGCAATTCCTGCCAGGGAGGCTCCTACTACCAGCTGCATCACGATGATCCAGTACCTCTTGGTTTTAAGTATTTCCACTACAGGGCTCCAAAGAGGCTTGATTACCCATGGCAGATATAGCCAACTAGTATACAGGGCAATTTGTGCATTTGAAATATCGAGGCGTTTGTACATGATAACAGAAACTGTCATTACGAATACATAAGGCAATCCTTCGGCAAAATAAAGAGATGGAATCCAGTACCAAGGATTCCGGGATGATGGTTTTGGCTTAACTGGCATATTATGGTTTCAATGATTTAAACTGGTAACCTGCTGAAGAGAAATGTCTGACCAAATCATCGAGAAGCCGGTAAAACTTATCACTCCTTTCAGGAGCTGTACCCGGATGAATCAACAGTATAGCGCCATTTAAATGATCGGGATGATCATTTTCAAACTTAAGCAGGTTTGAATATATTTTTACAGAAGAAATATAATTTTCAGCACCAGGTACTGTATAATCGGCATTTGTACCAGTGCCAGGCGTATAGTTTACGACCTCCAGTCCCAGATTCCGGCTCCAGTCTGAAATTTCACGGTTGTACCATTCAAATGGTGGCATAAAATAAAATGCCTGGCCCGGTTTAATGCCAAATCTGGCAAGTTCCGCAAAATTATTCCTGATATCACGTTCAAATTCTTCATATGAAACGAGCAATGAATCCCTTTTATCCCAGTCACAATATAGCAAATGGCTGTCGGAATGGGCACCAATATAATGGCCCTGTTTATGAACCTTTTTGATAATATCCTTATTTTCCGGATTTCTCAGAAAATTTCCGGTAAAAAAGAAAGAACCTTTGATGTGACTTTTTTCCAATGTTTGTAAAACATGGTTTCCACCTTCAAAAAATGAATCAGCGGTAAATGCAAGATAAATGTTTTTTTCATCGGGGTTGATGCGAATAATGGCACCTTCACTGTCTTTAACATGGTTGGTATTTCTGGCGGAGGTGGTTTTCCCTTCATTTTCAAGAAAAGCAAGATAAAAAGAAAGGCTTGCTGTACCATCCATGGTAGGTTCATTGGTAGAGTAGTCACCAATATCGTCATGATAAACCGCTTTTCCGTTGTTAAAAGGGGCGTATTGATCCTCCTGTGTAAGAGCAATTCCAATCAGACTGTTGAAAATAGAACTGTAAACCGGACCATCAACCAGGCCGCCATAGGTAGTTTCACCTCTGAGAACTGTATACGATGAATGTGGAAATTCCGGTGAATCTTCCACGCCGGGTAATCCGCAGATCATCGCGGTTCCCCATGGGTTACAGCCAAAAAGCCAGTCACGCAAAGCAGCTTCCATTTCCAGGTATTTCTTATCTCCTGTAATCTGATTAAAAAGCCTTGCCTGCGTTATAGCTGCTGCCACCAGATTGTTGGAACACCAGATAAAGGGAAGGCCATTAAAAAATGGATCATTTTTGCCTCTTTGGTACAGATAATTTAATCCGTCGTCATAAAAACCAGAGAATGCTTTTTTATTAAGATCTGCCAGATAATAATGGCCAAGGTTTACAAAGGGGTAATATTGGTAATGACGGGCCTCACCCTTTTCCATCCATGGAGTCACTGGTTCATTTTTACCCCAGTGTTCAGCTTCACTAATAAAATTTTCGTTATCTGTAAGATGATACAGCTGGGCAGCAGCCAGCTCCAGGTCATCAGCATAATTGCTTTCTTCATAATAATAGGGAGATACATTACAGGCAGTTTGGCTGTAGCCCGTATCAGAAAGAGCAAAATTCCATGCTTCCAGGGCTTTTTGCTTCATAAGCAATGCAAATTCAGCATCATCCTTTTCAAAGAGCCGGGCACCCAGTGCAAACCCGGAAGCAAATTTCCCTGCAACAGATGAAACGCCTGTACTTGCATTTTTAAATTTGGAAAGACCCTGTGGCTTTCCTGTGACGAAATAAACAGGACGATTGGGGCCCAGACCATAATCAGCAGGATCACTAACCGGAAGGCGGTATCCGATATGGTCGCGGTCGTCGGCAATCTGGTTGTACATTTCCCCCGGTGCAGGGTTCATCTTCAGCATCCATTTCAGCCCCCACCTGATTTCATCAAGGATATCGGGGATGTTATTCCTGCCTTCATGACCTGCATCATCAAACCTGTCACCAAAAATATGAGGAAAGTGCTTATATGCAAACATCATCTGATATACAGTGTTAATGGATGTGGTGGAATATTGCAGATAATCAGATGCATCATGCCAGCCCCCCGTAACGTCAAGGAACTCTCCTGAGCGTGTGGGATGATCAACAATGATACCATCGTGCAGATGGCATGAATCCTTTAGGTAAGGATTATAGCCGCACCTTTGCTGGCGCAGGTAATTCAACAGGAAATCTGCAGTTCCTTCATAAACATCATAGCATATCCTGAAAGTAGGAGAACGTGTTTCACCCACCATAACATAGTATCCACCCGGGTCAGCAAATGATGAAAAATTGAGGCGCATTGCAGTTGTCATTCCCCATTCTTCAGCATTTTTTGCTTCAGTTTTTCCCTTAAATACTACTTCATCAGTAAGTGCTGCATGCAGCGTAAAATTTTTTGTCCTTACTTTTGTATCAGATAAAAATACAGCCACTTTAACGGAATTCGGCAGGTATCCTAACTGATTGATCCGGATAACCTGGATGGCTGCTGCCTGATGGATAAAAAATATTGGTAACAGGCAAAAAAGAATGCAGGAGAGGTTGACTTTCATAGGTTAAAATTTTATATTGAGATTAAAAACCTCAAGATACTACTCAGTTTTTTAATTTACCAGTTTCAGACATATAATTTCTTCAGTTCCGCTCTCTGAAAGTAATGATGCAGAATTTCCAGGTAAGAATAACCTGTTTCCCCCATCACCGCAGCTCCTATCTGGCATAACCCGACGCCATGCCCCCATCCTGCACCTGTAAAAAGGAACTTACCGGGGATACCATCATTGATATCAAGATGATCAACCACAAAGGCAGAGCTGTAAAGATGCGATTCAGATAACCACTTCCTGATTTCAAGCTCTTTGCCCACGATCAATGTTTTTTTTGTGCCTGTGATCTTTAACCTGATCAGCCTGCCCGAATGGCCCCGCTGAACTGGTTCAAGTTTAATGATATCACCAAAATCAATTCCTGAACGTTTTCTGATGATTGCCGACAATTCAGACTGGGAATATTCCAGTTTCCATCTGAAAAAATCAGATGTAGACTGATCAAACCCGGGTAATATCTGCTTAAGTATGGATTGATCTTTAGTATTACAAAAAGCATAAGGATTATTCCTGATCCACAACTCAGCTTCCTTTTCACTTCTTAAATCAATACAGGTTGTATCACCTTTATCCGAATCAACTACCTTCGTCAGATATGGATGTCTTACAGGTTCCCACACATTTTCAAAATTTTCGCTTACACCTCCGCAGCATTTTGAGAAGCGGGCATCACATATCTTCCCATCAAAAACCAGTACTTCACCAATAGTTTCTTCCACTGCCTTTAAAGCTTCCCCTGAATGGATTTTCGAAAGGCCGTGGTAACGCTGGCAATGGTCATCGGCACATACATCAAAATTCAGATGATCCTCCCTGTCGTACCAGTGGATGATTTCATCTTCAGATTCCCATGATGCCTGGTAATGCGCCTCCCCAGCCTTCAGCGTTTTGTTTTTTTCAACCTGTGCAATCAGCCAACTCCGCGAGATGACGGCATGAGCTTTAAGCAGGGCAGGTGAACAGGTTGCGCTCATTTCAGATGATATTACACTTTTAAGATATTCTTCAAGGTGAATCATATTGATTGCCCTCACTTTTCCATCCTCAGTAATCAGTTTTAACTTACCACCGAAACGCTGAATTTCTTTCTGTTCCCAGTGAAAACCCACCCCGATTGTAACGTCGGATAATTCAAAAAAATTATTATTTCCGTCCGGAGAAAGTACCAGATCAGGAACTTCGAGCTTATCACCTGCAGGTAAAAATATATTTATCAGGTTATCAGCAACAATTGCACGATACTCTCCTGCAAAATATCGGACACCGTTCTCTGCTGAAAAATCACTGTTTAAAAGGATTCGCAGTTCATCATGTGCTATGATGCCTACTTCAATTTCAGGTTGATGATACATTGGCAGACTATTTATAATTCAATTCTTTTGATAGATAATTCATCACCGCATTGCTCAAGGAGTTCGCGGTTCGTTACCTGAAGTACAGGATGAACAAAAGAAGGTGCTATCTCAGCAAGTGGTACCAGAACGAACATCCGGTCAGATATATGAGGATGGGGAATGGTTAATGATGCTGTTGAAATTGTCAGATTGTCGAAGTATAAAATATCGATATCCATTTCACGTGATTCGTAATATTCTGTATCGCGCTTCCTTCCAAAAAATTCTTCAATCTCATGAACAGATGCAAGCAATTCCAGGGGTCCAAGTTCAGTTTCAACATGCAGCACCTGGTTCCAAAAATCTTCTTCAGCCAAAAAACCCCAGGGGGGACTTTCATAGATTGATGACTTTATAATGATTTTTCCCACCTCATTCTCCACAAGCTTCTGAACCTTTTGGAAGTTCATCTGCTTATTCCCGATATTTCCACCAATTCCTAAAAAAACCTGGTGCATTGAATAGTATATTTGTAATTATTTAGGATATAAATTTACCCATCATTTATTAATAAAAATAGCGAAATAATAAAAATCAGAAAATGAAAGAATTTTTTAAATATGTTCTGGCCACTGTGGTTGGAGTTTTTGCGGTATCACTAATCGGGATGTTCCTGATGTTCATGTTTATCGGGATCATCATTTCATCTGCCGACAAGCAGGTTTCAGTTCAAAATAATTCGATGCTGGTACTTGACCTGGAAAGGCAGATAGTGGACAGGGCACCCAATGATCCATTTCAGGATTTTAATTTCCCTGGTATTCCTCAGATGAGGACAATCGGACTGGACCAGATTTTAACTTCTCTTGAAAATGCAGTTTCCGATGACCGGATAAAGGGCATATACCTGAAACTTTCGATGGTAAATGGTGGAATGGCATCAGTTGAAGAAATCAGAAATGCCTTGTTAAAGTTCAAGGAAAGCAGCGGCAAACCGGTTTATGCATATGGTGATTATTTTGATCAGAAATCTTATTACCTGGCAACCGTTGCCGATGAGATCGTAATTCATCCAATGGGAGCTGTTGATTTCAGAGGCCTTGGAGGAGAAATGATGTTTTTTACAAAGGCACTGGATAAGGCAGGCATTGAAATGCAGATTGTGAGACACGGAAAATTTAAGGCTGCAGTTGAACCTTTTATGCATGAGAAGATGAGTGAAGAAAACCGTGAGCAGCAACTTGTTTATATGGGCAGCCTTTGGAATCATATGTTAGAAGGAATTTCTAAACAAAGAAATATTCCGGTTGAGAAACTGAATCAGCTGGCTGATGATGTGCAGACCTTCAACCAGGGGACCGGGGCTGTAGAAACCGGATTGGTTGATGCTTCCAGGTATAAGGATGAAGTGCTCGACGATTTAAGAAGAATAATCGGGGACGAAAACGCGAAAGAGATTCCTATTGTAAGTGCCTCCAATTATTCCAAAGCTATAATCAAAGGAAAGGATAAACCTTTTACCCGTGATAAAATAGCGGTAATTTATGCCAGTGGGGATATAGGGATTTCTATGGGGGGAAATACAATAATTGGCGAAGAACTTGGAAGGGAAATAAGAAAGGTGCGGCGCGACAGCAGCTATAAGGCTATTGTTTTAAGAGTGAATTCGCCAGGGGGAAGCATTTTTGATGCTGAAGTAATCTGGCGTGAAGTAAAACTGGCTGCTGAAGAAAAGACCATGGTTGTTTCTTTCGGCGATGTGGCAGCCTCGGGAGGTTATTATATAGCCAGCGGGGCCGACAGGATTATTGCGCATCCCAATACTATAACAGGATCGATCGGAATTTTTGGCATGATACCAAATATTGGTGAGTTGATGAACGAAAAACTTGGAATCACCACAGATGTTGTAAAAACAAATAAAAATTCCGATTTGATTTCATTAACCCGTCCAATGACAGCTTATGAAAGGCATCTGCTTCAACAAAACATAGAAGAAGGATATGATGTTTTTATAACACATGTGGCAGAAGGCCGGAAATTATCGAAAGAGCAGGTTGATTCCATAGGCCAGGGCAGGGTATGGAGTGGCAGAAACGCCATGGATATCGGACTTATTGATCAGTTTGGCGGATTACAGGAAGCCATCGATCTGGCAGCAGAGATTGCTGGTATTGAGAACTTCAGAACAGTTCCACTTCCTTCGCAACCCGATCCATTTGAAGAATTATTCAAATCAGGCACTGAAAATGTGCGTACCTGGTTCATGAAAAGAGAACTTGGAGAGAATTACAGGTACTATGAGTATCTTAAAAAAGTATCGGGCATGAACGGCATTTATGCAAGAATTCCATATGACCTCCAGATAAACTAAAAAGATAGAATTACAGATAACAGAAGATGTTTCTGTAAACAGATCAAAAAAACCGGAAAATTATTTTCCGGTTTTTTTTTCACTGAGAACTGGTTTTGTATTTTCAACTGGCTTTAAGCCTTGTAATAATGGAGCGATCCATTTTATGCTGAGCATAATCGCGGGAGATGAAAAGCCTGTCAATCTTTTCAGAGGGCATTTCATACATTGCATCATTCATAATACTTTCACAAATTGAACGCAAGCCACGGGCACCTAATTTGAACTCAATCGCCTTTTCAACAATATACTGCAAAGCATCCTCTTCAAACTCAAGAGTGATTTTATCAAGCTGGAAGAGTTTTTTATATTGCTTGATCACCGAATTTTTAGGTTCGGTAAGAATATCACGCAAGGCTTTTTGATCGAGCGGATCAAGATGTACCAAAACCGGCAGACGGCCAATAATTTCAGGAATAAGCCCAAAAGATTTTAAATCCTGGGGTGCAATGTACTGAAGGAGGTTTTCACGCTCAATCCGGTCAACCTCTTTGGCTGCACTGTAACCAATCACCCTTGTATTCAACCGGTTTGCAATCTTCCGCTCGATTCCGTCAAAAGCACCTCCACAGATAAAAAGAATATTTTTAGTGTCAACAGGAATGAGTTTCTGCTCAGGATGCTTTCTTCCCCCCTGTGGCGGAACATTTACAATTGATCCTTCAAGCAGTTTAAGCAAACCCTGCTGTACACCTTCTCCAGAAACATCGCGGGTAATAGAGGGGTTATCGCTTTTACGCGCAATCTTATCAATTTCATCTATGAACACGATCCCGCGTTCAGCAGCTTCTACGTTGTAATCGGCGGCCTGCAGAAGGCGGGTAAGAATGCTTTCTATATCTTCACCAACATAGCCTGCCTCTGTAAGAACAGTTGCATCTACAATTGTAAACGGTACATGCAGCATTTTAGCAATGGTCCTGGCCAGGAGGGTTTTTCCTGTACCGGTTTCACCTACAAGAATGATGTTTGATTTTTCAATCTCCGTTTCATCCTTATCGAGGGGTTGGGTCAGCCGTTTATAGTGGTTGTAAACAGCAACCGAAATAATTTTTTTTGCCTCATCCTGACCAATGACATATTGATCAACAAACTCCTTAATCTGCTTGGGTTTAAGAAGCTGAATGCCGGCCAGATCAAAAACGTTATCTTTTTTAATCTCTTCCTGGATAATTGAGTATGCCTGTTCTGCACAGCGGTCACAGATATGACCTTCAATTCCTGCAATCAAAAGGTTCACTTCCTTTTTTTCGCGGCCACAAAATGAGCACTTATCCATTCTGATTTTGTTTGCCATCTTTATTACTTTACCTTATTCCTTACGAGTATTTCATCGATCATGCCATATTTTACAGCTTCATCAGAAGTCATCCAGTAGTCGCGGTCTGAGTCTTTTTCAATCTTGCTTACCGGTTTACCTGTATGTTCGGCAATGATGTTATATAATTCTTTCTTAATCTTAAGTATTTCGCGTGCTGTAATTTCTATATCAGAAGCCTGTCCGGATGCACCACCCATAGGTTGGTGAATCATGATCCGGGAATGGCTTAATGCCGACCGTTTACCCTTTGCACCAGCTGTAAGTAAAACAGCTCCCATGGATGCAGCCATTCCGGTACATATGGTAGCTACATCGGCAGAAATGTACTGCATGGTATCATAGATACCCAATCCGGCGTGAACATGTCCACCAGGAGAATTCAGGTAAATCTGAATGTCTTTAGAAGGATCGGTTGATTCAAGGAAAAGCAGCTGTGCCTGAATAATGTTGGCTACCGTATCGTCGATGGGAACTCCTAAGAAAATGATCCGGTCCATCATCAACCTTGAAAAAACATCCATGGATGCAATGTTTAACTGCCTTTCTTCAATAATTGTAGGCGAAATATAATTGCTGTATGCCGAACTGTAACTTTGTAAAGTCAGACTGCTGATTCCTGCATGTTTGACTGCATATTTTTTGAATTCATTATTTCTATCCATAATTCTTAAGTTTTACTAGAGCAACATTTTGATAATGATATATACTGACCGTAAAGTTACAAAAAAATCTTGCGGAAATAAAGGAGTTTGTTATTTAGCCAACTCTTCAAATTCTTCACGTGTAACTTCCTTTTCCTCCACAGATACTTTTTCTTTTACTACCGCTACAACCTTATCTTCAATCAATTTATTATGAAACCGCTCTTTTTCTTCAGGTTTTTCAAGTAACATTTTTGCAAATGACTCAATTTGTTCCTCAGGTGCATTAAAAATTCCATACTGGCTATATTGTGCATGAGCCAGTTTTTTGGCAAAATCGAACATTTCATCCTCTTCAACCTGAATGTCATGGGATTTCACGATTGACCCTTTTACCAATTGCCAGCGAAGGTCTTTAAGGAATCCATCGAAATCTTTGTTTATCTCTTCCTCTGTCACATCCTGGTTCATTTCACGTAGCCAACGCTTCAGGAACTCTTCAGGAAGTTCAGGATTCAGCATTTCAACCAGTGTATCACGCACATCAGTTGTAAAACGTCTGTCGGAAGCCTGCTTCAGGCTAATTGTTATATCCTCTGTGATTTTGTTTCTCAGATCTTCTTCCGTTTTTACGTCAGTATCTTCACCGTATATTTGTTTGAAAAGGTCTTCGTTGAGTTCTGCCTTATTGAAAGTTGTGATTTCATTCACAGTGAAATTAAAGTTGCTGTTCAACTCATGTGCCTGTTCATGACTGATCTTCAGCAAATGTCCAACTTCATGACGGTCATTATAAGCGGTGACCGGATTAAAAGCAAAGGTTTCTTCCTTCTTTTTGCCAAGAAACTGTTTTTTTATTTCTTCGTCCTTAATTAGTTCAACCGAAAGAAGGACATCATTTGCTTTGATCCCATTTTCCTTTTCGTTCCCCTGTTCGTCGAGTTCAACAAAGTTGCCCCTGACCAAAGTTTTCTCATCAACTTCTTCAACATCGACTTTCTGCCCCATTTGTGATGCAATCATTTCCACCTGCTGGTCGAGCATTTCGCCGGTAACTTTAATATGATGGTATGTCAGCCTGATGTTCTCATCAAGGTTAAGCTGAATTTCAGGAGCCAGAGCAATATCGAATGCAAATTCAAAATCTTCATCCTTATCCCAGTCAATGTTCTTTTGATGTTCATGACTTGAAAGTGGTTCACCCAGAATTTGGATTTTCTCCTCTACCAGATAACGTGTCAGGTTCTGCGAAAGCATTTTATTGATTTCTTCAGCAAGGACAGCCTTACCGAATCTTTTTTTAATGAGTCCGATAGGAGCTTTGCCTGGCCTGAAACCAGGTATTGAAGATTTTTGCCGGTAATCCTTCAATGTTTCTTCAACTGTTTTTTCATAATCAGGTTTTTCAATTAAAACCTTTATCACCGCGTTAACATTCCCGGTATTTTCTCTGGTAATATTCATGTTGTTATCTGTTAATATTCAATGGTAATTGTACCTAAAGGAAAATCTTGTGGTACTTGTTCAAAAAAAACCTTACTTGTGAAAAAAATATCATACTTCCTTTTATTCCGGAAAGAATAAATAAAATTTGAATCCTATTATTAAAACATCCGCCGGCAATTACTTAAAACAAGCATTAACCGGCGGATTCTGTGCGGACGAAGGGACTCGAACCCCCACGCCGTTTGGCACCAGATCCTAAGTCTGGCGCGTCTACCAATTCCGCCACGTCCGCTTAAAACAGCGCGCAAAGGTAATTATTTTTTTTAAATAGAAGAAGAATTATTTCCATTCAACAATTGTTCCTCTTGCTTCATTTTGTAATTCCAAAGGTATGGCATCCTTCATTTCTCTCCAGAGCAGGTTTATCAGTTTATGTTTTGCAAAGTGCCGGGAATATGCCAGGCTTACCTCCCTCAGGGGTTTCAGGTTACCAAACGATCTTACATTCTTAAGCCGCTGTTCCGACATTCCAAGTTTAGCAAGTTCCGGAATTAGGGTAATTCCCCCTTCCCTGTCGATGATATTCATTAATGTTTCAAGAGAACCTGCTTCAAAGTGAAAAGGAAGGCTACTGTCGACAGAACCAAGGAAAGAGCATAGATTTACAACCTGATCCCGGAAACAATGTCCGTCGCTAAGGAGCCATATTTCAGGAACAGCAATATCCTTCAAAGTTATGGTTTCCTTTTTGTGCAGGTCATGTTCCGGATTGATGTAAACCAGCATTTCTTCATAAAAAACAGGTTTTTCCAGTATTTTTTCCTCCTTTAGCGGAGTCACCAGGATCCCCACATCGATCATATCCTTTTCAAGAAGCTTAATTATTTCCGCCGTGGTCTGCTCCACAACCTTGATGTGTATGTTGGGATACTTTTTTTTGTATTTTCCAAGAAACACTGGCAGGAGGTATGGAGCCAGAGTTGGAATGATACCTATACGAAGCATTCCTGAAACCTCATTTTTATGTTCCTTTACAATGTTTGTAATTTCCTGGGCATTTTTCAGAACCATTCTTGCCTGTTCGATAATACCAATGCCAACATCGGTTGGGATCAATGGCTGCCTGCTGCGATCGAAGATAATGATTTCAAGATCCTCTTCAAGCTTTTTAATCTGCATTGAAAGGGTAGGCTGAGTAATAAAACATGATTCAGCAGCCCTGCCAAAATGCCGGTATGTATCTACAGCTACAATATATTCCAGTTGAGTAAGCGTTATCATCAAAATAAATTTGGTGGCAAAAATAGGAATTATCTGCATCTCCCGAAAAAAAGCATCTATTTATGTGTCAGGTAAATAAAATTTAACATCCGGTTTTCCGTTTTATTAACAGCAATAAAGGAAGGGGGCCTTTTTAGATAAGGGAAAAAATGTATTTTTGCCCAACTCCGGCAAAATAATGAACTAGCCTCTGACGTATATAAGATTATATAATTAAAAGACAAAAAGCATAATTCTATCAAGTAAATACCGATGAAAATCTTATTTCCTACATTCATTTTAGTTTTAGTGATTTTAGTGATCTCCTGCGGACCCACAGCAGAAGAAAAAGCAAGCACCAGGCTCAGGCATGCACAGATGTTATTGGAGAAAAACGACACTACAAGCGCACTTCTTCACCTGGACAGTATCCCGAGGCTTTTTCCGAAAGCTGAATATGCAGTAAATGCAGCAAAAAACCTTAAAGGTGAAGTGGAATTTGACCTGCTGCACAGGAAAGAAGCCCTGCTGGATTCACTTATTTTAAAAATTGCTGACCTGGAGAAACCGTTCGAAAAAGAAAAAACAGAAATTGACAGATTTACCCAATACATACATAAAAGACAAAATTTTGCCCGTGCATGGAATCGTTCTTTTATACAGGTCCATCTTGATGAACGTGGGGAAATCTATCTGAGCAGCAATTACCATGGCAAGTCATGGCTTAATCATACCGGATTAAGGGTATATGACCAGGGCCTTGATGCCAAAACTGAAGAGATTCCGGTAGGAAATGTTGACAATCACCGAAGCGATTTTATGGATTATGTGTGGGAAAAAGTTACCTATCGCGATGGGAAGGACAATGGTGTAATGGAGTTTATTGCAACCAATTCAGCCAGGAATTTAAAGGCTGTTTTTCTAGGTAAGGAATATTATTATATAGTTCTTGAAAGTTACGATAAGCAGGCTGTAATTGATGCCCTGGCATTATCGAAAGCACTTAAACAAAAACGTATGCTGGAAACGGAAATTCAGGCAATAAAGAAAAAGCTGAATATTACATAATCGATTCGACGGTTTCAGGAGGAATTGCAAGGACAGCCCGGTTGCCATTCACAACCAGTGGCCTTTTCAGCATTCCGGGATGATCAGCCAGTGCCCTTGCCCATTGCTCATGGCTTAGCGTTTTCCCTTTATATTTCTCCCTAAAAATCTTATCCTGTGTACGAATTAGCTCCAAAGGAGGCTTTCCGGTTTTCTCCAACAGCTCAGTGACTTCATTTTCAGTTAAACCTTCGGTAATATATTTTCTGATTTCCAGTTCATAATTTTTAGCCTCAAGGTATTTTAATGTTTCCCTGCACATGGCACACCGGGGGTTGTAATAAATTTTCAACACGATCTGGTGCTTCTTTTTGATGTAATTGTAAAAATCTTCCTGGGCACGGTAGGTTGCATCCTGGTTCTGACGGTTATAAAGGTTCTGAAGTAAAGGGTCCAATATACGGGCTTTTGAATTATCGGCAAGCTGAATGCGCAGCATCTGCTTTATTTCATTGCGTATTTCTTCATCATAAACAGGACATGCAACTTCGATACGCCTGTTCAGGTTTCGTGGCATCCAGTCGGCTGATGAAATGTACATTTTCTCTTCTCCATCATTCCCAAAAAGAAATATACGGGAATGCTCAAGATATTTATCTACTATGCTGATGGCTTTAACATTTTCCTTAAGTTTCTTCCGGTCGAGACGAAGGCCAAAGATTCCCCGCACGATTAAATCAATTTTCACCCCTGCCCGTGCCGCTTTATAAAGTTTAGCCATCATCCCCGGGTCAATCAGGCTGTTCATCTTTAATATCATTGAGGCATCTTTTCCTTCCTTTGCCAACTCAATTTCACGGTCGATACAATCAGCAAATACATTCCTCATGTAAAAAGGACTGACCACAAGATGGCTGTATTTGTTGTGCCGGTAATTCTGCTTGAAAAAGTCAAAGATCAATTCCACTTCATCAGCCAGCCGCTGATCGGCAGTAAGTATTCCATCATCGGCATATACCCGTGCTGTTCCTTCATGAAAGTTCCCCGTACCTATATAAGCATAATTTCTGTCAGAATTATTTTCCCTTCGCTTCACCCATACGAGTTTACTGTGCACTTTCATTCCGGGGATGCCATTAATTATGTAGGCCCCCTCCTCCTGCAACTTATTCGACCACATGATATTGGCTTCCTCATCAAACCTTGCCTGCAACTCAATAACAACAGTAACTGTTTTACCATTGCGTATGGCATTCAGCAATGCATTGACAACTCGTGAAGCAGGAGCAACACGGTAGATTGTAATGCCAATTTCCCTGACCTGGGGATCAATGGCTGCCTCCCTGAGAAAATCAATCAAATGATTGAATGTCTGGTAAGGGAAATGCAGCATTACGTCTTTTGTCCGCAAAACACGAAGGATACTGGTATGAGGAGGAAGGTCCTTATGTCTGAAAGGAGGAAGTTTGGTATAATAATGCCTTTTTTTACCGATTTCAGGGAAATCCATGAAATCTTTGTGGTTGTGATACTTTCCTCCCGGAACAGCATTTTCCTCATTGTCGAGTTTCATTTTTTTCAGAATGAAATCAAGGAGGTCCTGCGGAATTTCCTTATCGTATATCAGCCTTACAAGTTTCCCTTTTTTACGCCTCTTCAGGCTGCTGCTCATTTTTTCGATGAAGCTCTTGGATATGTCGTCATCGATATCCAGTTCAGCATCACGGGTTATTTTTATTGTATAAGCCTCATAATCGTCATAATCAAAGTAAAAAAACAGATCGTCGAAGCAGAACCTGATGACATCATCAAGCATCATGACGAAGGTTTTTTTCTGTTCTTTAGGCAATACCAAAAACCGGGAAACGGACCTGCCAGGGATCCGGATCAGGGAATATGCAAAATCAAGGTGATTGGATTTTTTCTTCAGTTTCACAGCAAGGTAAACCGAGCGGTCGCGCAGATACGGAAATTTATTTTTCCTGCTGAGCATGATAGGTACAAGATTCGGCAATACTTTTTCGTAGAAATATTTTTTTACAAATATTCCCTGCTTGTGGTTCAGTTCTTTTTCGTCGATCAGAAAAATGTTGTTCTGATTCAATTCAACCAGGATGTCTTTTAAAATTTGCTGAACCTTATTTTGCTGTTCACTTACAATCTCAAGAATTTTATCGTGCAGATCACGGGGAGAAAAGTCTCCAAGCAGGTTTTCTTCATCCTTGCCAATATCGACCATTCTTCTGACTGTGGCAACACGCACTCTGAAAAACTCATCGAGGTTATTGGAAAATATCCCGATAAACCGGATACGTTCAAATAAGGGAGTATTTGGATCTTCAGCTTCCTGCAGAACTCTTTCATTAAACGAAAGCCAACTGATTTCCCTATTTATAAAATTTTCGTTTGAATACATATCCGTTACCTTTAATTGGCCAGATTCTTACATAAAAATAGGAAAAAAATCCTAAAGCATTGCAACCGGCAGCTACTGTCCTCCGAATTCCATCAGGTAAGCTTTAATTAGTCCGTCGAGGTCGCCATCCAGAACAGCATTCACATTTCCGCTTTCGTAGTTGGTGCGTAAATCCTTTACAAGTTTATATGGCTGCAGCACATAGGAACGGATTTGTGATCCCCATTCTATTTTCTTTTTTTGCGATTCGATTTCCATCTCCTTCTCACGCCTCTTTCTCAGCTCCATTTCATAAAGCTGTGATTTCAAAAGGCGTAAAGCATTCTCTTTATTTCCACCCTGGGTACGGCTCTCTGTATTTTCAATGACAATTCCTGATGGGGCATGCCTTAACCGTACTCCGGTTTCAACCTTATTCACATTCTGGCCACCGGCACCTCCGCTGCGAAAGGTTTCCCACGTGATATCAGATTGATTGATTTCAATTTCAATGGTATCGTCGACAAGGGGAGCAACATAAACCGAAGTGAAAGAGGTCATCCGTTTGTTCTGGGCATTAAACGGTGAAAGACGCACAAGCCTGTGCACACCGTTCTCACTTTTCAGGTAGCCGTATGCAAAATCACCATCTACCTCCACAATACAGCTTTTAATGCCCACTTCATCACCAGGCTGCATATCTGCAATTTTAACCTTATAGCCTTTGCTTTCGCACCAGCGTGTATACATGCGGAACAGCATCTCTGCCCAGTCGTTGCTTTCAGTCCCACCCGCACCGGCATTGATCTTTAATACAGCCCCAAGGTGGTCTTCCTCACTGCGGAGCATGTTTTTTGTTTCAAGCTTTTCAATCAGATCCAGTGTTTCAGCGTAGGCTTTATCAACTTCCTCTTCAGAAGCTTCATCAGCTTCATAAAATTCATACATCACGCTAAAGTCATCGACAGCCTGGTTTACCTTCTCAAAACCAACAGTCCATTCTTTTAAAGACTTAATCGATTTCATCTGAAGCTCAGCCTTTTGAGGGTTCGACCAAAAATCAGGATCCTGTGTTCTTAATTCTTCTTCTTTTAACTGGAGTATTCTGGCATCGTAGTCAAAGATGCCTCCTCAGCGCATCCCGGCGCTCGAACAAGTCTTTCAGCTGTTCCTTTAAAACCATTTTAATAATTTATGATGAGGTGCAAAGGTAAGTGATTTTGGATAGTTTCAAAAATAGAATGGGTTGAGGTCCTATAGATTTATTTTACTACTTCTCCCATGTACCGGTGGATCATTTCAGGTTCAAAACCGCGGTTCATGGCAAAGCGGATAATATGACCCATCTTTTCAAACTTCTCCTTCTTTTTAACTGCCTTTGCCTTTTCCTTCATGGTTTTCAAAAGCAGTTCACGGTACTTGTTTTCATTGATTTCATCCAGGCCTTTCTGAATCGTCTCATCCGGAAGTCCCTTCATTTTCAAATAATGCCTTATTTTTACCTTCCCCCACTTGTTCAGCCTGAATTTATCGGAAACATAGGAACGGACAAAACGTTCATCATCGAGAAACTTATCTTTTTTTAAACTTTCAATGATTTCATCTGCTTCGTCACTGCTGATGCCTGCATCAAGGACTTTCCTTCGGATTTCAGATGAACAATGCTCAGAGCGGCCGCAAAGTGTTGCCATCTTTGCATAAACCTCCTGAGGGCTTGTTGTATTATCTTTCATTGGATACAGTAGATGAATTTTTTCATCCATAAAAGTACAAAATGTAAGTGAGAATATGGTGGATAAGCACTAGCTCAACCGCCAGTTTAATTTTTAAAATTGCTTATTTCCTTGCCTGAACCCACTTCAAAATTCTATAATTCATCATAAAAAGCCCTTTCATCCTTTACACCTGTAAAGAATTCTTCCAGTTCCCTGAGTGTGGTTGAAGTTTTTGGAACATCTTTTACAATCTTACCCTTTTCAAGAATGACGATCCTTGTAGATACATCGGCTACATGATCGAGATCATGGCTTGAAATAAGCAGAGTTTTATCACCGCCTGCAGCATAAGCCTTAATAAGTTCGCGCAGCTTATACTGTGCAGAGGGATCGAGATTTGCAAAAGGTTCATCAAGAATCACCACATCAGGACTTCCCATAAATGCACCAACAACCCCCACCTTTTTCTGATTCCCTTTTGACAGATCACGAATGTACTTTTTCTTTCCTGTTATTTCCCCGTTGAAAAAAGGCTCAAAACCTTCCAGAAAGAGCCGTACGTCATTATTATTCATGTTGCGAAGGTCGCCCAGGAAGCTGAAATACTCATCAGGTGTAAGATATCCGATTGTGAAACTTTCATCGATATAAGCCCCCGTAAATGCTTTCCATTCCTCTGTTTTTGAAACTTCAAGCTCATTGGAAGTTACTTTTCCCCTGCTTGCCCTGATCAGATCAAGGATCAGTGAAAACAATGTGGTTTTTCCTGCTCCATTATTTCCAACCAGGCCAAAAACCTCGCCCCTTTTAATTTCAACTTCCGGTAAATCAAGCACAGTTGTGCCACTGTATATTTTTTGCAAATTAAATGCTTTAATCATCTTATGCGGATTTATATGCTGAAATCATTTTATATTTTCTTTTTAAGTACTGCCGGGTGAAATAATCAATCAACCGGGGGTGAAGAATAATTCCGAAGAGTCCAAGGGTACCCATTACAACATATGCGACCACATTTCCAAGGAGTAGTGATATGATTCCATAAATGGCCAAGGGACCAAACAATATAGGAAATGCCATTAACCATTGTGTTGCCCCCATTCCCTGGTAATTAAACATTGCCCGGGTATCAAGGTCGATCGATTTACGACTGTTAAGTCCCATTGCAAATACTACCATTGAATTGATTCCCACATTATAAAGCATGACTACAAGATGTATATACACCACTTTGGGTGAAATAAACAAATAACCCAGGGACAGCAGGTAAAAAACAACATTGGTGGCTGCCATCAGAAAGAAAGCTGATTGCAGCACCTCCTTCATTTTGACATTTTGGGTCATCAGCAGCGGGTAATACCTGCTGTGCCATGCAGGGAAAAACTGTCCGTAGGTCATGCTGAAAATACCTGTCATGAACATCCCCCCAAATACAAGAATAAATTCAGGCACTTCCCCATCAACATCATTATAAAGTATAAGTCCATAAAACAAAAAGAGGCCGGACATAATAGCAGCAGTTCGTGGCCTCTTGTTTCTTAAAATCATTTTAACTTCCAGTGAAAGCATTTTACCATATTCTCCCACCTTTGACAACCATGAAAAATCATGTGTCGAAGCTTGCTTGCTTTTCTTTGACAGTTCATCGAGGTAAAATCTGTTCAGCAGGTAACGCAGATTTAAAAAATATAAAGCCAAAGCAAGGACAGGAAACAGCAGGATCAGACCAGGCGAGGATACCACCTGGTCATAAAATTTTCCAAATAAGTCGGTTAAATTAACCACTCCAAAATACTCAAGGGCAAAAATTGCTGCTGCAACAGCAAGAAATCCATAAAGAACCTTGTCATCTTCGTTTGTGCGCCATTTAATGTACATGGCCAGGAAATGATTTATTAGAATCAGGAATACAATACCTGTAATCCAGGCTGCCAGATGCACTTCCTGCAGTTCATTAACCACTGATTTAAACAGAAAAGGAAAGACAAGCAAAAGTGGGATTATATTGAAAAAATGTAACAATGACTTATTTAACAGATGCCGTGCTATGCGTTTCTTATTTACCGGCAGAATTAAAAAAGGCTGAAACCCGAATGTAGGCAGGTTCTGTATCAAAATCCGCATTACCAGGTCAGCACCAAGATAGACAAGAATATAGGAATTAAATACTGAAACAAGCGATTGTCCAGGAAACTCAGCAGAAAGAAAGGTACTGAGGCTAAAACCCATCACCAGGGCTACCATTGAAAAATATAATGCCAGAAATACAAGGACACCTTTTGCTGCAACATTCTTTCCAAAATAGGCTGACCGGGTGAATTCACGCCAGGTGAAATATGACAGGTTACGATCCTTCATGCTGCTCATCTGTTCTTGTTAAGAGTATTTTTGCTGGTATTGGTTAGTTTTTATAAAAAAAATTACAATCTCAACCGATAAAATTATATATAACCTATTATAATCCTGCTTGTATGAAAAGCCTGCTTCAATCTGTTATTGTATTATCTCCGTTAAAACCACTCCCTTTTTAAACCTGTAAACCTCTCCGGCCTCATTAAAGAATTCAACCCACATAATATATACCCCTGGTTGCTGCAGGGAACCGGTAGAATCTTCACCATTCCATGAAATGAAACCTACGGTTGACAAAAGTTCATTCTTTACCAGATCCTGTATAAACCTTCCTGAAGAATCAAAAACTTTTATGTTTGCAACAAATCCGGGTTTCCCGGTTTCATATTTAATCACAAACCTATCATTGTAGCCATCATTATTCGGTGAAAATGATTCAGGTTCAAAATATACAAAAGGCCGCTGCACAGAAACAGCTTCCATCTGTGAATTTTCATACCCGGGAGTACCATAACCGGCTTCGGCAGATGCAGAATGCCAGTTTTCCTTTTCATTTGTTCCCGCAGAAAAGGATCTTCGCTCCAGGGACACACCTTCAGCATTTGCAAGAAACGGCGAATGCATATTTCCTGAATAGGAAAACTCATCAATCAAATTTCTTTCTTCATCCAGCAGAATAACATGTCCTTTCCCATTCGGGTAAGAAGGTATTTTTTCCATCTGAATGAAGCAGGAGGGGCATTTTATATGAAACCACGGAAACACACCATTGGTATCTTTTGTCAACGCCATGAAGCGCTCAGGAAGAAGCACCCTCCTATCCCCGGTCAGTGGATAAATTTGTGCCAGTTCTGAATTTTTATCCCGGGTGGAAAGATATAGCAGGCTTAAATCAATGAACTTATCAGAATTATTATAAATCTCGATATAATCCTCACCCCCCGGAACAGGATCAAAAAGAAGTTCACTTGTAAGTATATCTCCCTGTTCAAGCTTGTTCCACTGTATTTCACAACTACTCTCTGCCATGATATTTCCGCATTCGTCAGCTAATTGGCCTATCCCAAGCGCATAAATTTTATTCAATTGAAAGGGATCCTTAAAATGAAGCAATATTTTTTTTGAATCGATTGCTTCAATCTCAACCGGGGTTCCAAGCTCCGATAAGGTATACTGCGTTGGCTTCAGAAGCAAAGCAGTATCGATGGGTTCTGTAAAAGCCAGTTCAGCTTGATTTGCAGAAACAGCCACAGCCCATTTTATGGAAGGTGCCACCCGGTCAGGGTTATCTGCTAACACCGAATTTAATTTACCCGGAGACCCACCGTCAGGATGCTGGCTCGCCTTCCAGTTTGCCGGATGGTTACATTGCCGGAAAGGATCGATCCGCTCGAGCGACCAACCACCGTTACTTTTTAATGGATCGCCATACCAGCTATTGGAATAATCAATGCGATCTACAGCTATTCCATTAGCATCCAATATTTCTATCAGGGCTCCTTTGTTCAGCAGACCCTGAAACCCTGGCACACCCAAGGCATCTCCGTAAAGACTTAAACGCTCATGGTCACCTGTTGAGCATACAAGCAAAAAGCTGCGGGGAGCAATCACCTTATCAGGCATTTTCTTTTTAACTCCGTTTATCCTCAACTCCCAGCCGGCCGTGTTCACTTCAACCAGCAGGGTATTAAACAGCTCTAAATATTCTGCTTCAGGCAGACCTACAGCAGGTAAAGGATCAACCATCAGTTCATTGATGACCACATCAAAGGTTTGAACAGGTGACAGTGGTTCCTGTTCATGCCATACTTTCACCTCATCAAGTATTACCTTGTCGGATGAATAATGCGTAGAGATGTAGCAAACAACCTGAAGCGAATCAGTATGTATATTCAACTGCCTGGCTATTGCTGATCCCCAGTTGCCGGTGTTGTTGCCGTTTTCCTCAAAGATGAATTCCTTGCCAGCCCCTGTTCTGTAGAAAGCCTTCAGATACTTGGTGACAGCATTGGCACCGCTTCCGGTTTCAGAAGCTATAAGCTGAACATGCACCTTTTGATAATCATGTATTAAAATCCATTCCGATTCCCAGACCACCTCTCCATCAACATCACATGCCTCAAAACGGCCACCCGAAGTGGCAACGGTTTTAGCATAATCGTCCACATCCTGAAGGTTGATGTCAGAAAATTTCAATTGCCAGTTTAAGAGTCCGGAAAAGTCAGATTGGATTTCGCCATTACCATCACCCCAGATTCCTTTACCGGGCAGCATAAATGATTCATGCCAGATTTGTTGTGCTGTAACGGGAAAAAGCCACCCCAGCAAGCAAATAGTTAAGGTTTTTTGAATAATTTGGGTCATCTTGTCAACATTACAGCCAAATTAGTAATTTTACGCGAATTATTAATTATAGGAATCAGGGTTTAATAAAAAAATTAAAGTAATGAAAGTTGCAGTTGTAGGAGCAAGCGGAGCGGTAGGACAGGAATTCCTGCGGGTGCTTGAAGAACGGAATTTCCCAATGGATGAACTGGTTTTATTTGGTTCGGCCAGAAGTGCCGGAACAGAATATGAATTCAGGGGCAAAAAGCTTATCGTAAAGGAACTGAAGCACAACGATGATTTCAAGGATATAGATATTGCATTAACTTCTGCCGGCGCAGGGATCTCAAAAGAATTTGCATCAACCATTACTAAACATGGAGCCATCATGATTGATAACTCCAGTGCTTTCAGGTATGAGACGGATGTGCCGCTGGTAGTTCCTGAAGTCAATCCAGAAGATTCTAAAAACAGGCCACGTAATATTATTGCCAATCCAAACTGTTCCACCATTCAGATGGTTGTAGCACTTAAACCCATCGACAAACTGTCGAAAATCAAAAAGGTCAGAGTGGCTACCTATCAGGCAGCCAGTGGTGCAGGTGCCCAGGGAATTGCTGAACTTGAGCAGCAGGTTAAGGAAATAGCAGGAGGCAAGGAGCCTACAATCAGTAAATTTCCGTATCAGCTGGCTATGAATATCATCCCGCACATCGATGTCTTTCTGGATAATGATTATACCAAGGAAGAGATGAAGATGAACTGGGAAACCAAAAAAATCATGCACACCGATGCCGAGGTAAGTGCTACCTGTGTGAGAATCCCTGTGGCGAGGGCACATTCAGAAGCCATATGGGTTGAAACTGAAGAACCACTATCAGTTGAACAGGTAAAGGAAGCCTTTCAAAATGCCGAAGGACTATCTGTAGTTGATAATCCTTCAGAAAAACAGTATCCTATGCCGTTGTTCGTATCAGGTATGGATGATGTATTTGTAGGACGTATCCGTAAAGATATTACAGATCCTAATTGTATAACCTTTTGGTGTGTAGGAGACCAGATAAAGAAAGGTGCCGCATTGAATGCTGTTCAAATTGCAGAATGGCTGATAAAAGAAGGCGAAGTAGGATGATAAAAATTCAATAATAAACAAAAAATGCCTGGTTGCAGGCATTTTTTGTTTTTATGATTTTATGGTTCACATTCAGTTTACAGTTACAGCTTATTCTTCCTCCTCCCACGTAATGTCATACAGGTAATCATTGAAAGGAAACCGCTGGGAATGAATCACCTTTACCTTATCATACAAAAGATTTCTTAACTCCTCAACATTTTCTTTTTGAGTTGCAGAAATGAAAACAGCAGGTTTATTCCGTTTTGCCATCCATGAATTTTTCCACTCTTCAAGGCTTATATTTTCCTGTGTTTTAGGCGTTAAATCATCCTCATCCTTTTCCACGTATTTAAAAGCATCGATTTTATTGAAAACATAAATGGTTTCCTTATCTCCGGCTCCTATTTCCTTCAAGGTATTGTTAACCGTATGGAGCTGTTCCTCAAAACCGGGATGGGATATGTCAACTACATGAACAAGGATATCTGCTTCACGCACTTCATCGAGAGTTGACTTGAAAGATTCCACCAGGTCGTGGGGCAATTTTCTTATAAAACCTACAGTATCGGCCAGCAGGAAGGGCAGGTTAACCATTATCACTTTTCTGACAGTGGTATCGAGTGTGGCAAACAATTTATTTTCTGCGAACACATCCGATTTCGACAGCAGGTTCATCAGTGTTGACTTACCAACATTGGTATAACCTACCAAAGCAACCCTGACCAGTTTTCCCCTGTTCTTGCGCTGGGCTGACTTCTGCCTGTCAATCTTTTTTAATTGCTCCTTTAATCTTGCAATTTTATCGAGAATGATACGACGGTCGGTTTCAATCTGGGTCTCACCCGGGCCTCTTAATCCAATCCCCCCACGTTGCCGCTCGAGGTGGGTCCACATACGGGTCAGCCTTGGAAGGAGATACTGATATTGTGCCAGTTCAACCTGGGTCTTGGCATGTGCTGTTTTAGCTCTTCTGGCAAATATATCCAGGATGAGATTTGTCCTGTCCAACACCTTACATTCCAATGTCCTTTCTATGTTTCTTAACTGGGTTGGAGTAAGCTCATCATCAAAAATAACTGTATCGATTTCCATTGCCTTCAGATATTCTACAATTTCCTGAAGTTTACCAGGACCAACAAAAGTAGATACAAACGGAACATCAAGTTTCTGTGTAAATTTCTTTAAAACCTTTGCGCCAGCCGTATCAGCAAGAAACTCCAGTTCTTCAAGGTATTCCTGAGCCTGCCTTTCATCCTGGCCTTTATAAATCAAACCAACAATAACTGCTTTTTCTATAGGTGGTGTTGTTTCTATCATACTTTGGGTGTTATATACAAAAAACTCCTGACCCGGGTTAGGATCAGGAGCTTATTATATTTTTAGTTTAATTCTATTACTGCAGCTGGAAGTTAATCGGAACAGTATATGAAACACGAACCGGTTTTCCACGTTGCTTGCCAGGTTTCCATTTGGGAAGCAGACTTACAACCCTAAGGGCTTCCTTATCGAGTGATGGGTCAACGCCCCTTGCAATACGGGGATTGGAAACGCTTCCATCAGCATCAACAACGAAGGTTACATAAACACGGCCCTGAATACCGTTTTCCTGTGCGATAACAGGATACTTAATTGAGTTGGCAATAAACTGTCTTAGGGCAAGTTCACCACCGGGAAATTCAGGCATATCTTCTACAATAAAGAATACCTCTGCTTCATCAGCCTCTTCCTCTTGTTTCTGAGTAACTACCGGGGCTACATCAATAATCATATCTTTCGTAACTTCAGTATCTTCGATATCAAGTTCATCTTCAATTTCGATATCATCATCAACAATGTTCAGAACTTCTACAACCTGGGGAGGCGGAGGTGGCGGTGGTTTAATTTCCTGTTCACGGGTAATAGGAATAATTTCTTCTTCAATCTCCTGCATCTGTACCTGCCCCAGTGACTCAGTCTTCTTGGGAGAGGTCTTGTACTCAAAAGCAGCAAGGATAATTCCTAAAGAAACGACCAAACCTAAGGTAAGGAATAAATTCCTTTTACTTTCAAGGTCTGCTTTCGGTGATTTTTTTAATTCCATTGTCCTTATTTTTATTAGTTTTTTTTAATTTATCTTCCCAAAATAAAGAGGGCTAAAGATAAAAAATAATTGTTACCTGCAAGTCATATTGTTCTTAAATTCAGATTCAGAAAATTTTTCCTGATATGAACATTGTTCATGAACGTTTTGCAAATATAAAACAACAAAAACTTTACCACAAATATCTTTTTGTGCTAAAAAATTTATTTATATTTGCCCCGCACTTTAAATATACTCAGATCTAAAAATATTGGGGGATTAGCTCAGTTGGCTAGAGCGTTTGACTGGCAGTCAAAAGGTCATCGGTTCGATTCCGATATTCTCCACAAGATAACGAAAGCCTTGCAGAGATGCAAGGTCTTTTTTTTGCCCTAATTATTTGTTGCTGACATAAAGAGATTATCCTGGACCAGGTAACCAGGTAAGAGTAAGTTTTTCCGCCACCGAATCAACTTCTCCTTTGGTGATAAATTTATTAGCCTCAAAGTCTTTACAGTGATTAAGTCTTTGAGCAGCTTCCAAATAACAAACTTGAGTAGAGCGGTTATTGATGCTTTAAAACTAAAAGGTGTAACAACAAATAACAAAACTACTGCTCTTTGTAGTACCTGTTCAGCTCTCTTGTTTGCAGCCCCATTCTTTCAGCCCTTTCGTCGAGCATTGGGTTGCCGTAGGTAATGTTGCTGTTATTTTCAAAATCGTAAAGGGTGAGTACCCTGAGCCTGTAAAATGCAACCCAGTAACTCTGAACTGAACGGATGTAATCGCGCTTTGCCTGCTCCCGCTCCTGCAGGGCTATGTTGAGGTCGGTTATACTGAGTTCACCATTCTGAAACTTCCGCAAGGCTATCTGGTAACCATTTTCTGCTACTTTATCTGCTTCATCGGCAGTGACCAGCTGATCTTTCAGCAGGCTGAACTGTTCAACCTGTACGATCACTGATCTGTCAAACTCTTCGATATCCTTATTTACATTGTAGATTGTAAGTTCCCTTTCCGATTCTGCCAATTTCACCGTCGATGCAGAACGGCCCCAGTCGAGGATCGGGATGCTCAATGAAATCCGAAGCATTCTGTCCCTTTCAGGCTGTTCGTAAATGCCCATAAATGATTCAGCACTGCTGGAAAGCCCAAAACTCCCCCTGAGGGTGGTACTCAACCCTGTACTGTTTTTCGCTTCTGCAAGAGCACGATCGGCATTTATAAGTTGACGCTGATATAAGGTTGTTTCAAGTCTGTTTTCCCTGGCCTTCGTAACGGCCATATCCAGATCAATATCAAAAAAGCGGATATTGAGTGGAATGATCAGATCGACATTCATCGATTGATCCAGTCCTACATAGCGCTTAAGCTCAAAATCTGTGTTTTTAAGGTCCATGCTTGCCTGGTTCAACGCTTTCTGAGCATTGAGCACCGACAGTTCTATCCGTGAAAAATCATTATCTGATATCTGCCCCAACTTTTTCTTTGTTTCTGAAATCTTAAGATTATCCAAACTGTTCTTAAGGTTGTTTTCTGCAAGCCTGAAGTTCGTAAGGACCATAAGATAATTGAAATACCTGTGGGTTGTATTTAAAGCGATTTCCTCAATTTGCTGAATAAACCGTTTTTGAGCTTCATCATAGATCATGGGTTCTGTTTTTCGATACCATTTCATCCAGTTGTAGGCAAACAAAGGCTGGCTGAATCCCACGGTAAAAGGGCTTCCCGAAAAGCTGATCTCATCCTTATTCAGGTTTTGGATCCCGTAAGCTGAAGTACTGGCCCAAATGTTCGTGCCCAATTGCGGAATTGACTGGTTGAGCGAAAGAACTGCTGATGCAGCCAGGTTTGAAACTTGCTTAAACTGGATACTCCCATCAGGCTGCGTAATAGGTTGTGTGGTATGGGAATAATTAGGAACATCCCCGTTTAGTGTAAGCTGTGGCCTGAACCTTGTTTTATAATTCCTGTAGCGCCAGTAATAATTAACATTCTGATTTTGGGTATATTTTGCAGAAGAGGATCCGGTAATTGCCAGATCGATAACCTCCTCCAACGTTAAACGTTCAGGATTTGATCCGTTTTGAGCATACACATCACCTGTAAATAATATAATACCGGAGAAAAAAAACAGAAACAATATCCACTTCATCATTTTGGTTTTTGTAAAATTCTCAAAGCTTCTTATGAAATCAAGCAAAGAATTCTTCATTTTAATTCTCGATTTCCACCTCCTCAAGATGACGGTAAGCACTCAAACCATCGGTAACAACCACATCACCTTCCTGAAGCCCGGAAAGTATTTCAATATAATCATTTCCTACTATTCCAAGTGTGAATTCTCTTTTTACAGCCTTGCTTCCGTTTAGAACAAAGAGCTTCTGGACATGACTGGTTTCACAACCTGAAAACTTCTTGAGCCGGAGTGCATCTTCCTTGTAATTGCTGATGATCTGAACATTCACCTGCTGATTGGCTATAAGCTTTGGATGGCTGCTTTGCTGCAGGTGTACATTAAACTGGATTTTATTGTCCTTCACCATCGGTGTAATGTTTCCTACAGTACCTTCAAGCTGTTCGTCATCAAGGTTTACAAGAACCCGGTTACCAGTTTTGAGCAGGTGGGCATGCTGCTCATCAAGTGACCCGATTACTTTAAATGAACTCAGATCCGACATCCTGACAAGCACATTGTCATTACCTACTTTTTCACCTTCGCGACCGCTAAGCGATAAGATTATTCCTGAAGAAGGTGCCCTGATACTCATACGCTCAATCAGCTTTTCCTTCTCTTCCACCTCTTTCTCCTGCATCCTGATCTGCATCAGTAGCCCGGCCTCCTCCGACTCGAGCTGCTTCTGCCTGATGGAATTCCTCTCTACAAGTGTCTGTAAATCCTTTTCAGCTAGCGTAATCTCCTGTTTGGTCTGGTCGATGCGAGCAGGAGAAATACCGCCCACTTCAAGGAGCTGTTCCTGGTCGGAAAGCTGCGATTTTAATGATGCGATTCTAAGCTTCTTCACCTCTTCATTGTATTCAAGGTCAAGTTTTGTACTCTGTGAGTTCAGGCGCGTACGCTCCAGGTTATTTTTCCTAACCTCTATCTGGTCCTTGAGCTTTGTTATTTCCTCTTTTACAGTTTCGGTATTGAGCTGCATAATGAGCTGGTCTTTGGAAACCCTGCTGCCTGCCTCAGCATGTATGCTTTGAATGATGCCTGCCCCGGGACTAAGAATGATCACCTCATTCTCTGAATCAACTACCCCTGTAGCATTTATTGATAATAAAATAAGGCCGCGGTCAACTGTTACAGTTTCCAGATTACGAGGTTCAGATGAGGATGGATGAAGCCATCCTGAAAAATAGAAAACACCCGCAACAGCAAGTATCGTTAAGGCAATAATGAGAAAACCCTGAAATATCTTATTCTTTTCCATGGCCTAAAAGTTGGTTAAGGTAAAATGATGGTATACCCGACAAGTCGGTTTACCGTGCTCAAAAATAAAAAAACAATTAATATTGGGCTACTTCATTATCTGATTTTTTCCAGATACAGATTTCTTATACTTGACAAATACGTATCATCAATTTTATTAGAAAAAATACGTACAAACTCTGTCAGTTTTCCATCTTTGAAAAAGGAACCTGATGCAGCATCGTATTCATGTCCATCCCAATTGTATTTTACATCCATTGAAACTTTCATAAATGCATCCTGCTTCAGGTACTTTGGAATTTCTATATATCCAAAGTCATGATCATATGTCTCTACATAAACCCCTTCACTTAGTTTATCAAGAATCAGGAATTTCACTATTTTAACTTCAGCTTCCAGTTTTCCCTGCAGCCGTTTGTTCATCAGGAAATAGATTCCCTGATTCATATAGGCACTCTGAATTTTTTCCACAAGGTCGATTTCTGGCAAATGCCTCAACCTGATCACATTCAGCATCTGTGAACCGATATGCATATAACCCTTACCCGAATCAAAACTCCAGTCATTGTACTCTTTTTCAATGTTCTGTGTAGCCCTCAGGATCTCCTCCAGCGGGTACTGCTTGTCAAGCACCAGGTAAATGTAAAACGGTTGCCCGTGAGTGGGTCCCTCATGATAATACCCGGGAAACTGGTTTAGCGCCTCGAAAACAAGGCTACCGTTTAAAACTCTGTCTTCCACTGAAACAATAGTCACTTTTTTTGTGAGGTTAGCGAAGACTTCCATGTTTTTATTCTCTTCCATAATATGGTATATTTGGTCCTAATTTACAAATGAAACGAATGCCAAATAAAGTAGTTCACTATAAAAGCATCGGACCGGTAACTTTTTTTCGTAACAGACTTTCTAAAAGTATGAAAATTAGTGTAAAGCCCGACAAATCGGTACTTGTTTCCTTTCCAATGTTTGTTTCACTGAAGGAAGTCACTTCGTTTCTGGCAAAACATGAAGACTGGATCCTGAAGCAGCAGGAAAAAGCAGCTGCCTCCAGAAAGACATATCCTCACGGGTCATCAGTTCATACAAAATTGCATGTAATTGAACTTTGCCGCGGTAAGATAGGGGAAATTCTTACTACCGGAAACATAGTAAAAATTTATGCTGAAGATTTTAATTCAGAAGCCGGGCATTTATTTCTGGAAGATATAATGAACCAGGTATACCGGAACGAAGCGCGCAAGCTGCTTCCTCCCCGGCTTAAAGAGCTGGCAGCCACCCACGGATTCAGATATGCAAAAGTCACAATCCGGAATAACCGCCGAAACTGGGGCAGCTGCTCATCACGAAACAACATCAGCCTGAACCTGCAGATGATGAAGCTTCCCGATGAACTGATTGATTATATCCTGCTCCACGAACTGGTTCATACAGAAATTAAAGATCACAGCGAACGGTTCTGGAAGCGGCTCGACCAGCTTACTCATAACCGGGCAAAAAAACTGGCGAAAGAAGTAAAGAATTACACAACCTATACTTTATAACCATTCTAAAAACCGCAACCCGTTCCTAGATAGCAACTACAAACAACAATTTACAAGCAACAAACATGAACTGGAATCAACTTCTGACAACAAAACGCCTGGGAATGGAAGACTGGAAACCTTCAGAAAAAACTGAAGACCGCACACAATTCCAGCGCGACTACGACCGCATCATTTTCTCTTCTCCATTTCGCAGAATGCAAAATAAAACCCAGGTCTTCCCCCTGCCTGAGCACATTTTTGTGCACAACAGGCTTACCCACAGCCTTGAGGTAGCCAGTGTAGGCCGTTCCTTGGGAAACCTGCTGGCAGAAAGAGCCATCATGGAAAATCCAGACAATCCCTTGATCCAGGAAGCTGGCACCATAGTATCAGCTGCCTGTCTGGCGCACGACCTTGGAAACCCTCCATTCGGGCATTCAGGTGAATCCGCCATATCAGGATTCTTTCAGAATGGAGCAGGCAGCGAATTTGAAGCCAGCCTCTCACCTGCTGAGTGGAGCGACTTTATCCGTTTTGATGGCAATGCAAATGCTTTCCGCCTCCTTACCCACCAGTTCAATGGAAAACGTACAGGTGGTTTTGCCCTTACCTACCCCACGCTGGCCAGCATCGTAAAGTACCCTTTTGAATCTCCGCTTGCTACCAAACAAAAATTTGGCTTCTTTCAGTCAGAAAAGGAAGACTATCGGAAAATAGCAGCTGAGCTTGGGATACCTGCCAATGATGGAACCCTGCTTTCCTTCCGACGTTACCCGCTGGTTTACCTTGTAGAAGCTGCCGACGACATCTGCTACCAGATGATGGACCTTGAAGACGCATACAAACTTGGGATCCTAAGCTATGAAAGGGTACAGGAACTGTACCTGAATTTTTATGATCCCGGATCAGATAAACCTTCCCTTGACAGTATAAATAAAACTCTGGGCAGGGTAACCGACCGGAATGAACAGATCAGTTTCCTTCGGGCGGGTGTTATAGGCAAACTGATCCATGAAAGCATGAAGGTTT
>JAEYNZ010000066.1 GCA_023412195.1 Bacteroidota bacterium
TGCCCGTTATAAATTGGGAAGATTATATTCAGAGGATAGGCGCAGGTAAAGCAGATACAATAATCGTTACCGATGTAAATTATTTCACCAATCTTACAGATGTACTGAAAGAGCAAAACATGAAGGCGATTAAAGATTACATGTCATGGGTATTGCTAAACAGATCTTCTTCATATCTGACGACTAAGCTGGAAAAAGCAGATTTCGACTTTTATGGAAAAACATTAAGGGGAACACCTGCTATGCTTCCCCGTTGGGAACGGGTTTTAACAGTGGCAAGCGGATCACTTGGCGAAGCAATCGGCAAATTGTATACTGAAAAGTATTTTCCTCCGGAAGCCAAAGCTGCAGCCCAGGATATGGTTGACAATATTATTCTGGCATTCAGTGAAAGAATTAAAAACCTGGATTGGATGACAGAACCCACAAAAGAGAAAGCATTGGAAAAGCTCTCAGGTTTTAATGTAAAAATAGGCTATCCCGACAAGTGGAAGGATTATTCACAACTGGTGGTTAAAGGAAAAGAAGAAGGTGGATCTTATCTTGAAAATGTAATGAATGCCGTCCAGTGGAGATGGAATGAAAACCTTGCCAAAATAGGTGAACCTGTTGATAAAAATGAATGGTTCATGTCGCCGCAAACGGTTAATGCCTATTACAGTCCTTTATTCAACGAAATTGTTTTCCCCGCAGCCATTCTTCAGCCACCATTTTATAATTACCAGGCTGATGCCGCTGTAAACTATGGAGGAATCGGGGCAGTTATCGGACATGAAATTTCACATGGTTTTGATGATCAGGGAAGCCAGTACGATGCAAAAGGTAATTTAAACAACTGGTGGACCGACGAAGACAGGAGCAGGTTTAATGAAAGGTCAAAGCTTTTGGTAGAACAGTTTAATGATTATGAGCCGCTGGAAGGTGTTCATATTAACGGAACCATTTCTCTTGGTGAAAACATAGGCGATCTGGGGGGTATAAACGCCGCTTACGATGGCTTACAACTTCATATTCAGAAAAACGGAGATCCGGGCCTGATCGATGGATTTACTCAGGACCAGCGATTCTTTATCTCATGGGCCACCATATGGAGAACCAAAATGAGGGATGAGGCCCTGAGAACCCATCTGGCTACTGCACCTCATTCTCCTGGTATGTTCCGGGCATTTGCCCCACTGGTGAATATCAATCCCTTTTATGAAGCTTTTGATATAACTGAAGAAAACAACTTATATAAACCGGAAAACGAAAGAATTTCAATCTGGTAATGAAAAATCAAAAGGTGCATGCCGGATGAAAGTGATTATTTCAATCGGTGTGCACCTCATGTTTTCTTTTGTAAATTAATCCCTGCCTGAACACAGATTATCTTTTATGGGAAGGCTTCGAAGTCCATTTACTCAGTAAGTGTAACTTACAAATGCCACTCTTTTGGAATCGGGGCTCCATGAAGGAACATTGATTGTACCCTGACCTCCGTATAAAAAAGCAACTGATTTGATCTCACCGCCACCTGCTGGCATCAAACGCAGCATCACTCTTTGGTTATGAGGGTGTGAACCGGCCGGTACTTCAGGAAGATATGAAATCATAATCAGCCATTTGCCATCGGGCGAAGGGTGTGCGAACCAGTTCTGGTATTCATCATTGGTTACCTGTTCCTGGTCTGAACCGTCAGGCTTCATCCGCCAGATTTCCATACTGCCACTTCTTACCGAATTGAAGTATATGTATTCTCCATCGGGTGAATATTCCGGACCATCATCAAGACCTTCGGCGGTTGTCAGGCGGATCTCCTCTCCTCCTTCCACCGGAATTTTATATACATCGTAGTTGCCATTCCTTTCAGCACAATAGGTCAGCCACTTATCATCGGGCGACCAACCGTGCCAGTATGACGGACCTTTGTCAGTCACACGAGTGGGAGTGCCACCTTTCAGTGGAACAGTATAAATGATAGATTGCCGCTGACCGTTTTCTTCGGTATGATGACTGATTGCAAGCATTTTTCCATCAAAGGAAATCCCGTGATCGTTGTTGTTGGATGTTGCAAATCCTGTGTTGATTTCCTGTGGCTTCCTTTTCTTTAAGTCGAATTTATATAACCTTCCGCCGGAATTGTAAACAAGAAATTTTCCATTAGCAGACCAGTTTGGAGCTTCGATGTGGATATCCGTCTCATATATAACCTCACGGTTGCCTGTTTCAATATTCAGGACTTCCAACCGGCTGGGTGAAGGCTTCTGGTAGCCGTCAACGCCCTGTGGTGCCGGCTTTTCAAGGCGGACATTCCGGAATAAAGCAGTTTCAACCACCTCTTCATTATGAGAGCTTATGAACATTCCTGCCAGAACAGCAGGCGACATTTTAAGTTTTACCCGGCCACCTTCAGCCAAAGGTTGGCCATCTTTTGAATAACGAAAAATAAATTCGTCGCCTTTTCTTTCCACCTGCACAAAATCAGGTGCCTTTACATCAGAAGTAATTTCGAGTGTTTCCCCGCCTTCCTTCTCTCTGTATTGCAAAGATGTCAGTCCGTCACCATGAACGGCTCCATCCATGTAAACCGCATCTTCAGAAACAGAGTTTCTGATCATCAGCCCCAGTTTCCGGTGTGGATCAACTCCTTCTCCCTGGAATTCAACATGGGCCGAAAGAATAAAATCACCTTCAGCTTCCTGTGATACAAAATAAAACTCATCTCGTTCAAACCATATATTGTAACCTGCACCCTTCAAAATAAATTGCTGGATCTTCTTATTGTATTGAAAACTCCCTTTTTGTTTGGGATTGCCAATATCACTCCCTTTAAATTTCATAAACATATCCTGAGCTTCCATACTACTGACAGTAAAAATAGCTAGAATGAATATTAAGGTTATTTTTTTCATATGGTTTAAATTTGTTTAAATACTTTATGCCTTCATCAGTATCTCATTGTTGAAGTTTATTTACAATGAATTTCTCAAAATTAAGGAAGTTGGAAGAACTTTCACCACTTTATTCCCGTTTTTTACAAACTCTGAAGCCAGAATACCCATCTGATCAAAGTCGGTGGAAATAACGGATATGCCGCCACCCACGATCTGCTTCATAGGCGTATCATTATATGACAGCACACCGATCTCCTTGCCTGCTTCCCAATTTCTTGCCCGGCATGCTTTTATGACCTCTACCAGATCGGTATCTCTGATGGTGAACCAGCATTGTCCTGCATTCATTAAACCGGGCAGAAACTTCCTGATACTTCTGAACAACAGGCCGTTCTTACTGCAGAAATGACTCACTGCTTCAACAGTTTCAGAGGGATGAGGTGTTTCTGCCTCATCATAAACAATGACGATTTCTGAATACTTCTTTAAAAGAGGCAGTCCCTCTTCCAGGCAGTTCTCCACTGCTTCCCTGAAATTCTGGATGATGTAACTGATTTCGCCAGAGTCAGGCTGCCCCATGTCCAGAATAAGTAACCTGCCGGTATCAAGCTTTTTTAATACGGTTTCCATCCCCTTGTGATCTATGTTCATCACTACATAGTAGCTGTACCTGCCGATGCTGTTTTGCACAAGCTGGGTAAAAACCTCCCTGTTATAGTGATGAAAAAGCAAGTCGACAGAGAAAGTATCGGGAAGGTTGCTGCGGAACGACTGGTACAACTGCTCCTTAAAGGCGCTGAAGTCGTCGAGAAGCATGAAAATCCTGAATGATTCACCTGTTACATAATACCCCCTGGCAGGGGCTGATTCCACCAGTTTACGGTCCTGGAGAACCTTATAGGCTTTAAACACTGTGTCGCGTGAGCATCCTCCTGCCGCACTCAACTGGTTAACCGACGGCAGAAAATTGCCTTTTTTCAGCTTACCTGTGACTATGGCCTCTGTTATAGAATGAACAAGCTGCTGTACTTTAGTCTGCCCCGATAGAAATGCTATTTCAAAAGGAAGTTTCTGCACTAAAATGCTTTTTTGATTTCTTCCACTGAAACATTGAAAATCTTCCTGCATATTGTATCCAGTTCTTCTTCCGTTCCCTCAAAGTGGTATGTCGACTGAATATGCTCTGCTGAAGACCCTGGTGCAAGTGCCAGTGCAGGTGATGAAGATTCAAGTTCATAAAATGGTCCGAGTTGTCCTCCATTTTCAAGCGGCCCGTCGTTATATGCATTGATTGCGTCTCCTTTGTACGGAAAATCCTGATGCTCCCAGGCCGAATTGACATAATCCACAACCCCTTCATGAAGTGTTGTTTTTACAATGGTAAGAATCTTGTTCTCCGAATCATAGCTTCCTATTACAGGCATAGCACGTTCAGGTGGTATTCCCAGTTTTCCCCGATGCTTACCGTCACCCCTGAAAAAGATCATGCCATCAGTGATTTTAAGCCTGTCGGAGGGAATCTTTCCAAAGTAGTCGTCCTTTACGATGTAATCCGAAGTGACACCGGTTTTATAGGGCAGCATCATTGTAACTGAAGGTGAAGGATTGAACATTCCCAGCAGCCATACCGATATTAACCCCGTTTCTTTCTTCCAGGGCTGAATGCCTGTGTTTTTGATGATATTGGTTGTTTCATAACCCACCATTCTGACCCCGGAGGGTAGCTCAATTCCAAGCTTTTCTGCAATCAAAGGCTTGCCCATCAGGTCAACCTTTCGCATCAGGTCGAAAATGAACTCAAAACCGCTGTAGTTTTTCACCTTCATAGGTTTGAGAAAAACTGCTGCTGAATCAGTGGCCAGGTATGATTCAAAAGGCTCTGTGTCGATAACTGCCGGGGTACCCCAGTCTTCAAAGGCGAATGAACTTCCTGCCTCAAAGAACAGTGAAAACTGGCCTCCTTCTGGCCCAAGCCAGAAGCGTTCCTCCCCTCCTACCGGATTAAACTGCGGAAGTACCTCCCCCGATTCAATCAGGTCGTAATTGATCCAGCCATAGCTTTTACCCTCGTATCCTTCCGATGAACTTGTCATGACCCTCCCCTGGTACTTCAGTGAAATAATCAGCCGTGAGAAATCATTCTTCAGTTCTATGGTCCCCGGAACATTCCTTAAAAAGTTTACATCATATCCATATGTGCCCTTGCTGTAATTTTCCATGTCTTCGTCCTCCCATGCATCTGTTACTGCTATTTCCCTGCTTTCTGCCGCCCGCTCTTGTTTTGATCCTGAACCGGCACAACCTGCAAGAATGATGACCGTAATAATAATAATCCTGTTTTTCATGTTTACAATTATCTAAAAAAGAAAAAGCCACTCTTCCGTTTCAGGAAATCATGGCTTTTACTTATAATCAGTTTATTTGTATACCGGTCCAAAATTAAGGCAGGCACGGTAATCAGCCCCTTCCTTGTTTTCGCCAAATGCACTCCAGGCACTTGGCCTGAAAATCATATCCTCGTCAACATTATGCATGCTTACTGGTATGCGAAGCATGGAAGCCAGAGTGATTAAATCGGCACCAATGTGCCCGTAGCTGATGGCACCGTGGTTTGCTCCCCAGTTGGCCATTACCGAATAAACATCCTTGAATGCACCGCTGCCAGTAAGTTTAGGAACGAACCATGTTGTAGGCCAGGTCGGGTCGGTGCGTTTATCGAGCACCTCATGTATTTTGTCTTCAATGTCAACAGTGTACCCTTCAGCAATCTGAATCACCGGGCCAAGGCCTTTTACAAGATTCACACGCGACATGGTTACCGGCATCTGCCCTGCGGTTTTAAACTGGCTGGAATAGCCTCCGCCCCTGAAATATCCTTTATTGGCCGGACAGAATTTAGTATTTTCAAGACATCGCTGAACATCCTCCTGCGTGATCTCCCAATAAGGCTTCATAACAGGATTACCTTCAGCGTCAAGTTGCTGTGCAGTTGCATCAAGGGTTGTCGCCCCTGAATTGATAAGGTGAATAATACCGTCTTTCGCAACACCGCTTAGCTTTTTCCCTGTTACCCTCTTTACAGCCTCAGGACTCCAGTAGGTACGGACATCCGAAAATATCTGTGCAGTTCCTGTAAGCAAATGGCCAAATAACATGGGAACTGCATTCAGGCTGTCATTTTCCGTAGCAAAAACAAATGCTTCACGGATACCGTTCCAGTCGAAGGAAGTGTTCAGGATAACTTCCGGAAAGTCGCCATTCGGATAATAATCGGTCCACTGACGCTGCCCCTGGAACCCGCCAATCAGGGCATTCCTGCCCATTGATTCTTCACCAAACCCAGCTTCCTTAAGTTTCGGGTTGCCAATCATCAGGTCCCTGAAGATAAGCGTCATTTTAACCACAATTTCCCATTCCCAGTCCTTGCGGGTACGGTCACTTTGATTTTCAGGTGCATTGCGGTCTTCCCCTTCTATGCAGTTTTCTTTCGTCCAGGCCAGTGCCCTCTGGTATTCTTCCTTATCGTATATTTCCTCATCCAGCCGGCGTTTAACTTCAGTCATATCTACGAATTCGGTGCGCATTCCCAGGTAATCCTGAAAAAAATCGGGATTGACCATGGACCCGGCAATCCCCATTGAAGTATATCCCAGCGACAGGTATGATTTCCCTTTCATTTGGGCAACAGCCAGTGCCGACCTGACAAAGCGAAGGATTTTCTCACGTACATCATCGGGAATCGTTTCATCACCTGCATCCTGCACATCGCGACCGTATATACCGAAAGCCGGTAACCCTTTCTGGGTATAACCTGCAAGGGCGGCAGCCAGATAAACTGCACCGGGGCGTTCTGTTCCGTTAAATCCCCAAACTGCTTTTGGCAGCGAGGGATTTGAATCCATCACTTCCGTGCCGTAACACCAGCATGGAGTAACTGTAAGGGAAACTCCTACCCCTTCACGCTCAAACTGATCTGCGCACATAGCTGCTTCTGCAACACCTCCAATGGTGACAGAAGAAATCACACACTCCACTTTTTCACCACCTGGAAAGCGAAGGTTTTCCTCAATCAACCTTGCAGCAGCCTTGGCCATATTCATCGTCTGCACCTCCAGTGATTCTCTTACTCCCCGTTCACGTCCGTCAATTACAGGCCTGATTCCTACTTTAGGATTCCTGCCGATTAATCTGTTTCCCATTATTCTTCAAGTTGAATTATAAAATTATTATGGTCCTTAACTGTGCTGAACCGTGCTGCAATTTATAAAATACTTTCTGACTGAAAAAAATTATGAAGAAGATTTAAATGTTTTTTGTGATTAACTGTGCCTTTTCATACGATTAAAAATTAAATTAGCCTCTGGTAACTAAATATGAGGATTCAACGGTGAAAAGAAATCGCTGTTGTCCAATAACATTTTAAATCAATGAAATTTGAGATCTCTCACTTCGTTCGAGATGACAATCAAAGAGTTATGTATTGGGCAAAGGCAGGTGGGCGGCTACCCCACCAACCTGCCTTTCCCACCACCAAAGCTTTGAAAACAACGTCATTGGTACCCTAGGAAGAAATCTCAAATATTTAACCGGCCACTAATGAAAAAACCTGTACAATCTTCAACAGAAGCAACTATTCACAAGAAAATTTTTTTAAGAAACAGCTTTGTCCCTCATATTACTATTTTCCTCACTCTCTTTTCTAAATCATTCAAAACATGTATACCATGATCCAATTATTTAAAGACTTAACTAAAGGTGTATTGCCAGGAATTCTTGTCCTTGCTTTTTTCATCCAGGGATGCAACGAACCGCAGCAGGATTATTATGAGGCAGATGTCATTATTTATGGAGGAACATCTGCTGGGGTTATAGCTGCTGTTGAGGCGGCCCAGTCAGGAAAAAAAGTGATCGTGGTGTCACCTGATATTCACCTTGGCGGACTGACTGCAGGTGGCCTTGGCTGGACAGACACAGGCAGGAAAGAGACCATTGGCGGACTGTCGCGCAACTTTTACCACCGTGTTTATAACCACTACCAGGAGGATGATGCCTGGCGCTGGATGAAAAAGGATGAATATGGCAACACCGGGCAGGGAACGCCTGCCATCGATGGCGATATGCGAACCATGTGGATATTTGAACCGCATATTGCAGAACAGGTGTTTGAAGAACTGATAGAAGAGCACGAGATCAGGTTGTACCGGGATGAGTGGCTCAACCGGCAAACCGGGGTAGAAAAACAGGATGGCAAAATCATTTCCATCACAACCCTTTCAGGAAAAACCTTCAGGGGAAAGATGTTTATGGATGCAACCTACGAAGGAGACCTGATGGCTGTTGCCGGAGTAAGTTATTATGTAGGCAGGGAGGGAACGGATGTTTACGGTGAAAACTGGAATGGGGTGCAAACTGGAGTTTATCACCACAGGCATCATTTCATGGTTCTTAATCAGCCTATCGATCCTTATAATGTACCCGGCGACCCATCCAGCGGATTATTGCCGCGCATCAGTGCGGAACACCCCGGTGAAAAAGGCCAGGGCGACCATCGTGTGCAGGCATATTGTTTCAGGGTATGTATGACCGACCACCCTGAAAACCGCATACCTTTTCCAAAACCCGAAGGATATGACTCCACCCAATACGAACTGCTTGTGCGCATTTTCGATGCTGGCTGGCGGGAGTGGTTTGATAAGTTTGATGCCATTCCCAACCGTAAAACAGACACTAACAACCACGGACCATTCAGCAGCGACAACATCGGCATGAATTACGATTACCCTGAAGCCTCCTACGAAAGGCGCAGGGAAATCATTAGTGAACACGAAACATATCAGAAAGGTCTTCTGTGGTTCGTTGCCAATGATCCCCGTGTACCCCCGGAAATACAGTTAAAAATGAAAGAGTGGGGACTGCCCAAAGATGAATTTACGGATAACGGCAACTGGCCGCACCAGATCTACGTCAGGGAAGCACGACGCATGATCGGAAGTTTTGTAATGACAGAAAACGAACTTCTGAAACGCAAACCGACTCCCGGATCTGTAGGTATGGGGTCATACACCATAGATTCGCACAATGTGCAGCGGTATGTTACCGGAGAGGGCCATGTGCACAATGAGGGTGACATAGGTGTAGGTCTGCCCGGTCCCTATGAAATAGCTTACGGAGCCATTGTTCCTAAAAAGGAGGAGTGCCAAAACCTGCTTGTTCCTGTATGTGCATCGGCCAGTCATATTGCCTTCGGATCGATCCGAATGGAACCTGTTTTTATGATACTCGGACAGTCGGCTGCAGTAGCTGCATGTATGGCCATCGATGAAGGAATTGCCGTGCAGGATGTGGAATACGAAAAACTGAAAAACCTTTTAGTGGAAAAAGGACAGGTTTTAACAATGGATAATGCAATTCAATAACCCATGAAACGACGTAACTTTATTAAAACCGCGGCAGCCGGTTCGGCCTTTATTATGGCTTCCGGTGCCTTTGCATTTGGCAATCCGGCACCTTCTGATAAAAAATACGGAAAGCAGACAGAAAGAAAAATTCCCGTTGCCTATGATGTAGATGTAATGGTTATCGGGGGTTCACTGGCAGCTGTGGCAGCAGCCGTAAAAGCATCACAGTCGGGCGCCAGGGTTTTCCTTGCGGCCATGGAGCCTTACCTGGGAGAAGACGTGTGCGGAACGTTCCGGTTATGGACTGATGATAAGGCCTCAACTTCAACGGAACTGGGAAAAATAATTTTTGGAAAAGGACTGCCCACGCCCATGCATATCAAGCGCACACTCGATAACGAGCTCATCAACAACAATGTTGCATTTCTGTATTCCTGCTATGTTACCGATATTCTGAGTGATGAAAAGGGGAAACCTGCAGGGGTGGTCATTTCAAACCGGTCAGGGCGACAGGCAGTACTTGCCAAAACAATTATCGATGCCACACCACGTGCCCTGGCAGCACGTATGGCAGGAGCCCGGTTTGGAAATTATCCGGCCGGAATCCAATCCTTTCAATTTACAGTAATAGGCAATAACCTGAAAGAAGCACCCGGCCTGACAGGCAAAATCCACAGCCAGCCGGTTGAGGTTAAATTTGCCTCTTCAGGCGAGGCTCATGGTGATGCATTTTCGGAAACCAATATCCGTTATCGTGCCATAGAATACACTATGAACATCCCTATGAAGGATGGAAGCTGGGCATCATTTGCCGAAGCCGAACAGATAGCACGAGACCTGTCCTGGGATTCAGACCAGGTGGAATCAGCTGACCTTCTCTTCCAGAACCCGCCTGATAAGATGGTTGGAATGAAAAGATGGAACCAGGCAAATGTTGATTCAGATCATATCCCATTGAAGGTATTTCAGCCCCGGAAAATCGAAAACTTATTTGTACTGAGCGGAAGCGCCAACCTGAGCGAAGCAGCAGCAGAAACACTGCTTCGCCCGGGCGGGCTCATCCGCATAGGTGAACGCATCGGACTGGAAGCAGCAAGGACAGCCGCCCGTATGCCTGCACCGGGTAATATAAAAATTAAAGGAAAGATGCAGCCGGATATTGTCCCGGGTGATGCTGGTGAAATCCTTGAAGGGTTAAGGCCTTCCCTGAACATGGGTGAAATTGTTGCTGAAGAAACCACTCTGCCTGTTTTGGGAATATATGATGTTGTGGTGATGGGTGGCGGTACTGCCGGCGCTCCTGCAGCTGTTGGCGCTGCACAGCAGGGGGCATCAACACTTGTGCTCGAATACATGCACGGACTCGGTGGCATGGGAACACTCGGAATGATCGGAAAATATTATCACGGCTACAGGAAAGGCTATACAAATATCGTAGACCTGGGAGTTAAAAATATGGACCCTGACAGTCCCCGTCAGAAAAAATCTTTGGGTGAATGGGTATTCGACTGGAAAACGGAATACTTCAGGAAGGAAATCCGTACTGCCGGTGGTGATATCTGGTTTGGCGTTCTTGGCAGCGGTGCATATGTTGAAAACGGGCAGGTAAAAGGTGTGGTGGTAGCCACTCCTGAAGGGAAAGGTATCGTACTTGCCCATACGGTTATCGATGCAACCGGAAGTGCAGATATCGCTATTGCTGCGGGCGCAGAATACAGCTACACCGATGGACTTTCGGTTGCAATACAGGGTTCAGGTCTTCCATTCAAGAACCCCGACGACTTTTATAACAACACCGACTGGACCTTCATCAACGACAGCGACATGCTGGATGTATGGCGTGCCTTTGTTGTGGCTAAAGATAAGTTCAGTGAGCAATATGATATCGGGAAAATTCCGCAGACAAGGGAACGCCGCCGCATGATTGGCGATTTTACTGTAGGCGTACTCGATGTGTACAATAGCCGGATGTATCCCGACACCATCTCGGCACATTTCAGCTCATTCGACACACATGGCTTCACCGAAGACCCTTTCTTCTCATTAAAGCCACCCGCCCACAGCGGGATTGATGTGCTTGCTTTTGTGCCGTTCAGGGCACTGCTCCCAAAAGGGCTGGAAGGAATTGCAGTAACCGGACTTGGAGCCAGCGCCCACCGCGATGCCATGCCTGTTATCCGAATGCAGCCCTGCCTGCAGAACCAGGGATATGCCGTGGGTATGGCAGCAGCATGGGCCAGTGCGAACAATATTCATATCAGGTACACCGACATTAAAAAACTTCAGGGGGAACTTGTGAAAATCGAAAGCCTGCCGGAACATGTACTGACCGATGTGGATAATTATCCGCCTTCATATGCCGAAATCCAGCTGGCAGCCCAAAATGTGGTCAACGATCTTGAAGGGCTCGAAACCATCCTGTGGGATAAGGAAAGGGGAATAGCAGCACTTCAGGACCAGTTTCATATTACCCGGGATGAACAACATAAGCTGGTCTATGCCCGGATACTTGGAATGCTTGGTGATCCATCAGGCTGGCAGCAACTGATAGCAGCCATCGACACCTATGAGGATTGGGATGAAGGTTGGAACTTTACCGGAATGGGGCAGTTCGGCAGAAGTATCAGCTACCTCGACAGCCTGGTTATTGCAGCAGGCAGGACTAAAAAGGCGGAAGCATTACCTGGCATCATCAGGCTGGCAGAAAAACTGACACCCGAAAGCCACTTCTCTCATTTCAGGGCCGTGTGCATTGCGATCGAAACCATTGGTGACCCTAAAGGAGCAGAACCCCTGTTTAAAATCCTGCAGATGCCGGGCGTACGCGGGCACGTCATGCCCGATATTAAAACTGCAAGAAGCCTCACGCCAACCGACAAGAACGACGTAAGCACCCGCAACAATTCATTACGCGAACTGATACTGGGAAGAGCCTTGTATAAATGCGGCGACTTTAACGGTACCGGCAACCAGATCCTGAACGAATACTCAAAGGATTTGCGCGGCCACTATTACAGGCATGCAAGCGGAGTTCTCAAACTATTCCCGGAACAGAAAAAGGTGGAGGTAGAATTATAGTATTTAAAAAGTATACGAAATATATACCAAAACAATACCAGGTGTATATTTAATTGAATTTACTCTAGGCCTGGTATAGCTTTGGTATAGGGAAGATGCAGAATTTTTTGGTTCAGGCAAAAAGCTTTCTGTTTTTAGTGTCGGACTTGGAAAGTCCGACTCCCGGTCGCTGGTAAAAAAAAGGCTGCTGCCCCGTTTGAATTCATCAGTCCGGGACAGCAGCCTATTACTTTAACAGAATGTTTAATCTATCCGATAAATTTATAACCCAATGTATTTACAGTCTCTTTCACCCTTTCAAGATCAATATCTGAACCTGAAATTTTAACCGTTTCATTTTGCCTGTCGGCTTCCACATTGGTAACACCTTCCATGGCTTCCAGATTTCTCTTGACAGTACCTTCACAATGTGAGCAAGTCATTCCTGCCACCTTAACTGTTATATCCCTTGTTGTATCCATATGCTTAATTATCTAATTGATTTGTATCTTAAATCATTAACAATTATAAAATGCAGTTGTTTCCTGTTCCATTTGAACGGTCTTCAAATATTTTCAGCTTTCAATCCTTTCGACATAAAGCTGGGCTGTACCGACCTTTGTGACATGAATGAGCTCTCCCCTGTCAATAAAACCACTGGATGCGACTGCGTCATAAATTTCACCGTCAATGATGACTTTACCGCCCGGGCGAAGAACAGTTTGCGCGGTGCCATTTTTACCTTTTAAAGCCAGAAATGAGGGGTCGACATTCAGATATCCTTCGCTTATGTTCTGAACCGTATTTAATGCAAAATCCTTAAATACTCCTGTATGTGCACTAAAAATCCGCTTGCTTATATACATTGACATAAGGAAGCCACCAAAGACCCCTATAACCACAGTCATAAGTGCTACCCCTACATTATTCATTTCCACATGCTCGAAATCAAACCTGATGTTGTTAATCAGGCTGAGTATGAGACTGCCAAAGACAAACACGATACCGGCAATCCCTGTTACGCCAAACCCGGGTATGACAAACAGTTCAACTGCTATTAATATCAGTCCGACAATAAAGACAATAATTTCCCAGTTTTCAGCCAGCCCTTCAAGGTACAGCGGGGCAAAATAAAGTACTGCAGCCAGAATAGCGACTCCAAGGGGGAATCCAACACCGGGGGTTTGCATCTCGAAATAAATTCCACCTATGATTGCCATAATCAGCAGACCGGAAAATACAGGGTGCACCAGGTACCCGATAATGCGTTCAATCCAGCCGGGGACGTATTCAACAAGCTCATATTCTTCAATGCCCACAAGTTTCAGCACTTCAGGCACATTCTCGGCCAGCCCTTCAGCATAACCATACTCAATGGCTTCACCCGAAGTAAAAGTCAGAACTTTGCCTGTATCAATTATTCCTTCGATATAAACCGAAGGGTCGACCATGGCTTCTGCAATACGCGGATCGCGCCTCCATTCATAAATGGTATCATTTCCAACTATCCGCGTCACCTTTCCCTGGGCTTCCGCAGTGGTTCGCATGGTTGAACGCATATAGCTCTGGTACTTGTCGGGCATTGCTTCACCTGTCTGGTTCACTACGGTTGCAGCACCAATGCTTCCGCCCGGCCTCATATATATGCTGTCGCAGGCAATAGAAATCAGTGCTCCGGCAGAGGCGGCATTGTTATCGATAAACACGTACACAGGTATGGGGCTCTGGAGGATTTTAGTGCGGATGGAATCGGCATCAAGCACTGTACCTCCATAGGTATTCATATGAATCAGGATTACATCGGCTCCCAGAGTATCAGCTTCCTGGAATGCCTGCCTGGTTTGTCTCCATGTACCCGGTGTAATGTTTTCCTTGATGTTCAGCATGTAAACCAGCTTCTTGTTGTTTTCCTCCTCCTGGGAATACAAAAAAACAGGAATGATCAGCATCAGGAATAAAAATTGTATTTTTTTCATCTTCCATTATCTTTAATATACTTTCAGCTAAATGGTTTAACAGCGAAGTTAAAAATAATTCCCGCAGAATGGTTTAAAATTATCAGCACGGTACAAAAATCCTAATCCGGTGAATTTACTACCTTTGCATGCACATAAAAATATCACATGAATCAAAGCACTTTAACAGCCATCTCCCCCGTCGACGGCAGGTACAACAGTAAAGTAGAAAATTTATGGAAGTATTTCAGTGAGTTTGCCCTGATAAAGTACAGGGTTTTTGTTGAAATAGAATACTTCATCGCCCTTTGCGAATGCCCGCTTCCGCAGCTACAGGAAATTCTGCCCCTTCAGCTTGAAGAACTCAGGGATATATACCGGAATTTTTCTGTCGATAATGCACAGCGGGTGAAAGATATTGAAAGTGTCACCAATCATGATGTGAAGGCGGTTGAATATTTCATTAAAGAAAGATTTGATGAAGCCGGATTGGGAAGGTACAAGGAATTTATCCATTTTGGCCTCACATCGCAGGATGCAAATAACACTGCATTGCCCAGGTCGATTCATGATGCACTAGATGAGGAATATTATCCGCTGTTACAAGAATTGACCAATAAACTGGAAGAGTTGGCTGCACAGTGGAAAGACATCAGCATGCTGGCCAAAACACATGGGCAGCCTGCATCACCGACAAAGCTTGGCAAGGAAATTAAAGTTTTCATTGAAAGGATTCATGTACAGGTGGAACAGCTGCGAAACATTCCATGCCAGGCAAAATTCGGTGGGGCAACAGGCAATTTCAATGCACATTGTGTGGCTTATCCGGAAATTGACTGGCAGGAATTTGCCAATAAATTCTGCAGAACAAAACTAGGGCTTGAAAGGTCACAATACACCACCCAGATTGCCCATTACGATAACTATGCTGCCATTTTTGATTCCATGCGGCGAATCAACAACATCATCCTCGATCTCGACCGCGATATATGGATCTACATTTCCATGAACTATTTCAAGCAAAAAATTAAGAAAGGAGAAGTAGGCTCATCGACCATGCCCCACAAGGTAAACCCAATCGATTTTGAGAACTCAGAGGGAAATATTGGTATTGCCAATGCAGGTTTCGACCAGTTGTCGTCGAAATTGCCCGTCTCAAGGCTGCAACGGGATCTGACTGATTCCACGGTAACAAGGTTTATTGGCGTACCCTTTGGCCATACTGTTATTGCAATTAAATCAACCATCAGGGGACTGAATAAACTGTTGCTGAACGAAGAGGTCATTAGCCGTGACCTGGAGGACAACTGGGCAGTTGTATCGGAAGCCATCCAGACCATACTCCGGCGTGAGCTTTTTCCAAACCCTTATGAAGCCCTGAAGGATTTAACCCGGAGCAATGATAGGATCACCAAAGAGTCGATTCATAATTTCATTGATAACCTGGACATTGATGAAAATATAAAACAGGAACTTAAAAATATTTCACCACAGAACTATACCGGGATTTTTTAAATGAAAGACTTTCTCCATCTTTTGCGCCGTTTTATTCCGCCCTATAAGTGGAAACTCATCTGGAATATCATTTATAATTTCCTGAGTGCCATATTCGGGGCATTTTCTTTTTTACTGCTGATCCCTTCACTTCAGATACTCTTCGGGACCCAGGAACTGGTCAGTGCAAAGCCTGAAATGGACTTTAGCCTGTCTTCCTTTGCCGATTATGCCAACTACCTAATCAGCCAGGTCATCACCAGGTATGGAAGTGAAAGGGCGTTGATATTCATAGGTATATTCATTATTGTAACCGTTTTTCTGAAGGTTGGGTTTTATTACCTTGGCAATTATATCATTGTACTGATCAGGAATGGAGTAGTAAGGGATATCCGTTCACAGATATACAGGAAGATACTTGGCCTTCCGCTGGGTTTTTTCTCAGACGAACGCAAAGGAGACATTATGGCCAGGATGACGGGTGATGTGGCGGAAGTAGAGAATTCAATTATGAATTCTCTCGATATGATGATAAAAAACCCGATACTGATCCTGGTTTCAGTGGCCGTTATGATTTACATGAGCTGGAGCCTCACCCTTTTTGTTTTTGTCATGTTCCCCATTGCAGGTTACATTATCGGCCGCATAGGCAAGAGCCTTAAAAAGGAAAGCCGCAAGGGCCAGCATAAAATGGGAGAAATTTTATCGGTTATTGAAGAAGATTTGTCGGGACTGAGGGTTATAAAGGCATTTAATGCTGAAAAGGCAGCCACAGCCAGGTTTGAGAGCGAAAATGAAAGTTATTTTCACATTATGAACCAGCTAATGTGGCGCCGGTTTCTGGCCCATCCCATGAGTGAATTTTTAGGTACGGCAGTCATCATAATAGTATTGTGGTATGGAGGCCAGCTGATCCTGAACAACAGAAGTTCGCTGGATGCTGCAGCCTTTATTGGATACCTTGTGTTTTTTTATAATATCATCAACCCGGCAAAGGCATTTTCAACCGCGCTATACAGTGTGGAAAAAGGACTGGCTTCCATGGAACGCATCGACAGGATATTAAATACCGAAGCCACCATTACTGAAAAACCGGATGCAAAACCAGTAAGTGAATTCAAATCAACAATCAATTACGAGCAGGTATCATTTTCATATAATTCAATTCCTGTGTTAAAACAGGTTTCCCTTGAAATCGGGAAAGGACAAACCATTGCCCTTGTAGGAAGATCGGGTAGCGGAAAAACAACCCTTGCCGACCTTTTACCACGCTTCTGGGACGTGACCGAGGGGCGTATCACCATTGATGGGACAGATATACGCGATCTGAAGATTAAAGATCTCCGGAGCCTGATCGGTTATGTGAACCAGGAACCCATACTTTTTAATGACAGTTTTTTTAATAACATAGCATTTGGAATAGAAAACCCATCAGAGGAAGAAGTTGTAAAAGCGGCGAAAATTGCCAATGCACATGAGTTTATCATGGCGACCGAAAAAGGATATCTTACAACCATTGGCGACCGCGGAAGCAAGCTTTCGGGCGGACAAAGGCAAAGATTGTCTATTGCCAGGGCAGTGATGAAAAATCCGCCCATTCTGATTCTGGATGAAGCCACTTCCTCACTGGATACAGAATCGGAGAAGCTGGTGCAGGATGCATTAGAGAAACTGATGCAGAACCGTACCTCACTGGTTATTGCCCACAGGCTTTCCACAATAAAAAATGCGGATGCGATATGCGTCCTGCACAAGGGACAAATTGTGGAACAGGGAACCCATGAAACGCTGCTGAAGACAGAAGGACGTTACAGCAAGCTACATAAGATGCAGGCATTTTAGGAAAAAGAAAAAGCTGCCTTTCAGGCAGCCTTCGCACGGGAGGAGAGACTCGAACTCCCGACACCTGGTTTTGGAGACCAGTGCTCTACCAACTGAGCTACACCCGTTTCAATTTTGCGACTGCAAATATAGTAATTCATTCTAAAATACCTAATCCTTTTTTATTGGTTCCATAAAAGTTTTATCTGAAAAAAAAACGTCACAACATTGCCCGGCAGGGAGCGGTATCATTAACTCATATGTAACTATTAAACGAAGGCAGGTAATATGCAAACAATCCCGCCAGTACTATACCGCCCAGAAGCATGGAGTCTGACACACTACCTTTGCATTTTACAAAAAACGGCTTATCGTGAGATTTGGGCAGATGGAATTCGGGGGTTAATGTTTCTGCATGTAGCAGTTCGTTTCACAAATGAATTATCTTCCGGGCATCATGTGCTTTAAGGTGAGGATTGGGTTTATCCCGGGATTACCAGTTGAAAACTCAAAAAGAACAATTTCTGATGTTTTCCTGAAGATCTCAAATGCTGAATTCGAATTGAACTCATTTAAAAAAGCATTTTTTAAAATTTTTTCACCATGAATACCAGGTTTTTCAGGCAATACAAGGTTAAAAATCCTGCTCAGATTGAAAATATACGGGAAAATTGAGCACTGATTGAAAAAGTTATGAACAGTTATAAATGCAGAAACCACCGGTTTTACCGGTGGTTTCTTTTTGCGGAGAGAGAGGGATTCGAACCCCCGGAACCTCTCGGTTCAACGGTTTTCAAGACCGCCGCGATCGACCACTCTGCCATCTCTCCAGGCGCGACAAAAGTAGAACTTTTTTTATTTCTGTGAAATATACGTATAAAATAATTTAGATATTCTGAAAAAAAAAAGGATAGAAGGTTGTTTATTTAAAAGTTATTTCTGAATTTAGTAACTGCGAATTTCAAGGACTCTGAAACTATTGATTTTATTGGGGTTCCATAAAAATGGTTTCGGAAAAACCTCAGAATGAGGCAGTAAGAAAACTACATAAATAGCTCATTTTAAATACTTTAGTTTTTCACTTAAATTTTTAGCTTATGAACAAAGCACAATTAATTGATGCAATTGCCGCAGGAGCTGGCTTATCGAAGGCTGACGCAAAAAAAGCGCTCGATGCTTTTATTAACGCTACAACCGACACTTTAAAGAGTGGCGACAGGGTTGCCCTTATCGGATTTGGTACTTTTTCAGTGAGTGAACGTGGTGCCCGCACAGGCAGAAATCCACAGACAGGGAAAGAAATTAAGATCCCATCAAAAAAAGTAGTAAAATTCAAAGCAGGTGCCGACCTGGCTGATTCAGTATCCTAGCTGAACTTATACAGGAAAATCTTAAAGGGAGCACACCGCTCCCTTTTTTTTATTGTTCTAAAATGGAAAAAGATCTCATTAATTATCTGTCGGCTTTTATTACCAGTGAAAGGTTTGAACTGTTTGAAAAAGTAATAAGCCAGCGCACCTCCTATCTCACTGTAGTATTGGAGGATATTTTTCAGCCCCAGAATGCAAGTGCTGTTTTGCGCACCTGTGAATGCCTGGGCATTCAGCACATACACATTATCGAAAACAGGAACAAGTTTACCGTAGACAAGGAAGTGGTTATGGGTTCGGTAAAATGGCTTAACCTGCATAAATACAACCAGGGAAAACATAACAGTCTTGAAGCGGTGAAGGAACTAAAGAATAAAGGTTACAGAATCGTTGCTACCACTCCGCATCAAAACGATGAATTCCTTCCGGATTTTGATCTTGCGAAAGGCAAGGCAGCATTTGTTTTTGGTTCGGAGCTTCCCGGAATTTCAGAAACTATATTAAATGAAGCCGATGAATTCCTGAAGATTCCTATGGCAGGTTTCACTGAGAGTTTTAATATTTCTGTTTCTGCAGCCATTGTAATGTTCTACCTGACACAAAAACTAAGGGAACAGGATCATATACCCTGGCGGCTTACTGACAGGGAAAAAGACAGCATTATGCTTCAATGGCTTCGTACAACCATTAAAAGGAGTAGCCTTCTGGAACAACGTTTCCTGAAAGAAAGAGGAATTACTGGAAAGTGATGAAAATTTCTAATTCAGCATATTTTTAAGCTGGCTGAGTGTAATCAGTTCAACGCCCTTTTTTTTCCATACATCAAACGGCAGGGGGATATCAGGAAGCTCTTTAATGGCATCTTCCACCACAAATACTGATTTTACTCTTTTAATCAGACTTCTAACCTGCATATCAACACATACATTGGTGGCAACACCATATACTACAACTGTCTGGGGATCCAGGTACTTCAGTATATTTTCAGTATACTGATTGCCTGAAAATACATCAAAGGCATCTTTTCTGATAATAATATTCCGGTGGTCGGCTTTTTCAAATAATTCAGGGGTGATGAGGTAATTTTTATTCCAGTCGAAAATAACAGGGTCTTCAGGATCCGTTTCCTTGATAAAATCGGCGCCCCTGGTTTTAACCATACAATGTTCCGGAAAAGTATTTACAAAATCGGGATTGGGATCAATTTCAGCAGAATTGGGGAAATGATAATCAGCAGTATTTACCACACGTATGGATTTTTCCTTTGCCAGCCGGGTAAGTTCTTTCCATTGTGGCCGGACAACTTCGGCACCCTCCACATACAATTTTCCACGTGGATATACAAAATCTATTTGTGTATCGATGTTCCAGAAAATCAATCCTTTTATATCGATCTTATTTACCATTGAATCATCCGCAGCAAACATCATACCCGTATTTCCTATAGAAAAAAATCCTTAATGATCTATTAAAGATAAATCAATAAGAACAAGAAGAAGCTGTTTAATATGTTAAAAAAGAGTAATTGCCGGCTGGATAAATCTGGACCAGTAACTTTTTTACAATCCTTTTTCAAGAAAAGAAACAAACTCATCATCCCGGAATGTTACCCCTAACTTATGTTCAGTGCCATCGGGAGAAATGATTACATGAAAAGGGATGCTGTTGGTGGCATACTTATCGATCTGGAAATCGAGGTTCTTTTTGCCCATAGTTTTTTTCTCTTTGCCATCGACATTCGAAACGATCCATTCATTTTCAGGAAGAGTAGTACGATCATCGGTATAAAGAGCTATAATGACAAAATCTTCAGACAGCATTTTCAGTGCCCGCTGATCTCCCCAGACTCCATTCTCCATTTTTTTGCAATTAGCGCAGGCATGGCCTTTAAATACAAGGAATACAGGTTTATTTTGTTCTTCTGCACATGCCATGCCCTGTTCATAATCAAAATAACCCACAAGCCCATGAGGCAAATGAAGTTTATCTGCAAATTTGGAAGGTCCGCAAAGGTTGTTATCAGCCTGGGCTGTAACGCCTGATTGACCTGCAACAAATGCAGGAACATTTCCCTGTGGTGGAAGCAGTGCTGATATTGACCGCAGGGGTGCACCAAGAAGTCCCGTGAACAGATAACCCACGAAGGTAAAAACAGCAACCGAGAGAAACAACCTTCCTACGCCAACATATGGCACTTCGGTATCGTGCGGAAACTTAAGCTTACCGAGGAAGTACATGCCAAGCATGAAGAAAAGCACGATCCAGATGGAAAGGTATACTTCACGGCTGATGAGGTTCAATCCGTAAACCTGATCGATATTGCTCAGAAATTTTAATCCAAAGGCAAGCAGGATAAATGCAAAAACTATTTTAATCGAATTCAACCAACCTCCCGATTTGGGAAGTTTTTTGAGGGCTGACGGAAATATGGCAAGCAGGGTGAAAGGAGCGGCAAATGCCAAACCAAAGAATGACATGCCAATCAGAGGACGCATGCCACCATCCTGTACAGCTTCAATGATCAGAGCACCAATAAAAGGGCCTGTACATGAAAATGAAACGATTACAGTTGTGAGCGCCATGAAAAATGGCCCTGCCAGTCCGCCCTGTTCAGCTTTTGAATCTGTTTTGTTAACCAGGCTTCCGGGCAGTACAATTTCGAATGCTCCAAAAAATGAGATGGCAAATACAAGGAACAGAATAAAAAATATCAGGTTGGGAATCCAGTGGGTACTTAATATGTTCCCAACATTGGGGCCAAACAGTCCAAAGGTAAACAATGCACCCAGAAGAGCAAAAATAAGTAGTATAGACAACCCAAAGAACAATCCGCTACGGATGGCCTGGCTCCTGTTGTCACTGCCTCTCATAAAAAAAGATACAGTCATTGGAATCATTGGGAATACGCATGGGGTAAGTATTGCAGCAAACCCGGCAAGGGCAGAAATCAAGATAAACAACCACAGGGCCTGACCACTTGCAGAACCTCCCACCGGGCCTGAAACAGGTCCATGAGCAACACCTGAGGCTGCAGGAGTCTGTTGACGTGCTGAACTGTTAAAGGCAAAATCGAATTCTGCTTCATTGGGGGGCAGGCACATCTCATCATCACAGCCCATGAAAAGGACATATCCTTTTATCACAACAGGGTCATCGTTTTTTAATTGTATTTTTTGCGTCAATGTTGCCTGGTCACTGAAAAAACGAAGGTTCATCATGAAAATCTCATCGAACTTTTCAACCGGCTGAGGATTCTTCTCCAGTTCTCCTGAAAATTCAAACAAGGTGGAATCTTCGAATACTACCTGGGTAGCAATGGGGCCACCTTCAGGCAGATAAGTATCATAAAGGTGCCAGTTTCTTTCAATATCAGCTGTAAATATCAGTTCCACCTCTCTCCCATTCTGTTTTGAATCGAACGACCACTTGATGGGCTCAATGATTTGGGCAACAGCAGGTAAAATTAAAATCCCAAACAACACGATCAGAATAATCTTCTTCATTCCGGTTTTTTATTTAATATATTCAAAAAACATTCACAAATGTAAATATTTCCATATAAACTGCAAAAAAGTGATGGGTGAATAGATTTCTTTCAATATATGACTTTTACAAAAACATTCAGGTAGAGGTAAAGATCATAAAAAAAGCCGGTAAATTATTCACCGGCTTTTCCTATAGAATAATTTCTTCAGCATTATCATCAAAAAAGTGGTATTCAAGAAAGGATAGTTCATTGTTGGATTCAATTTTAACCCATTTCAGATATTTAAAAAGCCAGCGGTTTCTGTAGCTGTTTAATCCTTTAGTAAGGTAAGCAGCAATATATGGGTGCACCTTAACCAATAATTTCTTTTTATTTAAATCTTTGAGGATATAATGAACTTTATTTTCAAGATCATCGACCAGAAGCACTGAAGGCATAATCTTTCCGCTGCCGTTGCAGGTAGGGCATTTTTCTGCAGTTTCGATAATTTCTTCAGGGCGGACACGCTGCCTTGTAATCTGCATAAGACAGAACTTACTTAGAGGCAATATATTATGCTTGGTACGATCATTGGCCATTACCTCCTTTATGTGTTCATACACTTTCTGGCGGTTGGCCTGCACATGCATGTCTATAAAATCGATTACAATGATGCCACCCATATCGCGCAACCTGAGCTGACGGGCAATTTCATCGCAGGCAGCAAGGTTAACCTCAAGAGCATTTGACTCCTGGTTACCGGCCGTTTTAGCACGGTTTCCGCTGTTAACATCAATTACATGGAAGGCTTCAGTATGTTCTACAATAAGATAGGCGCCATTCTTAAAAGAAACTGTTTTGCCAAAGGAAGCTTTTATTTGTTTGTCTACCGAGTAATGTTCAAATATAGGCCGTCTTCCCTTATAATGTTTTACGATCTTCCTTTTATCAGGCTGGATACTTCCAATGTAGTTGGCAATTTCTTCACTTACTGCCTGGTCATTCACAATGATGCTGTTGAAATTGGGGGAATAAATATCACGCAGTAATGCAGTTGCACGGTCGATTTCACCAATGATAAGCGAAGGCATTGGTGCCTTGGCAAGTTTATGAAAAGTGGTTTCCCATTTTTCCACAAGCCCTCTAAGCTCCTGATCAAGATCAGCCACTTTCTTCCCTTCAGAAACAGTTCTGACAATGACCCCGTACTGACGGGGCTTAATACTCTGGATCAGCTTTTTTAGCCTGCTTTTTTCCTCGTTCGATTTTATTTTCTGCGATACAGATATTTTATCACTGAAAGGCATCAGTACCATAAACCTGCCGGCAATGGAGATTTCGGATGTAAGACGAGGGCCTTTGGTAGAGATAGGCTCTTTAGCCACCTGTACGAGGATTTTCTGTCCCACCTTCAAAAGATCGGTAATCCTGCCTTCTTTGTTAATATCAGGTTCCGGCTGAATTTTTGAAATAGAGGTTACTTTATTTTTCCGTGAAGAAACAATCCGTAAGAACTTATTCAGGGTTGCGAATTGTGGGCCCATATCAAGGTAATGCAGGAAAGCATCCTTTTCATATCCCACATCTATAAAAGCAGCGTTCAGACTTGGCATGATCTTTTTAACCTTTCCAAGGTAGATATCACCTACTGCGAACTTTGCACCGCTTTTTTCCCGGGTTAATTCAACAAGTCTTTTATTTTCCTGTAATGCTATAACAATTTCGGATGGAGTGACATCTATAATTAAATCACTACTCACAACCTGGAAATTAATACTGTTAAATAAATAATGTATGTTTTAATAACAGATTAAACCTAAGACAAATGATGTCTTAGGTTTAATCTGTTCATTTAACTTATAAACCTGAAAAGACTATTTCTTCTTTTTGTGCCTGTTTTTCCGCAGTCTTTTCTTGCGTTTATGCGTGGCCATTTTATGTCTTTTTCTTTTCTTTCCGCTTGGCATAACTCTTATTTTTGGTTATTTTTTACTTTGGAAACAAATGTTTTCGCTGGTTTAAACGAAGGAATGTTATGCGACGGAATTATGATAGTGGTGTTTTTAGAAATATTCCGTGCAGTTTTTTCTGCTCTTTTCTTTACCACAAAACTTCCGAAACCTCTGAGGTAAACGTTCTTACCATCTTCCAAAGAGTCTTTTACTGTTTCCATAAAGGCTTCAACTGTTTTTTGAACAGTTACCTTTTCAATACCTGTGTTTTTTGAGATTTCATTTACAATATCTGCCTTTGTCATGTCTTAAAATATTTAAATATCAATAAATTAATCGGATAAATATGGTGTGCAAAAATATAAATTATTTGATAACCCAAAAGCATTTCAAATAAATTATTTTTGTTTTTCTCAAAGATTTAAAAGGAATTGCAGGAATATGGATGATTTTTTAGGGGCCGTTTATAAATGGTATAATAAAAACAAGAGGGATTTACCTTGGAGGCAAGAAACGGATCCTTACAAAATTTGGATTTCCGAAATTATATTGCAACAGACGCGGATAGATCAGGGAATGTCTTATTATCAAAGATTTATCAACAAGTATCCAAATGTTTGTGAACTTGCCGCCGCAGAAGAAGATGAAGTTCTTAAGCTCTGGCAGGGGCTTGGTTACTATTCCCGCGCACGAAATCTCCATTCTGCAGCGCGTAGCATCTGCATGGACTATAAGGGTGTATTTCCTCAAACCTACAAGGCAATACTGAAGCTTAAAGGCACCGGACCTTACACTGCCGCAGCTGTATCCTCCATTGCATTCAACCTGCCTCATCCTGTTCTCGACGGTAATGTTGTCCGGGTTTTGGCAAGGTACTTTGGAATTCATGATCCGGTTCATTCTGCAAAAGGGAAAAAGATTTTCCAACAGACAGCTGATGATTTAATGAATGATGTGAATCCCGGCTTCCACAACCAGTCGCTGATGGAATTTGGCGCTCTTCAATGCAAACCCGGTTTACCTGATTGCCGGGAGTGCCCTGTTTCCGGTACATGTTATGCATATGAAAATAAACAAGTGGCACTGCTTCCTGTAAAATTGAATAAGCCGGTTAAGAAACAACGCTTCTTTTACTATTACTATATTGAAAATAAAAATTCAACCTGGATCGAAAAACGAAAGGCAAATGATATATGGAAAAACCTGTACCAGTTTCCTATGGCAGAAACGCCGGCAGAACTTAAAGATACAGAAGTTGCCGGTTTGCAGCCCTGGTTTTTGGAAGGTTTGAGTTACAATTTAAAATCCATTTCATTGCCGTTGAAACATACCCTCACTCATCAGGTACTTGTTGCCAGGCTTATCCATTTAGAAACAGGCGATCAGTTCAGGTTACCTGAAAATTTTATGGAAATTCAAAAAGATGAAATTGATAGGTATGCGATACCTGCACTGCTGGAAAACTTAATCAGCAAGGGTGATTGTTTGTAACTTTTCACAGTAATTTTTAAAAGATTTGCATTAAAAATATTAATTTTATTCCCAGTTAACCTAAATTTTTAAGTTATGTCAGTAAATAAAGTTATTCTCGTAGGTAATGTTGGCAAAGATCCTGAAATCAGGCATCTTGAATCAGGGGTTGCTGTAGCAAACTTCCCCCTTGCCACATCAGAAAATTACACCGCAAAGAACGGTGAAAAAGTTTCCACAACCGAATGGCACAATATCGTATTATGGCGTGGCCTGGCCGAAGTAGCTGAGAAGTATGTAAAGAAAGGAAAGCAGCTTTACATAGAAGGAAAAATCAGAACAAGGAATTATGATGACAAGGATGGCAATAAGAAATATATTACAGAAATTGTAGCTGATGTCATGCAATTCCTGGGAACCAAAGATCAAGGTTCTGCCAACGGGAATAGTAATCAGCGGCCAAACGAAATTCAGGATGTTTCTGCTGATTTTGACAACGATCAGGCAGGTGATGACGATCTCCCATTTTGATACTTAAGCGTATTTTGTTTTAGTAGCGTATGGCATGAGATATTTTCTTATGCTGGCAAAAAGACTTTTACCTGTTAATCAAGCAATAATTGATTAACAGGATAAAGGTCTTTTGCTTTTTTAATACAGGCTTCATCTGCGGTTTCAATAAACACCTTATTTTTGCGTTTGAATGGTGTAACTAATGATCAATGAAGTTCAATTTTCTTTTACTAGGCTTTTTCCTTATTATGCTTGGTTGCGGTGAAAAATATACCCCCAAACCAAGGGGTTTTTTCAGAATAGCCTTTCCTGAGAAGGTATATGTAACTCTTGATTCACAATTTATATATCAGTTTGAAATACCTCAGTACGCCAGTGTTACCCCTGATTATCAAAACCCCGATAAACCTCAGTGGATCAATGTTGAATTTCCTGCAAATAAAGCAGAAGTACACCTTTCGTATTATACACTTAATGAGAATGGCAATAGTAACCGGGCGTTTCTGGCAGGGCTGATGGAGGAAACCAGGGAATTGGCATACAAGCATTCAGTCAAGGCAAATGCCATTGAAGAACGGGTGTTTATTAATCCTGGTGAAGAAGTCTATGGCACCGTGTACCAGATTGAAGGGAATGCAGCCTCTCCCATGCAGTTTTTTCTGACCGACAGTACAAATCATTTTCTGCGGGGGGCACTGTACATCAGGGCGACTCCTGATATCGATTCACTGAAACCGGTTATTGAGTTCCTAAAGCGGGACGTAATTCATCTTATTGAAACCACTCAATGGGATTAGCATCTATAAAAGATTTGCCTGATGTCAGGGACGGCCTGCTGGGAATCTGGGAGTTAACCGATACAAGTGAATCCCTGCTTCAGAATCTCCACCTAACACAAACGGAATTACAGGAACTGGGGTATATAACCAATGATAAGCGGAAACGTGAATACCTTTCAGTCAGGTTGCTTCTTAGGGAAATGAATAAAGAAAGAAGTGAAATATATTATAATCTGTCAGGAAAACCGTACCTGCCAGGTTCAGGTTGTCATTTAAGTATTGCTCATTCACAGGACCTGGCTGTTATTGTGCTCTCAGGAGAAAATGCAGGAATTGATGTTGAAGCCCTGACAAGAAACACAGATAAAATTGCCGGCCGTTTTCTTTCAGAGGCAGAATTAGCGGATATTGCCCGCACTTCTGATCCGCAGTTACAACGAATTATATATTGGTGTGCCAAGGAAGCAGCCTATAAATACGCATGTATGGAAGGGCTTGAATTCAAAAACCATATTCTGATACAACCCTTTGTGGTTTCATCACATGGAGGTCATTTTAATGGTCTGGTCATTCAAAACCAAATCCAAATGAACATTTCCTTCAGTTATTTCTTCTACACAAACAATGTTATTGTATATTGTTTTGAAGCTAAAGATATATTGACAAGGCAAATTCCAACAAAGTGAATAAACCACAAGATCAAATACTCATCATCTTCGGGGCATCAGGTGACCTGACCAAAAGGAAGCTGATACCTGCTTTATATGATTTGTTCCAGCAAAATCTGCTCCCTGAGAAATTCGCAGTCCTTGGTGCCTCTCGAACGGTGCTTTCAGATGCAGAGTTCAGAAAAAATGGCGGTGTGTTTTTGCCATCGGGGAAAACAACAGAAAGTTTCAAGGAAAAACTGTTCTATGAACCAGTTTCACCGGATAATCCTGCTGATTTTGAGAAGCTGAAATTAAGGCTTGACCAACTTCAAAAGGGTTATGATTTAGAGCCTAACTACATTTTTTATCTTTCCACTCCGCCGGCAGTGTATGATGTTGTTGCAAAGAATCTTGCCATTGCAGGATTGAACCAGTCGGGGAAGCATTTCCGCAGGCTGATCGTGGAAAAACCTTTTGGGACGGACTATGATTCTGCAAAGCAGCTGAATATAGACCTCATGCAGGATTTTGAAGAGAACCAGATTTTCAGGATAGATCACTACCTGGGAATTGAAAGTGTCCAGAACATGCTTGTAACCCGCTTTGCTAACGGGATTTTTGAGCCCATGTGGAACCGGAATTATATCCACAGGGTTGAGATAACCTCAGCTGAAAGTCTGGGAGTTGAAGGAAGGGGCGGTTATTACGAACACTCCGGGGCTCTTCGCGATATGCTTCAGAACCACCTGCTTCAGCTTGTAGGTTTTGTAGCCATGGAGCCGCCTGTAGTCATGAAAGCCGATGCAATCCGAAATGAAATTGTAAAGGTATTTCAATCATTAAGAGGCCTTGAGAGGGATGAAATAGCAAAAAATGTGATCAGAGGCCAATATATTGCTTCTACAATAAAAGGACAGGAAGTAAAGGGGTATCGTGAAGAGCAGGGCGTAGATCCGCATTCACGCACAGAAACTTTCGTTGCCATGAAATTCTTTATCGACAACTGGCGATGGGGAGGTGTGCCCTTCTACATTCGGACAGGAAAAAAGTTGCCTGCAAAAGTTACTGAAATCGTCATTCACTTCCGCCAGGTACCTCATCATTTGTTTAATAACACTGAGCTGGCAGGACCTGTTGACAATCAGCTCATCATTAGGATTCAGCCTGACGAAGGGATTTTGTTAAAGTTCAGGATGAAAACTCCCGGGGCAGGATTTCAGGCCCAGACAGTTAATATGGATTTTCACTATTCTGATCTGGCTGAAGTACGTTTGCCTGCCGCATACGAAAGGCTGCTGCTCGATTGCATGCATGGCGATGCTACCCTTTTTTCAAGAAGCGATGCAGTAGAAGAAGCATGGAAATTTGTACAGCCCATCCTGAATGCATGGAAGGATAATCCAGAGATTCCCGTTTATGGGTACCCGGCAGGGACATGGGGACCTGAAGTCTCAGATAATCTCATTGATGGAGGAGATTGGCGCTATCCATGCAAAAACCTTTCGGACGATGGCAACTGGTGTGAGCTTTAAAAGAATAAATTCACAAATTAGATATACTAAAAATAAAGATAATGGAAACTTCAACTGAAGTAAGAATATATCCTAAGCCCAAAAAAGTATGTAGGAAAGTTGCACAGGAGATCAGGAAATATATTGCTGAATGGCCTAAGCCCAGGTATGATATTGCCCTATCGGGGGGCAGTACACCTAAAAAACTTTTTAAAGTGCTGGCAAAAAAACATCGTGAAACCATTCCCTGGGATAAGGTTCATTTCTGGTGGGGTGATGAGCGGTGCGTGTCGCCTGAAAGCGAGGAAAGCAATTATAAAATGGCTAAGGATTACCTGTTTTCAAAGATTTCTGTTCCTGAGAGAAACATTCACCGCATAAAAGGGGAAATCCAACCCGAAGAAGAAGCCATTCGTTATGCAGCTGAAATAAGAAATAATCTGAAAAGCAAAAACGGTATCCCTGTTTTTGATATTATTTTGCTGGGACTTGGTGAAGATGGCCATACTGCTTCCATCTTCCCAGATCAGTTAAACCTGTTCCATGAAGAAAAACTTTGCGCGGTTGCAAGTCATCCGGAAACGGGGCAGAAAAGAATTACACTTACCGGAAGGATCCTGAATAATGCCAAACGGATTTATTTCCTGGTAACCGGAGAAAGCAAGGCAGACCGCATTTCAGAAATCATGAGTAATGATGAAGCTGCAAAAAAACTTCCGGCTTATCATGTTGAACCGGTTACAGGAGTTTTGGTATGGTTTATTGATGAACCTGCAGCATCAAAAATCAGCTAGTACACGGGCAGGCTTTAGTCTAAGGACTTTATCCCCAAAGATGATGGTCTCTTTTGTGACTTCCTGAACCGAACCAGATGTAAGTTCACTGGCAATAACGTGATCACCTGCCTCCGGGAATGCAACCTTTACCTTCTGTTCTGCAGGTGTTCCAAGCTGTTCAAACATATCGAGCATGGCATCCACCCGCACAGTCTGGTCCTGGTTATCCTGATCCTTATAATAATACCCTAGGAATACGGGAACATTGACCTGTAAAAAAGTCTCTTTTTTCATTGTTGCTTCCACCAGTTGCTGCAGGTAAACTATACCTTCCACACGGTAGCGGCAATACCAGTACCGGCATTCCTCAGATTGCAGGTCTTCGCTGGTCACCCTGTAGTTGCCACCGCTAAATTTACGCCCAATCTGTAGTCCCCACGGCTTGGAAAGGATAAATGCTGAACTGTTATTAATCCTTATGTTGGGCGAATACAAAATTACAGCATGCACATATTCAGGAAAGTCAGCAGCAAGTTTCAGGGCAAGTGTCCCACCGGTGGATGTGCCCATAATAATGACTTTGCGGCCAAGGTTCTGAGCAGCCATCAAGGCTTCTTTTGCCGATCCCCACAGGTTGTCGGGTGTCATATCAATTAATGGATCTTCTGTTTCAAGTCCATGGGAAGCAAGCCTGGGAAAATAGGCATTCATTCCAAAATGCTTTGCAAAATTTATATGTGCAGGATATCCTTCATACCAGGAGGCAGAAAAACCATGCAGATAAAGCAGGCAATAGGCAGTACGTTCCTTCAACGTATCGTTGACCCAGACAATACGCGAATGGTTATCATCCTTTATGACAAACTGCGATTCTCTTGATGCAATGTATTCCTCAGTACTGACAGTACCACCTGGAAGAGAAGGTAAATCTTTACTAAGCTCCGGACGGGAAGGTTTTGGGCCTAAAAAATAAACTGCCACCACCAGAACCAGGAATATCAGAAGATAACGTATAAACTTTTTCATTGGGTAAAGAATATAAGAAAGTTAGTGCTAAATGACCTGATGATTACAACCCGCTTAAAATACAACTTAACTCTGAAACTCCAAAGAAACATTAAAAATCAATTGTCAGCTGCACCGGTTCATTTCTTTCCTCGGTCTGAAAGTTAGAAAGAGTTAGTCCTAAAAGGCGAATGCCTTTTACAAACTGCTCAGAATGAAGAAGGCTTAATGATTCAACCATGAATTCCTCCCGGGCAGTAAACCATCCTGAAAAAGTCTTGCTACGGGTATGTTGTTCAAAATCGGCATATTTATATTTCAAAGTAAGGGTTTTTGCCTTTACGTTCGATCTCGCATAACGATCCCATACTGTTTCTGCAACCTCCATTAACTGCGATTCCAGTTCCATTTCCAGATACAGGTCAGTTGAGAAGGTTTCTTCGGCACCTATGGACTTGCGCTCACGAAACGGCTCCACCTGCCTGTTGTCGATGCCCCGGCTGATCTCATAGTAATAATGTCCTGACTTCCCGAATAGCCTTACCATTTCAAGCCGGTCAATCCGTTTGAGGTCACGCCCGAACCAGATTCCCATCTTATTCAGTTTTTCAGCGGTAACCTTTCCGATCCCATAGAACTTACGCACTTCCAGTTCGTCGATAAAATCCTGAGCCATATCAGGAGTCACTACAAAAATTCCATTTGGCTTATTTACATCTGATGCCACCTTAGCCAGAAACTTATTGTATGACACTCCGGCAGAAGCAGTAAGGTTTGTTTCCCCGCATATCCTTTTCCTAATCTCCTGAGCAATAAGTGTTGCAGAAGGTTTTCCCTTTTTTGCAAAAGTAACATCCAGGTAAGCTTCATCGAGAGATAAAGGCTCTACCAGATCGGTATATTCCATAAAAATACTACGGATGAGATTTGATATTTCCTTATATCTCGAAAATCGGGGCGGGACAAAAATGAGATGAGGACATTTCCGTTTTGCCAGTTTGGATGACATGGCAGAACGTACACCATACCTGCGGGCTTCATAACTGGCTGCAGCCACCACACCCCTTTCCCGGGAACCACCAACAGCTACAGGTTTCCCCTTTAGCTCAGGATGGTCAAGCTGTTCAACTGATGCATAAAATGCATCCATGTCGATATGAATAATTTTACGAATGATGTTTTGTTTCAATAATTCCCTTTAAACGGTTCAAAAATACTTTTTATGCATCTCTGTACAACTTAAAATGTACCCATTCTCAAACAAAACACACTTTCTGCCAATCATCCCCGGCAATCAAACCTAAAGCATTAAAGCACAGCTGGAGCGATCTCCCCCTGTCACTTATTCCTGCTCCGTTTCCTTCATGATCTCAAGTGCCCTTTCCAAATCATTTTCGGCAACCTGCAACTCAACATAGATAGAAGGAATGTAACTGATGACCTGTGCATTCAACTCATTTTTCAGCCTGCACATGATTCCTTCATCTTCCAGTCGACTTTTTAAAACAGCCAGGTCGGCTGCATACCGTGCTTCCTTAATGGTGACAAGTTTCATGATTTTTTCATTTAAACTGCAATCGCGGATGTACTTTCATAGTACGGTAGCCATAAATGGCAATAACAACAAAACAGATGAACGGCAGAATGAAAGAAAAGTTTACAGCGGGTAAAGGCCCTACATTACCCAAATCAATAATGGCACCCTGAAGAGGTGGCATCAGTGCGCCACCCACTATGGCCATTACAAGACCGGCTGCACCTATTGTAGCATCATCGCCCAGACCTTCAAGGGCAATGCCATAGATTGTAGGAAACATGAGTGACATAAATGCCGAGGTTGCAACCAGCAGATACAGTCCTGCCATTCCTTCAATGAGGATTACACCTGTAGTTGTAGCCATACCTCCAATGGCAAATACCATCAGCAACATCCGGGTATTGAAATACTTCATGAGCATGGTGCTGATAAACCTGCTCGAAAGGAAAATAACCATAGCCACAATGTTGTAATTCTGGGCAGTAGCCTTGGGTATTCCCAGGTTATCGGCATAATGGATAATGAAAGTCCAGCACATAATCTGGGCGCCCACATAAAACATCTGGGCAATTACACCCTCCCGGTAGCGAACGTTCCTGAAAAGCCGTTTAAAAGAATCAACAGCTTTGATTGTATGATCTGCTCCTGCCCTTCTGGGCATTTTAAAAAAATAGATGATGATGAACATAGTGATCACAACAAATCCAAGTATGATATACGGATCACGGATGACAGCCAGGTCATGGGTACGTATGACTGCCTTTTGTGCTTCATCAAGGGCGGGAAAAATAAGCTCTCCTGAGGCATCACGTTTATCCGATTCCAATGAAGCCAAAATAAATCTGGAAGCCACAAACATGCCCAGCAGCGATCCCATTGGATTAAACGACTGTGCAAGGTTCAGCCTGCGTGTAGCCGTTTCAGGATCACCCATTGAAAGAATATATGGGTTGGCAGTGGTCTCCAAAAAAGCAAGGCCGAAAGTCAGAATATATAGTGATACCAAAAAGAAACCAAAGATTTCGAACTGGGCTGCAGGGAAAAAAAGCAGTGCGCCAACAGCATAAAGGGCCAGGCCCATCAATATCCCTTTCTTGTAACTATATTTTTTAACAAAAAGCGCAGCTGGGATAGCCATGGTGGCATAACCGCCGTAAAATGCAAACTGCACAAGAGCTGCCTTAACGTTCGACATCTCCATAACAGTCTGGAAAGCAGCCACCAGCGGGTTTGTTATGTCATTGGCAAAGCCCCACAGGGCAAATAAACTGGTAATCAAAATGAACGGTACCAGCACATCTTTTGAAACCACAGGTTTTTTTGAATAGTTCATTGTATCAAAATTAATTCAGGAAAAAGTTTCGCTAAAATGGTGAAAATATTACTTAAATCTGACCTGCACCGTCCGTTATTATTTTTTTGTTTTTATTCCTTCACTTGTTTCGCTTCAGCGGGCAATGGAAAATAAGGGATCAATACCCCGCAACAGTAACCGGTCCCATCAATCCGGAATCCTTAACCGGCCATGAAGTAGCATCAAAGGGTTTGTAATCGATATTTACAAAATTTATGTCATGAAACTTTTTCCAGTTCGTACCACGAAGATCAAGGTCACGTATGCGGTTTGCAGCAACATTTGTCACTTCCACTTCCAAAAGATTCTTCCCCTGTTGCAGGTTATCGACTGTAACTCTGAAGGCAGGGCCGAACAGAACACCGAAGTCTTTCCCATTCACCCTTACCCGGGCACAATCATAAACCTCACCCAGATCAAGCAATCCTGAGGATGAAGAACCTTCCCATCCAAACTCAGCAGAATATTTTGCAGTACCAGCAAACCTTGCAGTATTTTCATCTCCAAGGCGAGTCCAGGAAACCAGTTCATCTGTTGATATATCTCCAGGAAAAACCGGTCCGCCTTCAAGAAAAGTAATTTTCCACAGGCCTTCCAACTCCTGCGGTTTCATATCAGATTCATGATATCGGTACTGCGGCAGATTAAATGTCCTGTCTGAACAGCGGATAAAAACCATCCGCTCAGGCTCCAGTTGTATTCTAATGGTTTCATTTCTGCTGTCTGCAATGCTGATTTCACCATTTTCAGGAAAATAAAAAAGATACGATCCTGCATCGGCATTCAGTTCAACCCATTCATCAATTGAATCCATACCGGTGTTCACAACCATATACCAATCTTCATCATCCATGCTCATCTTTTGAAAATGAAATCCCTTCTGGCGCAGAGATTTTTCACCCGGAACTTCAGCATGATTCAGAAGGCTGATGACATCCCCAACAATGCCTTCAGAAGACATTCCCGCTTTTAAATCTTCAATCTGCCCTGCCCTTTCCTCAAGTTTATATATGCCCGGAACGCTTGCTGGCAAGTCCTTATCGAAGAATATTTTTCCATCCTGAGCAACCATTTCAGCAAGTTTTTGAAGGGTATGCTCCGACATATAATTCGTTTCAGGAATAACCAAAGCTTTATATTTTGCATCCCCTTCCGTGATGATTTCTCCATCTGATATCCGGCAGTTAAGCAGCTGCCTGTCGGAAATATAATCGAAGGTATATCCCTCATCTGTTAATCTTTGAGAAAGTTCCGACATGGGAAAGTTTCCGAACCAGGGTGCTTTGTCGCCCTTGTCGATATTCAGGTTCAGAAACATTCTTCCGTTGCCCGAAGAAGCCACATCATGCCATGGCCAGTAAACCAGCACATCGGCACGGGGTACAGCCTGCTGCAATACAGCCTGAGTTCTTTCTATATACTTAAACAGTGAGGGCAGCTCACGCCAGAGCGGATTACGGCTGTTTACCTGGGAAGATGCATAAAAAAGCCAGCCGGGCCAGGCTGCATCGGCCGGGGAATAACAGGTCCCATGAAAAAACATATGGTTGACACCAGCTAAAAAATACCGGTTGGCAGCCCTGATCATATCAGCCGGGGTGACAGTCCAGTGCTCATCAAGCCATGTATAGCTTTCGGAGGAAACGAGTTTCTTACCTGTCACATGTGCTGCAGATGATGCAAATTTTGTAGTGAAAATATCCACAGTACCAGGTACTATTCTGCCGAAGATTTCTGTCTCAGGAATATCACAGGCAGAATACAGATCCAGCACATTCCCCGGTGAACCATGAGCCTGGTTCCGGTTCAGGCTTCCATGACTGTTGGCCCAGCGGGTCATAGGCTGTATAAATGATTCCAGCACCAGGTCGGAAAGGGTTTCCCGGTAATCCGACTTCACCCTGGCAGCCATGTCATTATTTTTTTCAACGTCACCTGCCAAAACATGCAGGACCAATGCCAGATCATATCCGCGTCTTGTCCTGAATTCTTCTGTAAACCGGGGAGTGAAATCACCACTGTATTCAAAAGAGTCGTGAAAAAAACAGCGTACCATAGCATCATCCAGCTTCATCCTGTTCCAGAACTCCCCGAAGTACCATTCCGTAACATCCTCATCAAAAGTATCAATTGCCCAGCCTTTACCCCCGTTGGAAGCACGTTTCACCTTGTCCCCGTTTTTTATCCTGACGGCTGCATAAACAGTTCCTTCCGAAGGCGCCGTAAAGCTTAACCCTGCATCGAGAACAGTCACACGTCCTGTTTCATCTACGAATGAAAATGCTTCTCCATTTTCAAACCCGGCAGGTTCAAAAATCTCACCTGCCTGCAGCTTCCACGAATCCATTTTAAGCGACCACAGCCCCTTTTCTTCAGGCACGAAAGGCCCCCCGCAACGCCACCCGCTTCCCGGAGGAATATCTACTCCCAGGCCCAATCTTCTGGCCTCCTCCAATGTAAATTTCAATATTTCGGAAAACTCAGTTGAAAGATATTCAATGTCCCTTTGTCCTTCCCCCTGCACACCATAGATTGAAGTAATTTCAACTCCTCCTATTCCGGCCGATGCCATTTCCTGAAGTTCACGGGTAATATTTTCCCTGTCGACTGCATTGCCCGGCCACCACCACCTGGTCCACGGTTTTGATTCAATTGTTGGCTCAGGCCATGAAACATTTTGTTCGTTGCAGGATGAAGAAAGCATCATTGCTGTTAAAAGTAAAATTACGGACTTCACAAACAGCTTTGGAACAGTTTTAATCATATTAATCAACAGTTAGATATTTCCGGCCTAAGGCTGACATAGGTTAAAATACGACCATAAAAATAAATATTTCAGCCGTGGAAATTCAATTCAGCCAATTAAATATTAGAACCCAGTCAAGCACTGAGGCACAGATTTAGGTTGTTGAGGGAGCAAAGCAGTTCCGGATGAGAACTATGACAACCTTTAAAGAAAATTAATCCGGGTAGGGTTTGAGGCTTAAGCATGAATAATAATCCTTAAAGCAACAGATTTGAATTTCTTCATAATTACCTGCCGATAATACCGCAACCTGAACTTCAACTGATGTTGACGTATCTACAATCTGAAAGTGTGGGTATATTTCAGCAACAACGTGCGGTTTAGATATGCTGGTGGGTTAATCCCGGCCTGATTATCATACATATATCTTAAATCGTTAAAAACGAGGTAAAAATCATTACCATCGGCAGGATTATACCTAAGCCTGAAATTGGTTATCACCATGTTGTCGTTTTCATTAAACTGAAAATAAGAACTGGCCGATATTTTAGTATTGAGCATATAGGTAAGCTTAACCCGGGCAAGATTATTGGTGAATTGCTGGTTGCGATCCGGGAATTTAATCCTGTTAAATTTATATGAACCAGTAACCTGCAGGCTGGCCGACAGGTTCAGGGCTGCTTCAGCTTCGGCAGCGAAATGATTCCCGTCGTAAAATTCACCTAATTCATACCCAAATCTACCCACAACAGCTCTGTTTTGCGGCGTACCAAAATCACCAAAAAGATTAACGAAAAAATAGTTGCCTTCAGGTACGAATACATTTTCAGACAGGTAAAAATTTTGAAAAACCCCTTCTCTCAAAAAGTTAAGACTGTTGAACAAGGAGAATCCATTCTTCCAGTTGACCACATATTGTGGGGCAATCTCAAAATTTTCAAGTTTTCCGTCAATAAGCCGATTCAGATAGGCAAAATCGAGGCTAAAACGGTGTTTAAAAACACTGGCCGTTTCTTGTGGGAAAAAACCATACAGCAATTCTCCCCGAAACTCCCGGAATTGCTGTGTGAACATAAAACCGGTGCCTGGATTAAAGTTAAGACCAGAATATGCATATTTAGCAATGTAACTAAAACCCTCGTCGTTCCGTCGTTCCCAGTTCACGGCAAAATAAGTAGGATCTGCTGATACAAGATTGGCTTCCATTCCTTTTTCCATGGTTTGGGCCAGTTTAATATCCAGATAGTCATCACCAAAAACCCTAAAAATGCCATCGACTCCATACGAAGCGTTGTAGTTCCCGTCGAAGCCCACACGGGTTGAGAGTATCGCTCCCACATAAGAGTTTGGATTTAAAACCTGTTTACGTATCCTAGCGACCCCAAAATTCTCCGCCGGATTTCCATTATACTGTTCGGTATTCATATTGAGGAAACCCACATCCCAGTCGCCCACGCGTCCTACCAGCCGGGCACCTCCAATTATCCTTACCGGTTGGCCTTGCGCAATACCAATCCTGCGACTGTAAAAGAGTTCCTGCGGCCCTCCAAGATTATAGCTGAAGATGCTTGACCGTTCCTGAAAAAAAAGCCTTTTCTCGGGAAAGAACAAGGAATAACGTGTAAGGTTAACTTGTTGATCATCTGCCTCTACCTGGGCAAAATCAGTATTTACTGTAAAATCAAGTGTCAGGTTACTGTTTAGGTTATACTTTACATCGAGACCACCAGTATATTTAGGTTTATCACTCCTAACATAAGACGTTTCATCTTCATCCGGCAAGTAATCGCGTGTAAATCCGCCAAGTACATAAGGAGAAATATAAATTGGGTTATGTGGCTGCACATTTTTAAAGTATACCGGGGAAGACAGTGAAGGTTTTAAACGGGCACTTTCGCCATAACGGGTGTCAATGGCCGGAAAAGTATTAATCTCATTAAGATAACTTATCCTTCTGTTAATTATAAGTCCCATCCGGGTTTGATTGTTAACACTCTGGAATCTAAGACTTGAAAAGGGAATCCGCATTTCAACATACCATGCTTCATCGTCCTTTGCTGTTTTAACATCCCAGAAGGTGTTCCATGTGTAATTGGTACTTTCGCCATCCGGTCCACCTCTGCTGACAGCATCATTCGAAACAGTATAGTCAATTTTTAAACCCGAAGGCATTGTAAAAAATGCCAGGGCATTTTCTTTATCATCGTAGGTATCTAAAATGATACCGAACGAATCAGAGTTATCGGAGGTTTCATCCCTTTTTTTACTGGTGGAAACCATTTTCGTAATGTCTTTATAATACAGAATGGCTCCAATCCAAAGGAAATCCTTGTCGTAAGTAATCCTGATATCGCTTAGTTCAGAAGGTTGATTACCAAAAACCGGATAGTGCATAATCATATTAAACTCGGGAACCAGTTGCCATGCAGTTTCATCGGGTTTTCCATCAAAATTAATTTCACCGTTTAAAGGTGTTATATTCATCTGAGCCTGAGTATCGGCTAACCCAATAATCACTAAAAAAAAGGGCAGAGAAAATAGGATATTTAAACGATTCATAGGTTAAAATTAATAATGTAAATATAGTAGCCATTCGTTTGACTGATTCACAATCTCCAAATAAATAATTTATTACAAATCCACCTATAAAAAGACCCTTAGTATTATTAGTTTTATCACGATTAAATTATCAAACAATGAAGTTTTTATTAGTACCTGTATTAATAACCTTTGCCCTCACAACAATGGCGCAAAGCTACAGAACCGATGAAGGATTGCTGAAAGATTTCCAGGACATGAAATTCGGAATGTTTGTCCATTGGGGCCCTGTCAGCCTGAAAGGAACCGAAATAGGCTGGTCGAGAGGCGAAGAGGTACCCTCTGATGAATATGATAATCTGTACAAAGAGTTCAATCCTGTGCGTTTCGATGCAGATGAATGGATAAAAACACTGAAGGATGCAGGAATGAAATACTTCATCATCACAAGCCGGCATCACGATGGGTTTAGTCTATGGCCTACTGCTTATTCTGATTACAATATCATGGCCACCCCCTATAAAAGGGATGTGCTGATGGAAATGAAACAGGCCTGTGACAAACACGGGATTTTATTTGGCACCTATTATTCCATTTGCGACTGGAAGCACCCGCTTTACCCGCTTGGCAGTCCGGGAGGTAGTACCCGCAAGGAAACGGGTGATATGGAAAAATTTCTGCCGCTGATCCATTTGCAGACAAGAGAGCTTATTGAAAAATACAACTCCAGGATCATGTGGTTCGATGGCGAATGGGAGGAACCCTGGTCACATGAAATGGGACAGAACCTTTACCAGTACCTGAAGTCGCTCGATCAAAAAATCCTGATCAACAACCGGGTGGATAAAGGCAGAAAAGGAATGGAAGGAATTACAATTTCCGATCAGTATGCGGGTGACTTCGCTACTCCGGAACAGCGGATTGGTACCTACAACATCGATCAGCCCTGGGAATCTTGTATCACCATATGCACGCAATGGTCGTGGAAACCGGATGATGAACTTAAAAGCACTGAAGAATGTCTGCATACTTTGCTTAAAACTGTGGGAGGTGGCGGAAACCTGTTACTGAATGTAGGGCCAATGCCCGATGGCCGGATTGAGCAACGACAGGCCGAACGGCTCAGGGAGATGGGTGACTGGCTTAAAAAATACGGTGAAGCCGTGTATGGTACAACCGGGGGACCTTATAAGCCGGATGAGCTTATGGCAGCAGCAAGAAAAGACAGCACGGTATATATTTACCTGTTCAATTCTGCTATAGATATACTGGAACTTCCCTTCCCCGATGATGTACGCATAAAAGATTGCTTAGTCCTTAAAGGAAAAAAACTATCTTTTAACCAGGAAGCAGGTAACGTCAGAATTTCCTTGCCGGCGAATAGAAAAGAGGTTGTAACGGTAGTAAAAATGAAATTAAACCAACGGGCAGAAACCCTGGGAACCCTGGAAATATAAAAAAATGAATATCGTAATTCTTGATTCAGGCTACAAATCTTACGAATTTGAACATTCAGTTTTCAACAAGGATGAGTTCCATCTGAAAATTCATCCTGCGTATAAAGGCGACAAAGATGAAAAAGCTGCATTTGCCAGGGAAGCTCACGGCATACTGGTTAGACATACTGTCATTGACGCTGACTTCCTTTTAAAAATGAAGAACCTGAAAGCTGTTGTGCGGTATGGTGTGGGATATGACAATGTGGATGTGGATGCCTGCACCAGACATGGTATTAAGGTAGCCAATGTGCAGGGATATGCCAATCATGCCGTAGCCGAACACGCTCTGGCCTTAATGTTGTCGTGCAGCAGGGGGTTGTGGGATACAAAAAAACAGATTACCACCAGGTTTGCTTCACCACCGGTTGAAGATATTTTCGAACTGCATGATAAAACCCTGGGCATTATCGGACTGGGGAGGATAGGAAGCGAATTCAGCAGGAAAGCGGCACCCCTATTCAGGGAAATCATTGCCAGCGATCCATATAAACCAGAAAGTTTCTTTATCGGGTTGAAAGTACGGAAAGTCACCTTTCTGGAGCTGCTGAAGCAATCACATGTCATCAGCATCCATTGTAACCTGACTCCTGAAACAGATCGCCTGTTGAATGAAGAAGCTTTCAAAAAAATGAAGTGCAGGCCTGTCATCATCAATACTGCAAGGGGTGAAATCATCGATGAGAAGGCATTGCTCAATGCGCTGATAAAACAACAGGTTCACAGTGCCGGACTGGATGTATATGAAAATGAGCCAGCAACCGATGTCCAGATTCCGTTAACAGATCATCCGCGCACGATATGTACCGGGCATTATGCATGGTATTCCGACCATGCTGCCCGGGAACTGCAGAAAAGGGCTGCAAAAAATCTGCATGACCTGCTAAAAGGAATTCCTGTGGAAGATTGTTTGAATCCATAATCCGGTCAGGCTAATAATCGAAAAAAATGCTCCAGTAAATCCCTGGTCCGGCGATCCATATTACCTGCAGCATTGATGTCACCTATGAGAAGCAGCCTCCCCTGAATCCCGAAGGGATTGAATAACAATAGCCACAGGTGAAACCTGTGGAAAAATGCGCAGCCACCGCCTCAGCCCCGAAGGGGTTGAACCTACAGCAAATATTTTTCATCAAACTCAATCCCATGTTCGTTTAAAAACTCAATCAGCTCTTCCTTAAATGTCTTTATATGATGATGCTCCCTCTGATTTTTTACATATTTCATCAATATATTCATTTGATTAATGTGATAGGTAAATGCCCCGTACCCTTCCTGCCATGAAGAAAAATAAGGAAATAACTGCTCCTGTTTTATATACAGGCTGCTGGATATCTTTATATCTTTTACAAGAGATGACAATGAAACCGTCGGATGGACATGGGTTAGTATATGTAAATGATCTTCAGTACCATTAAGCTGATATAGCTTGCATTTTTTCATTTTTAATATACCCCAGATGTAGTGGTAGAGTTTATCTGAATTATCTAAATTCATTGTTCTTTCTCCTTTGTTTGTGGAAAAAACAATCTGATACAAAATTTGGGTAAAGGTTGACATAAGTATTAGTATTGGTTGAACCCTTTCAGGTCCGGTTATACATTTTCCAATTATATCTGTTAGCATTGAACCCTTTCAGGGTTCGGGTCGGCACTCTTCATCTACCCATGGGTTCCACCCATGGCTATTATTGTTGGACCCTTCGGGTTCTGTAATTCAATAATACCTTCCAATCAGATTATTTTCCACAATCGCCTTTCTCAACTCTAAAAATTTAATACCCCCGGAGCTACGGTAAACTATTTTACCGCCTGGTTCCACCAACACGGTATAGGGAATTTCTCCCCGCCACTCAGGATCGAGATTGTCTATCAGGTCGTATTTGTTATCGGTGGCAAAAATATAATTGGCATTAATGGCCGACTGCTTATTCTGAAGAAATTCCTTTACCTTCACCTTCCTGTCGGCCCTGTCGGTGCTGATGGTATACATTTCGAAATCACGTCCCATATACATCCTGTAGGTATCTACCAACTCGTCAAATTCTGCTACACAAGGTCCGCACCAGGTGGCCCATACATTTATCAGACGGAGTTTCTCCGAATCATTCTTCATCAGGCTCTTTAAACCGTCAACACTAAGATCTTCAAGTGGAACCTCCTTTTTTGCCCAATCGGCATCCAGTTTCTTTCTCCAGTCACCCTTCCAGCTCCATTTTACTGAGCAGCCAAACACCTTGGTTTGTGCAACTGGTACTTCTTTTCCTGCAAGCACGGCTTCAACTGCATTCCGCAAATCGTGTTGCCTGGCAGTCCCTGGTTTTTCATTGTCGTCTATCCTCCCGACATAGCGTAAAATACGGTTTCCATCAAATACATATGCATGAGGGGTAACAGCCGGGCCATACGCAATTGATGTTTTTTCCGTATCACCGTCATACAGGTATGGGAAATTGTACCCTTTATCCTTTGCCCTTTGGACCATATCTTCAAACGTATCCCCCATATCGGAATAACCCATTTCTTCGAGACAAACAGCCTTTGGATCATTCGGATTGATTTTTACTACCTGCACGCCCTGCTTGCTGAAATCATTCTGAAGAGCAATAATCCTGTCCTCGTATGCCTGTGCTGTAGGACAATGCGGAGCACTGAAAATGATCACAAGTACTTTTGCGTCTTTAAACGAATTGAGGGAATACATTTTGCCATCAACACCTTTCAGGTTAAAATCTATGGCTTTTGAACCAGGAGCCAGGGTAACCGGATCAGGCTTTTCCTGTGCAGAGACCCTAAAAAATATTAGTAATGCGAACAAAACGTACAGCTTATTCATTGTATATGCTTTAACTATTAGGTTGTTAATATAAGAAAAAACAACAATTAACCATCTTTTTAAATCCTGTTACCGACATGATTTTTCGTAATATCTTAGTGTTCTGCCTGTTGATTAACCCTGTTATTTTTCCCTTTTCGCTCAGTTCCCAGTCTATTTTTCCCGATAATCAGCCATTGCCTGCAAAGCAGGATACCACAGCTTTCTCGGGCGAAATTGATGAAGTGACAGTAACTTCATTCAGAACGCCATACAACCTGATGAACATTCCTGCTCCCGTGAACCTGGTAATGCCTGTGCAACTTGAGCAGGGCAGTGCCCTGACACCTGTGGAGGCACTAAACCAGGTGCCGAGTGTTCTGATGCACAGTGCAACTCTTTCAACCAACAGGCTTACCATCCGGGGAATCGGAACCCGTACACCTTATGCTTCCAACAAGATTAAAGCCTACTTTGGTGAAATCCCGTTAACAGGCGGTGATGGTGAAACCACTCTTGAGGATTTGGAAAATCCGGGTATCCAACGGATCGAAATTATAAAGGGGCCTTCCTCAAGCCTGTATGGTGCCGGGCTTGGGGGAACCATACTCTTCCATCCCAGGAGCATCAGACATGATTTTGTTCAACACCAGTCAACCATTGCCTCATTCAATACCTATAAAAACACCCTTACTGCAGGTATCCACCAACGTAACCTTTATGTATTTGCCCTTGGTTCCATACTGAACAGCCAGGGATTCAGGGAAAACAACACCACCAACAGGGCTAATGTCATGATCCATTCAGAATATGCGATGTCGGACAAACTCACCCTTGAGGCACTGCTGAAATTTACAAAGATGAAGGCACATATTCCCAGCTCTGTTGATCTGGATACTTACCTGAACAATCCGGAGAAGGCAGCTGCAAACTGGCTTGGCATCCGTGGATATGAAGCCTACACTAAAGGACAGGCGGGTATCTCCATGAACTACCGCGCAGGCAATGGAAATAAGTTTTCGCTTGCAGGTTTTGGCAGCTTCAGAGAGGCCGACGAACCAAGGCCCTTCAACCTGCTCCTGGAATCATCAGATTATTTTGGAGGAAGAGGGTTTTATCAGAAGTATCTGCCGGGAGAAAATATCAGCAGCACTCTGACGGCAGGTTTTGAAATATTCCGTGAAAATTACAACTGGTCGACCTGGTCGAACCAAAATCCGGAACAGGCACTTTCAGACAACAATGAAGAACGGGATTACGAAAACCTGTTTCTGCAGGTTGAATCAAACCTCATGCAGAAGCTTTATATATCAACCGGCCTCAATGCAAATTTTACAAGATTTGATTATACAGATAACTTCACTGATGACGGCGACAAATCGGGAACCCGTTCCTATAATCCTGTGATATCACCCAGACTGGGCATTAATTACAGGCTGAATGGAACATTCTCATTCTTTGCCAATGCAAGTCATGGTTTTTCAACACCCTCTTTTGAAGAAACCCTCTTGCCTGAAGGGCAGATAAACACTGATATCAAACCCGAAACAGGCTGGAACTTTGAAGGAGGTGTCAGAACCAATTTCAATAACCGAATTCATGCCACTGTCAGTTACTATCGCATTTATATTCAAAACCTGCTTGTTGCCCGGCGCACGGGCGATGATGCTTTTGTTGGTGTAAATGCAGGAAAGTCACTTCATCCCGGACTTGAATCTGAAATCAGGTGGATTGTATTGAACCCCGTCAGCTTACCTTCACTTGTTATCAGTGGAAATGCGACACTGGCCAATTACCATTTCAAGGATTTTGTGGATAATGACCGTGATTATTCCGGCAACCTGCTTCCGGGAACGGCACGTAACACATGGCTTCTGGCGGCCAATTTTATACCTGTCCGTAATCTTGAATTAAGAGCATGGCACCGGTATACGGGTAAGATGCCTGTTAACGATGCCAATACCAGCTTCAACGATTCCTATGGATTAACCAATATTGAACTTAAGTACCGGGGAGAATCAGGTTCAATCCGTTATGAAATCAAGGGCGGCATTCAGAATCTTCTGGATGTGCACTATGCCGGCATGCTTTTAGTCAATGCACCAGCATTCGGTGCTACCCCGCCAAGATATTATTATCCTGGTAACCCAAGAAATTATTTTGTAACAGTATTGCTTGCATGGGGCAGGCAATGAACGCGCCTCCCACTAATCAATTTTAACAATATTTCCTGTCAGATTAATCCTTCCTGATACAGTAAATGCCCCTTTTGCACCTGGCTGACCCCCACCTGCTGAAATAACAAACCAGCCTGGTTCAATCACCCTTGTATCATCAGTTCCTATCATTGAGAACTGGCGTGGCGTCAACTCAAATTCAACTACGTCCGACTGTCCGGGCTTAAGGTTTATTCTTTTGAAGCCCTCAAGCTGATGCACCGGCCGGGGAGTAGAAGCTTCCTCATCTTTCAGATACAACTGTACAACCTCATCTCCGGCTACATTGCCGGTATTTGTTACCTTTACCTTTACCTTTACCGGTTCTCCTGCCTGCACTGAAGAAGGCAATTCAAGGTTGTCATATTTAAAAGTGGTGTAGCTTAAACCGTAACCAAACGGATAAAGTGGTTCATCCTGAAAGTACCTGTAGGTGCGGTTCGACATGTCATATTCATCAAAAGGAGGCAACTGGTCGACTGATTTATAATATGTAACGGGCAGGCGTCCGGCAGGGTTATAATCACCAAAAAGTACATCTGCCACTGCATTGCCACCTTCCTGTCCCGGGTAACCGGCAGAGAGAATGGCGGGAATCCTTTCTTCAGCTTCATTCACTGCCAGGGCACTTCCATTCAATAGCACCAGCACCACAGGCTTGCCCGTTTTTTCAATGGCAGCCAACAGATCGCGCTGTGTTTTGGGCAACATAAGGTGAGTACGGTCGCCACCAGCAAATCCATCAACCTGGATAGGCATCTCCTCTCCTTCAAGCCTCTGCGAAAGGCCCAGAACCAAAACAACAGCATCAGCCTGCCGGGCAATATCCACAGCTTGCTTTTGCATATCAGGATCCGGAAGCGCCCACATCAGACGGGCATCCCCATCGCCGTACCAGTTCTTATATTCATAAACAAACTTGTATTTTTTCCCTGCTTCCAGTTTTACAGCCTTTTCCTGGTGGAATGCATGATGCTCAGAATTTTGTCGTAGTATCCGTTCACCTTCCAGCCACACATCAAGCGTTGGCATTCCCCACGAACCAATGCTGTATGTTCCGGTAACAGGAGGAACAAGATAGCCAGTCCACCTGATGCTGAAATCATCATCAGGAAGTCCGGGTGACGGTGAGTTTGATTCCCAGTAAAAATCGATGTTTTTATCTATGCGGGTAAAAACAGGTTCACCTTCAAGTTTTGCATTGCTGAAATATTCACCCACCACTCCCGGTTCACCCTTTTCTGTTAACAGGTACTGAGCAGGAACGGGATGCAGATTTGAAACTCCATCGGCCAGATGTGCACCTTCAGCAAAAAGTATTTCGGCGTTCTTCAGTTTGCTCTGAATACCTGCCAGCACGGTAACCGGTTTTTTTGAAATACCATTGTAATTCCCTACCAAAGCTTCCCAATTGTCGGCATTTGGGCCAATAACAGCAAGCTTTTTAATGTCTTTAGAAAGTGGCAGGGTACTTTTTTCGTTTTTAAGCAACACTATGCTCTTTTGAGCAGCTTCAAGGGCCAGTGCAGAATTTTCATCAGAGGTGTTAATCCCTATTGGAATCTGTGCATAAGGTACCACTTCATCAGGGTCGAACATACCCAGTTTGAAACGGGCAGTGAATAGTCGTTTAACTGCCACATCCAGATCAGCTTCACTTATAATTCCCCGTTTAAGGGCTTCAGATAGGTGCGGATAGGAATTACCACAATTTAAATCTGTGCCGCTTTTCACAGCTACTGCAGAAGCCTCGGCAGCATCTTCAGAAAAATCCTGAAATTTAAAGAAATCAGATATAGCCCAACAATCAGAAACCACATACCCCTGGAAGCCCCAGTCATTACGAAGTATATTATCCAGTTCAGTATTGGCACAGCAGGGGTAATCGCGAAACTGGTTATAGGCACACATAACCGACCATGCCCCCCCGTCCTTTACTAATGTCCGGAATGCCGGCAGATAAGTCTCATGCAGGTCGCGTTCACTAACAAGTGCATTGAATTCGTGACGAAGGGGTTCAGGGCCTGAGTGCACGGCATAATGCTTGGCTGTGGCAACCACCTTCAGGTATTTTGGGTCATCGCCCTGTAAACCTTTTACGAACTGCATGCCCATCCGGCCTGTAAGATGCGGATCCTCCCCATAGGTTTCATGCCCCCTGCCCCACCTGGGATCACGGAAAATATTGATGTTGGGCGACCAAAAGGTAAGCCCCTGGTATATCCCACGCTTGCCCCTGCGGACATAATCATGATGCTTTGCACGTGCCTCATCTGAAATAGCCTCAGCCACGCGGAACATCAGCTCCTCATCCCACGATCCCGCAATGGTAATCGACTGCGGAAAAACAGTGGCATACCCCGCCCGGGCAACTCCGTGCAAAGCTTCATTCCACCAGTTATATTCCGGAACACCAAGCCGCGGAATGGCTTTTGATGTATAAACCATCTGATCTATCTTTTCCTGTACGGTCATTTGAGACACCAGTATATCTACCCTTTCCTCCACAGGAAGGTTATAATCAAGAAATTCAAAGTTGACATACTGAGCCGAAACAACGGCACCTACTAACATAAGGATGAGACTGATAATAATCTTTTTCATATTCCGGATTTTGGATTCAACTGTTCTGTTCTGTTATGGTAAAAATAGTGAAATGTTCCTTTTATATATAAAATTTTACCGTATTTTGTCAGTCAAATATATAGTACCTGTACAAATATGCAAACAGAAAAACATTTTACAGCATACCGCGCCCTCAGAAAACAGATTGACATCAAACTTGAAAAGCTTTCCACACAGCACGCAACTCATATGAAATGCGGCAAAGGATGTGATTTATGCTGCATGGATTACAGCATACTGCCCGTTGAATTTTACTCTATTCTCGATGAACTGAAGGAGAAAGGAATGGAGGCGAAATACATTGAACAGTCAGACGATCAAATTGGGAAACGCTGTGTTTTTTTAAAAAACCATTCCTGCACCATTTATGAATCGAGGCCGGTGATGTGCCGTACACATGGACTTCCATTGCTTTTTACAAATGATGACTATGAATGGGAATTGTCGACATGTGAATTAAATTTTACTGACTACGATTATGAAAATTTCACACCAGACAATACCTGGCCGCAGGACACATACAACAGCAAACTGTTTATGCTGAACAAAAAGTTTGTGTCCGGTTTAAAAAATGAAGAAATACATGGCGAATTTGACCTGATCCCCCTAAAAAACCTTGCAATAAAACTTTAGATTTTAAAAATATGGATACTCTTTCATTATTCAGCCTGAAGGGCAAAACAGCGCTTGTAACCGGTTCGGGAAGCGGTATCGGATTAGCCATCGCTGAAGGGCTTGCAGGAGCCGGTGCAAAAGTCATTTTAAATGGCCGCAATGAAGAAAAACTGGAAGAAGCGGCTGCCTGGCTGAGACAGGAAGGATATGAGGTTTCCCTGCTTGCTTTCGATGTGGTTGATTTCAGGGCGGCAGAAACGGCTGTTAGCCTGTATGAAGAAAACAACGGGCCGATTGATATACTTGTAAACAATGCAGGCATTAACATCAGGAAACCTTTCGAAGTGTTCGATGAAGCTGACTGGAAAAAAGTACTGGACGTGAACATTTCCGGAGCCATGATTATGTCGCAGGCAGTGGGCAGATACATGATTAACAGGAAAGCAGGCAAGATTATCAATATCTGTTCGGTGCAGAGTGAACTGGGCCGGCCAACCATAGTCCCATATACTGTTTCAAAGGGAGGAATTAAAATGCTGACAAAGGCTTTATGCAGCGAGTGGGGGAAATACAACATCCAGGTCAATGGAATAGGACCGGGATACTTTGATACAGAACTTACCAAACCGTTGAAGGACAATCCTGAGTTTGATAAATGGCTTTGCGGAAGGACACCTGCCAACCGGTGGGGACAGGTAAAGGAGCTTCAGGGGGCAGCAGTATTTCTTGCATCAAGAGCAGGAGATTATGTAAACGGGCATATACTGTATGTTGACGGGGGACTTCTGGCGAATGTATAAAACAAAAAAGCAGGTTTAAAAACCTGCTTAATATCTTTTGTTTATTTACTAATATTCATCTTCATTGAAGAAAAAATCATCCTTGCTTGGGTAATCCGGCCAGATGTCTTCAATGCTTTCATATATTTCACCTTCATCTTCAATTTCCTGAAGATTTTCAATCACTTCAAGGGGTGCTCCCGAGCGAATGGCATAATCGATCAATTCGTCCTTTGATGCCGGCCAGGGTGCATCTTCCAGTTTTGAAGCTAATTCAAGAGTCCAATACATCTCAACGGTTTTAAGTGGTGTAACGCTTTTTTTACTTTGCCGCGAATATAATAAAAAATTGACATGAAAATCAAACCCAAAAAAAAAATTTAGTCCTGCTTCCATGGTTTCTCTTCTACCCCACCTGCAGCAGAAAGTTTGCGTGAAAGAACAAACAAAAAATCAGACAAGCGGTTCATATATCTGATAATTTCAGGCTCCACTTTACCCAGTTCCGCGAATTCAAGTATACGACGTTCAGCCCTGCGGCAAACGGTACGGGCAACATGGCATTGTGCTGCAGCCATATCCCCACCAGGAAGTATAAATTGTGTCAGTTCAGGAAGTTCCTGCTCAAGAAGATCAATGTTGTTTTCCAAAAAATTCAGGTTAGCTTCATTAATCGCCAGCCGCGCAGTAATAACATCACCCTTTTCATCAGATGCCAACCTGGAACCTATGTTGAACAGCCTGTTTTGAATTTCCTCCAGCATACTTTTCATATCTTCAGCAATGGGATATGAGCGCACTGCACCTATGACAGCATTGAGCTCATCAACGGTTCCGTATGCTTCCAGGCGGGTATCCTGTTTCTTTACCCTTGTGCCTCCTACCAGTCCTGTAGTCCCGTCGTCACCTGTTTTTGTATAGATTTTGAATTTACCTCCCATTCAATAACCTCCTAATATACGGGATTCGGATTAATCACATCAGACTCAATTTCACCATCCTTCAGTTTCACGATCCTGTGTGCATGCATGGCGATATCTTCCTCATGGGTAACCATTACCAGTGTGTTGCCTTTCCTGTGAATTTCCGAAAACAATTTCATAATCTCCTCCGAAATTTTTGAATCGAGGTTTCCGGTAGGTTCATCAGCAAGAAGGATGGAAGGTTTATTTACAAGTGCACGGGCAATAGCAACCCTTTGCCTCTGTCCGCCCGACAATTCACTGGGCTTATGGTGCATCCTGTCGGCCAGGCCTACATCTGTAAGTGTTGATGTGGCGCGGTCTTTCCTGTCGTGTTTACGCACTCCCGCATACACCATGGGTAACATCACATTTTCAAGTGCTGTACTGCGGGGAAGAAGATTAAAAACCTGGAATACGAAACCGATTTCGGCATTCCTTATTTCTGCCAGTTCATTGTCTGAAAGCCGGCTTACATCTTTTTGATTCAATACATAGCGCCCTCCGGATGGTGTGTCCAGACAACCGATGATGTTCATTAAAGTCGATTTACCGGAACCGGATGCACCCATGATAGCAACATACTCACCGCGGTATATATCAAGCGAAAGAGAGCGAAGCGCCCGTACTACCTGCGTCCCTATTTTATAGTTCTTGGTAATTCCTTCCAGGTGGATGATTTTTTCCCTCATAAATTATATTTTTTGGAATTGGTAACCAAACAGGCTGCCGGGTTACACCTTCGGCTGATAAAAGTAGCAATTCCTGAAAACAAACTGCAATTTTTGTTTACTAATTCTTCTACCCTGATACAACAGATATACCAAAATTTATACCTCAAAAAAGAGTTTTAGAATATTTTAAATTCAGTTTGAATACAGTATTAAGTCAGTATTAACTCAATTCAAATTCAGTTAAATTAGACTTTATATTGAATTAATATTGAGTTTATATTGAGTTTAAATTGAATTTAATCATGAGTTGGTACCTGTTAATCTCCTAATAATATGTTATTGTATGATGAACTGATCTTTTCATTTTAAACTTTTTCTATTTTAACAGGTCAAAAAAAAAAAAAATCAACATCTATGAAAATTAAGCTCTTTTTCCTTCTGTTGTTCATTTTCGCTTTAAATTTTGTTTCGACACCTTCTCATGCACAGAATCCTGCAGCTGAACATTGGCCCCAATGGAGAGGCCCCCTGGCTACTGGAGCGGCTATAAAAGGCAATCCTCCGGTTGAGTTTGGTGAAAGTAAAAACCTGAAATGGAAAACCGCAATTCCGGGTAAGGGACATGCAACTCCTATCGTGTGGGGAGATAAAATCATCCTGCAGACAGCTGTTGCGACTGGACAGGTTTCTCCTGATGCACCGCAGGGAACTGAAGGTGGTAGCCGTATGGCACCTAACCAGACCGACAAGGTACATGATTTTAAAGTTCTGCTGGTTGACCGCGGGAACGGGAAAATTCTGTGGGAAAAAACCGTTGTCAGTGAATGGCCACAGGAAAGTACACATGACCTTGGAAGCTGGGCATCCAATTCACCATGCACCGACGGTGAATTTATATATGCTTATTTTGGTTCGCGGGGTGCCTGGTGCCTTGACTTTAATGGCAACATCATCTGGCAGCGCGATTTCGGGCAGATGAAAAAACATATGAGCTTTGGAGAAGGAGCTTCACCATTCCTATATAATGACCGACTGTTTATACTTTGGGACCATGAAGGCGATTCCTTCCTGTATGCACTGGACACCAAAACAGGCAAAACAGTCTGGGAGGTAAAACGAGATGAAGGAACATCATGGTCAACGCCGCTGGTGATTGAAATAAACGGACAGCCACAGGTCATTACAAGCGCCACAAACCATGTAACAGCCTATGACTTCAATACAGGCAATGTTTTATGGACTTCAACTGGTTTAACAAGGAATGTAATACCAAACCCAGTCTATTCTGAAGGCATCCTCTATGTGATGAGCGGGTTCAGGGGAAGTGCCCTGCAGGCTATCGATCCTTCGAAAGCCAAAGGTGACATAAAGGGAACACCTGCCCTTTTATGGGAATACAACCAGGAGACCCCTTATACCCCTCAACCTCTTTTGATGAACGGTAAACTTTATTTTCTGCGTGTCAATAATGGATTTTTGACATGCCTGGATGCAAAAACAGGCAAACCCTTCTATTCAAAAATAAATCTCAGCGACATCAGCACCCTTTATTCGTCTCCGGCAGGAGTAAACGACCGGATATATATAGCAGCCGACAAGGTAGTCATGGTATTAAAAGCAGGTGAAACCTTCGAAGTTTTGGCTTCGAATCCGCTTGACGATAATTTCCATTCATCGCCGGTAATTGTGGGAAATGATTTAATCCTGAGAGGATTTAACTCGCTTTACTGCTTTTCTGAATAACAGGCCAGCCTGAGGGCGTCTGTTCAAAATATTTTTTGAACAGGGCAAGGCGCTGCGATTTCGACTGCGACTTTTTTTGCCGGAGAAATTCAAACCTCAGGGGTGAATATTCTTCCAGGGCTGTAAGATATTCTTCAGACCATGAGCCTGGATTCAGTCCAACTGATTCAACTGCCATCATTTCTATGCTCCGGTTCATCAACCGGATCATAGTCTCTGAATTATTGCTTTTAAAGCAGGCCATTTTCTGTAATGCGTTACGGCCGAAATGGATGGTACGGTTCAGCAAAGAATCAAGGCTATGGTTTGCATGCCTGCCTGAAAATAACGTTTGGGTTGATGCTTCCGCATCTTCCCTGGCATCCTGAACATCGTCGAGCAGTTGCAGGTAAATACCATAGCCAAAAAGGGCCTGTTCCTCGATCTGAGTGAGGTTGCCCGCCACCAGGTAACCATCGGCCAGTACAGATGCACCCCCTTTTTCAAAACAGATTTCCCTGATTTCAGCGTCAGTCATTCTGTTGCAGCCACTCAGTGAGAGGCTGCGGGTTTGTCCGCGCTGGATGGCATACAGGCTCTCATAAACTTTGGGATATTGTTCACGCGGGTACTGCGATTCGATCATTTCAACCAGCAGGAACAGTTGCTTTTCTGTATGATTACATGGTTCAACCGATTCACCATGAAGCCGGCGGTTAAACCTTTGGCTGAAAGCCTTTTTTTCACCTTCTGATACAGCAGGATCATCCAGGAGATTATCGCTGTAGGGATATATCATACTATAGGCAAAAACGGAGGAAGTAATTTCCACCGGCAGATCCATCATCAGCTGAATACCATTCATTATCCATACATTACGTAAACCCTGGTAGAGGTTTTCTGATGTCAGTTCTGGTCCGAATTCCCTGGCCTGGTGAAAAAAATCCCTGGATACATTTCTAAAGGAATCCGATAGTATAATATCCAGTTGATCAGGCTCATAATCGAATATGTTTTCCATAAAGGAGCGGAAGACGGGAAAAAATATTCCGGCAGCTTTTTCTTCCTGTACTGCCATTCTTTTATTCCTGGGTTGAATGCTTTTCAGCTTTGCCTGAATCCGGTTAAACCCTGATTCCCTTTCAGACTGTTCAGCCTGTAAATATTTCCGGCAAACAAAAAGGTAGTCGGGACTCTTTTCCCAGACTTCTGTAAAATGACTGATATATTGGTTGACAGGCAGCATCTGATTCATTTAAAGCATAAAATTAAACAGTTATATGAAATGCTACCTGCTTTTTAGATAATCAATGGAATTTTAACGATAAACAGCAGGATATGCAGGGAATATAAAATAAGGAGGATCTGCATACATATCCTTAAGCAAATATAGTTGCAGGCTGGAGGACAAGACACAAGATTTTGAGACACAAGTCCCTCAATAAGGAGTTTTACAGCCCGATGAATAATAATATTATAAACGGCCCCTTAAATCCCCCGAAGGGGGACTATGGGAAAGAGCAAGTTTGGCAGCATGCTGCCAAAGAGCGTCTTGTCTTTCCCCTCTCCGCCAGCTGGCGGAAGGCAGGCAGGGGTCGTTTTGACTTTAAATGATAGATGATTACATAAGAGTCCCTCAATATCAGCAACATAGCCCGTAATGAAATAACTGTAAAATACGCTAAATTTAGGTGCTCCGTGCAGTACAAACCGTGGAATTCTATGATGCTATACATCAAATAAGAGT
>JAEYNZ010000087.1 GCA_023412195.1 Bacteroidota bacterium
CCCTGTCCCGTGGTTACAGGTACTTTTGAAATATTTGCAATCCTCCCTTCAACAATACCATATTCCATATGTGGATAATTGTCAAGTTTTATATTGACACGTTGATTTTCCTCCACTTTTCCCGCTCCTGCAATGGGGATCGTTGCACGGCCAATAATTTCCTGATCTTTCACAGGAACAACGGTAAAAACTATGTTCCCTTCTGTAACAAATTGATTGGCGCTCCATATGTTCGTAAATGTTACCTCACCTGCAATGGGTGTTTTTAAAATAAATAGCTGCTCCCATGTTTTAAGCTGGTTTGAAAGATTATCATACTTTTCTTTCAGTGCTGCCAGCTGCTGACTGCCTGCTTCAGCCTTCAGCACCTCCTGCTCCTGTATCTGCTGCCTCAGGTTATTCATTGTAATCTGTGTATTGGCAAGCCCGGTCATTGCATTCTGATAGGCATACTTCTGCTTCAGCATATTGCCTTTTGATTTCTCATAATCAACTTCCGACATGATTTGCTGACGGTAAAGCGAAGAATCGCGGGAAAACTGGTTATACGCAAGTTCATAATCCTGGCGAAGAACAGAAATCTGTTCCCTCGATTTTTCAACATAATTGCGATAATCTGCTACCTGCTTCTGAAGCGACTCTACCCGCTGGGTGTATGGATTAAAAGTAAGAAAAGTCTGATAGCTGCGCAATTGGCTAATAAATGAGGAGTAATATGGATGGTACTGCCCCAGGCTGAAGTTTTCTGAGAAGGATATATCCCTGAACATATCAGTATCTTCAAAATAGGGGCGGACATCTTCAAGTATTTCCAGCAAACGGTATGTATCCGTATAACTTGCCGTATTTTCTAAAACACCCAGTACCTGGTTCTCTTCAACAACCTGATTATTTAAAACAAAAAGCTGATCGAGTTTTCCATTTGCCTTAGCTACAATCTGTACAGGGGGATTCTCTGATAAAATGGTAACGCGGGCTTTAATCAGGTCAGGATATTTATAAAAATAGCTGCCGGAAACCAGCACCATAACAACAATCAGCATGATGGTAATTCCCCATCGGATGATCCACCGTGGCGGAGTACCCAAAATCTCCTGTACTTCTTCTGAACGAATCTCAATATCTTTTTGAACTGGCAAAGTGATAAATGGTTAAATTGATAAATTGAGAAATGGATAACCTGAAAAATGGCTGAATGGCGATATTGTAAAAATGATTTTAATATTTAAGTTTTTCATTGGTAAAGTTAATTAAATGAAGAATCTCTTTCCGAATATTCAGCATAATTTCGAGGCAATGATCATGAACTTCCTTAGTAATCAGTTTCCTGATATATGATTTCCGGATCCAGTCACCTGTTTCTTCCAGTGATCCAATACTTATCCTGTAAAATCTTATCTTATCTTTTTTCGAATACCTGCCAAATCCTTCAGCAATATTTGCTGATACTGAGTCCACAGCCCTTACAAGTTGTTTTCCAACGGTATCTTTTGAGAAATAATCCCACGTGATAACCAAATTCCAAATTTCATTAGAATAATCAAGTGCAATCATATAAGAACTGATCTTATCAATGCTTAAATAATTCTTCTCCATAATACTAATTAAAATTTATTTATGACTGACAATCCAATTACTAACGTTCAATTTCGCAAAATCTCAATTTCTAGTACAATTTTACATTCTCGCAGTTTTACAATTTTAAAATTTCTCAGTTTCTATACAATTTTACAATCTCTCAGTTTTACAATTTTTCAACTTCCCAGTTCCAGTTGATTCTTTACCAACGAATAATAAGCATCCTGTCTGGCAGCCAGTTCTTCGTGATTCCCTGTTTCAACAATGCGACCCTTATCGAGAACGACAATAAGGTCAGCATTTTTTACAGTGCTGAGCCGATGTGCAACAGTAACAACTGTACGTCCCTCAAAAAACAAAGAAAGATTATCCATTATTACCTTCTCATTATTTGCATCCAGTGCATTTGTTGCCTCATCGAAAAACAGAAAAGGCGGATCTTTATAAACAGCCCTGGCTATGAGGATACGCTGTTTTTGACCCTGACTCAAGCCTGTACCCTCCTGCCCTATCTTTGTGTTATAGCGTAACGGGAGGCTTTCTATATATTCACCGATGTTGGCAATATCTACCGCCCTGCGCAGCTTTTCCCTGTCTGGATAATCGTCTGCAACCGCTATATTGCGGGCAATTGTATCTGAAAATATAAAACCATCCTGCATCACCACCCCACAGTTGCTGCGCCACATCTCCATGTTAAACTGGGTTAATCCAATTCCCCCGATCTCAATCTTCCCCTCATTGGGAGGATAAAAACCAAGCAACAACTTAATCAGGGTAGTCTTTCCGCTTCCGCTTGCACCAACAATGGCTGTAACCTTGTTCTCCGGTATCAACAGGCTGATGTCATCAAGCACACGGGCCGACTTGGGGCCTTCATAATGGAACGTCAGCCTGTCGATTCCAATACTTCTTCTTTCGGGCAGCTCGTAGTTCTTCTGTATTTCAAGACGCTCTTCATCATCCTGCCCGTGGATCTCCCCCAGCCTTTCCAAACTGATTTTAGCATCCTGCCCGGCCTGAATAAATCCTATAAATTCGTTAATAGGGGAATTCAGCTGACCTATTATATATTGTATGGCTACCATCATACCAAGAGTCATACTGCCGTCGACCACGCTTTTGGCAGCGATAAATGATATTATGATGTTTTTGATTTCATTGATGAATATGGAACCTACCTGCTGGTTCTGGTTGAGCATCATTCCCCGTACACCTACTTTAAATAGTTTTGCCTGGATCCTCTCCCACTCCCACCTTTTCTGCTTCTCACAATTGTTGAGCTTGATTTCCTGCATTCCGGTTATCAGTTGGTAAACATTGCTCTGGTTGGCTGAGGCAACATTAAACCTTTTGTAATCAATTTCCTTTCTCTTTTTAAGAAACATCAGGATCCAAAGTACATAAAGGCTGCTTCCGGCATAAAACACCATCAGGATCGACCAGTCATAGTATGCCATCACAAAACTGTAAATAACAAATATGAAAATTCCAAACGACATACTGATCAGATTTCCTGTAAGGAAGCTTTGAATCCGCTGGTTGTCGTCGATCCGCTGACGGAGGTCTCCAATAAGTTTTGTGTCGAAAAAGCGGATGGGCAACCGCATCAGTTTAATCAGGAAATCGGATATGAGTGAAATGCTTACACGCGCACTGGTATGCAGCATAATCCAGCTGCGGATGAACCCAACAGCTGTCTGACTTAAAACAAGGACAAGCTGGGCCACAAGGACCAGTACAATAAAATTGAGATTGTTTGTAGATATCCCCACATCCACTATCGCCTGCATCAGGAAAGGAAAGATCAGGCTGAGAATACTTCCGGCCAGAAAACCTAATACCAATTGAGTAAGAAGTTTCCGGTATGGTTTCAGGTAAGAAAGCAGATATCCGAAACCTGTTTTATTTACTTTCTCCCCCTCTTCCACATAAAAATCGGAAGTAGGTTCCAAAATCAAAGCTATGCCTGCCGGTTCACCTTCATGCCGGGTGGAAGCCCAGTATTTTACGAACTCTTCCTGGCTGTACTTTAACAAGCCATGTGCAGGGTCGGAAATATGAAACTCTACCCCCTCCGTGATGCCACCAAAAGGCTTATATTTTTTCTTTATTTTATGTAGAACAACAAAATGATTCTGAGTCCAGTGGATGATAGCCGGTAAAGGAACGTCAGCAAGTTGCTCCATTGTAATGCGAACTCCCTGTGAACGGAAACCTATTTTTTCAGCTGCATCGCTGATTGTCAGCAACGAAACGCCTTCCCTGGTTTTCCATGTCAGCTCCCTTAAAGTATCCAGATTATAATGCTTCCCAAAATACTTTGCCACAATGCGCAGGCATGTTGGTCCGCAATCCATTGCATCGGGTTGAAGATAGTGTGGGAACTTTGGCATTGGCTTCGTTTTAGGGGCGAAAGATAGAAATTTTTACCAATAATTAAAATGTTGGGTTAAATGTAGTTTCCTATGTTCTTTTACTTTTATGATTTAAATCCGGTGAAGCCCGCATAACTGACATTTGAACCCACCATTTTTGTTGTTGTTGTACTGGTGCAGATAACAGGTGAACCGACACTTCCAGAATATGACATAAATCACAATATTGCTAGGAAGGAAGTGCTCTTATCTACCGGAGGCACATAATGTTTTACCTGTAATATTCCATACCATTCATTTCAAAGGTTACACCCTTTATCAATTGAAGATTTTTTACCCCATTAACTGGGAAAAATGTGTAAAACAACAACAACAGCTATTCGCTTATACCTTATAATATACCAATGATTATTTAAGTGTTACACTACAGAAGCACAGACATCATCCTGTTCAGATTTTTCAAAAATCTTATTGGCACAGCTTTGGGTTTATGGGGGTATTAATAATTAAAAATTAAATGTTATGGCACCCAAATTATTATCTGCCTCTACTATTGATGGCATGAAAGTCATCAATCATGCACGTGAAGATGTTGGAAAGCTTAAAGATCTGATGATCGACTGGAACAATGGAAATGTTGCATATGCAGTGATGTCCTTTGGTGGTTTCCTCGGAATAGGAGACAAATATTTTGCGATCCCCCTTGAATCATTCAAATTTGAGCATGAAGACGGACGGGATTACGCTGTACTGAACGTCAACAAGGAACAACTGGAAAATGCACCGGGTTTTGATAAAGATGTCTGGCCACAGCATCCCGATTACACTTTTATTGATTCAGTGCACACCCATTACGGTTATGAATCTTATTCAGAAAGGTATCCGCCAAGGTTTTAGAATATCGTGGTATTGATTTAAATTTAAAAACCTCATAAATTTATGAGGTTTTTATTTGTGGAAATTTGTCCCAATCGATCTGCTTTGCTTCATCACTCGGATGAAACCATCTGATATAACCATACAGCCTTGCAAAAGCTGTTATGTTTTCCACTTTTTTTATTTGTGAGATTTTGTGATTTGAACAACCACCTAATAAAAATAATATTGAAACAAACCAAACAGTGACAATTATTCTTTGTTTTTCAAATATGCAGCATACCTGCTCGTTTCTGGTTTTGTTATTTACCGTGGTTTTGTTTTTATTATCATAGATAAAAAAAGCCTTAATTTTTCGGATGTTGAATGAATTTTACTAAGTATGTATATATTTACATCTTTAAAAAACACCAGATGAAAATAGAAACAAAGAAGCTTGAAACCGGGAATGAAGATAAGGCCTTTATAAAAATTATAAGAACGAAACAACTTAAAAGAACATTGGCAGGCATCCTTATAGGTGCCGCCGCAGGTTTTGTTTTCTTTTACCTGACCGAAGGAATGTACTTGGATTCCCTCTCCACCACCGATATTTTGCAGAGCCTGGCATTCGGAGGATTCTTGGGGCTGTTTATTTCCAACAGCCCATGTGCCCGGAACAGGTGCTGAATTTCATATATGTTTTAATGTTTGATGGTATAACTGTTTAAGTGATTTACCTGATAATTGTCTAATTCCTAATAATTAAACGCTAAAACTTTCAAACGCTCACACAATGATATTTCATATTTCACCCCTATACCATGCCTATACCATGTCTATGGTAAATTCAATTAAACATGGACCGGGTATAGCGAAATTAACTACAGGTGTATGTCGGGTAAAACTGAAAAAAATGTATATGAAGATTTCGATTCATTGGTGCCCGGTTAATAGTTGAGATTTCTCCCTACGGTACCAATAACGGATTTACTTAACATGCCCATAGTCTGACAATTAAGACTGAAGCAAAATACCGCATCGGGAACTTTGTGAAACTTCGTGGGCTTGGTGGCTTTGTGGCATATATTATTTTTACCACCAAGGCTCCAAGGCGCCAGGAAATCACAAAGAAGATACATTTATAATATAATGTTCATTCCCTGTCATATCAGCATTGTGCCCAATTTTTATTTGGGGTTACATCTCGAAATGACGGTGTTTTTCGAGCTTTTGTGTTGGGAGGGGTAGGTTGGCGGCTTCGACGCCCTCCTACCCTCCCCAATAGATAACCAATCGATTGTCATCTCAAACTAAGTGAAAGATTCTCAAGATTCAACGGTTTAATAATTTTACCGGCCAACATTGATTTCGGTTATCAGATTTTTTGGAAAAATCCTTCGATATTCGCATAATATGTTTCTATTTCCTGATGCAGCTTTATTTTCAGATATCAACGTGAGATTTCAGCCACCAACATTTAATGCTTTCACAATAAAAAAACGCCTGCAAAATTTAATTCTGCAGACGTTTCATATTTCATGGTTGTGACCCCGGAGAGACTCGAACCCCCAACCTTCTGATCCGTAGTCAGATGCTCCCTGCCTGCCGGCAGGCAGGCCTTGCCTGCCGGCAGGCAGGTATCCATTAAGCTACGGGGCCATGTATTTTCTCTTTAAAAATTCTTTTCCACAACCTGATTTTAAATACATTTCTCTGCTTCTTGCCTCTGTTCTGCTTAGTGCTGTTTCGGTATAAAATAATTCCCAGGGTACATAACCTTTTGTTGACTTAGTTTTACCGGAATTATGCTCTTTTATCCTTCTTTCAGGATTATCTGTAAATCCTACATAGATCCTGCCGTCAACTTTACTTCTTATAGCGTAAACAGTATACATTAAAAATAACTTATCATCTGCCTCTAACTAAAAAAAAGAAGCTGCAAAACTATATTTGCAACTTCTTTGTAACAGTGTGACCCCGGAGAGACTCGAACCCCCAACCTTCTGATCCGTAGTCAGATGCTCTATCCATTAAGCTACGGGGCCGTTTATTTTATTTTTTTTCAAAAGCGGTGCAAATATAATACTTTTTGAGAAACAGCCTAAAATTTAACGGTACTTTTCCATTTTATCATCAATGGTAACCGGTTTCTCAAAATCGACCTGGATTTTAAGGTTCGTCAGCATCCTCGAGGCACCGGCTTCACGGGTGGCTGCATGGATGGATTCGAGTAGTCCCGGCAGTTCATTATAACTGCATTCAACAACTGTCTCAAACGGGCAAACCTCATATTTGAATCCTGATTTCTTAATTGCTTCAATGGCTTTGTCTACAAGATCATAACTTATAGTGCCACCCGCCTGGGGCAGTACCTGTATGGCGACATTTATTTTATTCGTCTTCCAGTTCAAGCTCATCTTCAGGATTGTTCTGTTTGTTTATGATCTCCAGAATTTCACTTCGCGACAACACTTTGACATTTGTGATAATCATATCCTCCTCCAGGAAATCACCATACTGGTTGCATTCATCCACAACACTCGAGAATACCTGCTTAATGTCTGATTTGACAGGCAACAGGACCTGGGTGGAGCAAAATCCTTCAGAAAAATCAATCGATTCGAATTCACCTTCTTCAGGTTTAAGCCTGAAAATGAGTTCATCCTTCACAAGTTTTTGCTGCGTGGAATTCAACATGGAAGTATTATTTCTGTGAATAAATACAACATAATACCTCAGCTTTTTATTTTTCCCGCCTAATCCGGTTGAAATGAAAAATTGCTGTTCATCAAGTATTGATGTCTGCAACAGCATCCTGTTTTCCTGCAATGCAAGCACTGCCCAACTTCTGAGTGAAGGACCTGCCTTTTCTACAAATTTTTCAAGAATTCTGTATGCTTTAACATTATCGGTTCCCGCCAGTCCAGATAAAATTTCCCTTTTTCTATCCTCTCCGGTTTTAGGAGAAAACAATTCAGTACGGGCGGCCAGGAAATCTTCTGTGGTACCGGTCTCCTTAAGTTCCTTCGACCGTTCGAAGTATTTCATCTGTACCTCCAGATCGATCTGTTCTTCAAGAATATTGAAGTTTCCCTGCAAATCCTCAAATATTTTCTGAAGGTCGTCATATATGTTCTCTTCTTCCATCTTCATTAATTAAACGACAAAAATAGCGAGAACTTAATAGAATCAAAATTTTAAATCTATTATTAAATATAAGGAATTTAAATATCTTTGCAGTCTTATTTTTATTTAATTTAAATTAAAAGAGCTAAGGGACAGATTGCTGTGAAGTTGAGTGAAGTTAAATACAAGGAAACTGTAGTCATTACAAAAATTTTGGGACACGGATCCTTCCGGAGGCGTATATCCGAAATGGGATTTGTAAAAGGGAAAGAAGTCAAGGTCATTAAAAATGCCCCTTTCAACGGACCCTTTGAGTTTAAAATACTTGACTACAATATATCTCTTCGGAAATCTGAAGCAGAACTGATTGAAGTAGTACCTGCTCATGATTTTGACAAAAGCCTGAACGGAAGTTACAACGGGACCATCAACAAGGAAAAAAGATCCGTAAATCATTCACTGAAATCGCGCATTATCAATATAGCCCTGGTGGGGAATCCCAACTGCGGGAAGACAACACTCTTTAACTTCATATCCAAATCGAAGGAAAAGGTGGGCAATTACAGCGGCGTTACGGTAGATATTAAAAAAGCACAGCTAAAAACCCGCGGGTATACATTTAACTTCTTTGATCTTCCCGGAACTTACAGCCTCACTGCTTATTCCAATGAAGAAATCTTTGTAAGAAAATTTATTTATGAACAGACGCCTGACATTGTAATCAATGTGATTGATTCAACCAATCTGGAAAGAAACCTGTTTCTGACAACCCAGCTCATCGACATGGACCTCCGGATTGTTGCTGCCCTGAATATGTATGATGACCTGGAGAGAAAGAAAATAGAATTCAGGAACCAGGAACTTTCAAAGCTTCTGGGAATTCCTTTTGTTCCTACCATCAGTTCCAAAGGTATCGGACTGGATCTCCTGATCGACAAAGTGATTGAAGTTTATGAGGGAAGAGATCTCGTTTCACGCCATGTACACATCAACTTTGGGAAGGATGTGGAAGATTCGATCAGAAAAATCAGGGAGAAAGTCCAGGTTGATAAAACCATTACTGACAAGATTTCATCGAGGTTCATTGCCTTAAAACTTCTTGAAAAGGATCCACATATACACGAACTCCTTTCAGGATATTCAAATTACAAGGATATTAAAAGCACTACCGAAAAAGAAATAAAAAAGATTGAAACTTTGCTTGATGAAGACAGTGAGACTGTTGTAACCAACACAAAGTATGCATTTATCACAGGAGCTCTAAAGGAAACTTTCAAAAACCCGTACCGTAAAATCAGGACCAATTCTGAAAGAATAGATGACATTATCACAAACAAGTACCTGGGGTTACCCATATTTGTAGCCATCCTGTTTGTAATGTTTTATGCAACATTCAACCTGGGTGCCTACCCCATGGATTGGATAGATATGGGTATTGTTGCACTGGGAGATTTGATTTCCGGTGTAATGCCCGATGGCATGCTGAAGGATCTTTTGGTTAATGGCATTATCAGTGGCACCGGAAGTGTACTTGTTTTTTTACCGAACATTCTCATTCTGTTCTTTTTCATATCTCTGCTTGAGGAATCGGGTTATATGGCAAGAGCTGCGTTTATTACCGATAACATCATGCACCGGTTCGGATTGCATGGTCGATCATTTATTCCCCTCATCATGGGATTTGGATGCAATGTACCGGCCATTATGGCTACACGGTCGATGCGGAACCGGGGGCACAGGCTGCTTACCATGATGATCATTCCCTTCATGTCGTGCAGTGCACGATTGCCGGTTTATATACTTATCATATCAGCTTTCTTCAATCAATACCAGTCGCTGATTTTGATTGGCATCTATGCAGTTGGAATATTCTTCGCATTTGTCACTGCCCAGATATTGAACATGACGGTCTTTAAAAAGAAGGAAATTCCTTATGTAATGGAATTGCCATCATACCGGCTCCCCACTGCCAGGAACATTCTTTACCACATGTGGGATAAAACCCATCATTATCTAAAAAAAATAGGAACTGTTATACTTATTGGCGTCATTATCATCTGGGCACTTGAATACTTTCCCCGCAGGACAGAACAAACATCAGGCATTCAATCGAGATGGGAAGAAATTGAACGAAATGAAAATTTAACTCCTGCACAAAAAGAAGAATTGCAGATGGAGATTGTGCAGGAAAGGGAATCAGACCGCCTCGTTAATTCCTATCTCGGCCAGATTGGAAAAAGAATAGAGCCGGTCATGAGGCCGCTGGGGTTCGACTGGAAAATGAGCATCAGCCTTGTGGCCGGATTACCAGCCAAGGAAATAGTTGTCAGTACCATGGGTGTACTTTATCAAAGCAATGATACTGAATCTACAGTCAATCTCCAGAAGAGGCTGCAGAATGAAAGACATATAACCGGAGAAAATAAAGGGGAAATAGTTTTTTCCACACCTGCTGCCCTTGCATTTCTGATTTTTATCCTTCTCTATTTTCCATGTGTTGGTGTTGTGGCAACCATCAAGAACGAATCAGAATCATGGGGATGGGCAGCATTTGTTGTTTTTTACACAACGGCTCTTGCCTGGATATCAGCCTTTGCAGTTTATAATATCGCCAGTTTTTTCAATTAAATGTTACAGGAAATCCTCACATACCTGATCATTCTAATTGCTGTTGGGACAGCTTTATGGAGAATCTATAAAACGTTGTCAGTAAAAAAGAAGAAAAAAGTTACAGATTTTAAAAAAGAAACTTTTACACTTCAGCATGATTGTTCTGATTGTGCAGCCAATTGTTCAATAAGAGATGCTGTACCGAAGGTTAAACAGGAAAATGCAGAAGTTTGTGAAACGAATGTCAAACTTAAAGATTCCTAAGGCGCGATATTGTGTCCTTAGGATTTTCTGAACTGAACACAAAACTGCCTGCCACCAGAACATCCGTTCCGGCATCAATCAGTATTTTCCCTGTTTCATAGTTTACACCACCATCCACTTCAATAAGACATTCAGGATTTTTTTTGTTCACAAGCCCTTTAAGCTGTTTTATCTTATTGATGGTATTTGGAATAAATTTCTGCCCACCGAATCCGGGATTTACTGACATCAGCAGCACCATGTCAAGATCAGCCAAAATATCTTCAAGAACTGATACGGGAGTATGTGGATTCAGGCAAACGCTTGCCTTCATACCTTCCTCCTTAATCGACTGCACCGTCCGGTGCAGGTGAGGGCAGGTTTCATAATGAACAGTAAGCCAGGACGCACCTGCGCCGGCAAAAGCTTTTATATAATTATCGGGATTGACAATCATCAGATGGACATCAAGTGGTTTTGCTGTAAGCTTTTTAACATGCTCAACAACCGGTATACCAAATGAAAGGTTGGGAACAAACACACCATCCATGATATCACAGTGAATAAAATCAGCCTCACTGTCATTGATCATGATGATGTCCTTCTCCAGGTTATTAAAATTGGCAGCCAGGATAGAAGGTGCGATTTTTGGTTTCATAAAAGCAAATTATTGCCCAAGATAGGCTTTTAAAAGCCTGTTCCGATATTGATTTCTTAATTTTTTAATTGCTTTTTCCTTGATCTGCCTGACCCGTTCCCGTGTCAGTCCAAATTCATCGCCAATTTCTTCCAGGGTATGGGCAGGCACGCTGTTCAGTCCGAAGTAATACCTCAGGATATCAGCTTCCCGACCTCCGAGTGTAGATAGTGAGCGTTCAATTTCCTTACGAAGGGAATGATCAAGAAGCCCCGAATCAGGACTGGGTGAATCTTCATTGAGCATGACATCGTACATGCTTGTAACCTCCTCATCGCGCAGAGGGGCATCCATTGATACATGCCCGTTTGAAAAATTCATGGCATCTTCTATCATTTCAGATCTCGATTCCATCATCTCTGCAACTTCTTCTACGGTCGGATCACGCTGAAACTCCTGTTCGAGCTTGTTGAAAGTTTTGTTGATTTTATTAATGGAACCGATTTTATTTAACGGTAAACGGACAATTCTTGATTGTTCGGCCAGTGCCTGTAATATAGATTGCCTGATCCACCAAACAGCATATGAAATAAATTTGAATCCGCGTGTTTCATCAAAACGTTCTGCTGCCTTTATCAGCCCAAGGTTCCCCTCGTTAATCAGATCTGGAAGGCTTAAACCCTGGTTTTGATATTGTTTTGAGACTGAGACTACAAACCGGAGATTTGCTTTAATGAGTGTTTCAAGAGCTTCACGGTCGCCTTTCCTGATGCGCTTAGCTAGTTCCACCTCCTTGTCAGCTGAGAGTAATTCGACCTTTCCGATTTCATGCAAATACTTATCAAGAGATAAGGTATCGCGATTTGTTACTTGTTTGGTTATTTTTAGTTGTCTCATAAATATGGTATTACAACTGGCTTACAAAAACTAAAAAATATTTATGGTCCAAATTATTCGTGTATATACTTTTTACGAAAAATCCCTATATTTAGTTAGAACAAACATCAATCAATTTAAAAAGTTCATATCAGTACCTATTTTAAACGAAAAAGGTAGTCCCTGAATGTGTCATAATCCCTGCCCATTGGTATTGATTGCTTCTCACCGTTTAAAAATGTGGCAAGTTTTTCGGGAAGAATTAATGCACCTTTACCTATCACCTGCTCAACGGTTTCAGTAAATTTTGCAGGATGTGCTGTTTCAAGAAAAACCCCCACCTGTCCTTGATTTAAGTATTCCTTCAATGCCATATAACCACATGCACCATGAGGATCACATAAATATCCTGTTGTGTCAAAAAGTGTCTTTATAGTTGCACGAATCTGATCATTGGAATACCTGAAACCTGTTATTATGGAAGAGATTTTCTCATACGATTGGTCATACAGGTCGAGAATTCGGACAAAATTGCTTGGAGATCCGACATCCATTGCATTGGCAATAGTTTCAACCGAAGGCCTGGGATTATAATTTCCGGTCTTCAGATATTGATGCACCACATCATTTTCATTATTGGCTGCCAGAAACTGAGCAACCGGAAGTCCCATTTCACGGGCAAACAGACCGGCTGTGAGGTTGCCAAAATTACCACTGGGTACCGAAACAATCAATTCTTTATTATCAAGAATACCCTGCTCCTTAAGCCGTGCAAATGCATTGAAATAATAAAATGCCTGTGGCAGAAACCTCGCTACATTGATAGAGTTGGCTGAGGTAAGTTGCAGCCTGTTGTTAAGTTCCTCATCAAGAAAAGCTCTTTTGACAAGTGATTGACAATCATCGAAATTACCCTCAACTTCAATCGCAGAGATATTTTGCCCCAGGGTTGTAAATTGCGATTCCTGAATTATACTCACTTTTCCTTTAGGATACAGTACATGGACATGAATGCCTTCCACCCCAAGGAACCCATTGGCAACTGCACTCCCGGTATCACCGGAAGTTGCAACCAGCACGTGCACATCTTTGCGGTTTTTTTCAAGAAAATAATTGAGGAGCCGCGCCATAAACCGGGCACCCACATCCTTAAAAGCCAGTGTAGGGCCGTGAAACAGTTCGAGAGAATAAATGTCTCCAGTTACTTTTACTACAGGGCAATCAAAATTCAGGGTTTCATATACGATTTTTTTTAGATTACTTTCGTCTACATCACCTGCAAAAAACTTTTTTGCTACCTCATTTGCAATTTCCTGCAAAGACATTCTATGGATGTTATTAAAAAATTCAGGAGAAAATTTATCAATTCTCTCAGGCATGAATAGCCCATTGTCTGCCGCTAACCCTTTAACAACAGCTTCTTTTAAGGTAACATCCGGAGTGCTTCTTTTTGTGCTGTAGAATTTCATCAGTTAGTTTGTTGGGAAAAAGACAAATATAACAAAAAAGATAGGTAATATAAAAGGCTGTTGAATGAAAAAAATGATATGTGAAATGACATAATAAGTCAGGTTTATGTTTATTAAATGTACAGGTAATTATTTGATAAAGAAGAGGAATCATTGCATGATAATGAAAGTTCCGGATTTTCTGTTCAAGAAAAAAATTTCCTGTTAGCAATTATACTTTAAGAAAAGTCCGGATAAATTCGTCACCTTTCATCAAACCCAAAGAACCATTCATAACACTGAACTCATCATAGACCTGTACCTCATCGGGCTGCATACCAGGTTTATAAATCAGGAAAGGTACAGCTTCACGGGTATGTGTTTTCAACGCACAGGGAGTGGGATGATCGGGCAAAATTGCAATAGCCACCTGTTCCTTCATCTTTTGAGTTTCAGAAATAAGATACTTCACAACCCTCTGGTCGAGATATTCAATGGTCTTTGTTTTAAGATCTACATCCCCTTCATGGCCGGCTTCATCACTTGCCTCTATATGCAGATATACGAAATCAACATTTTGCAGGGCATCAATCGCAGCCTGTGCCTTTCCCTCATAATTTGTATTATATAAACCGGTGGCCCCCTCCACTTTAATAACCTCCATACCTGCATAAACTCCAATACCTTGTACCAGATCAACTGCAGAAATGACAGCTGATTTTTCTATTCCATACATATCCCGTAATGTGGGCATCTGTGGTTTGTACCCTGGAGACCAGGGCCAAATGCTGTTGGCAACTGGTAAACCTTTTTCCTTTCTTTTAAGATTAACAGGATGATTTTGCAACAATTTCTGTGACTTCAGAATGAGTTCATTCAACAAATGAGCGGTAGGTATGGCAAGCGTTGACCGGGCACTGCACAGAACGTCTTTGAACGGAGCACCGGGAACATCATGGGGAGGAGTACATTCAATCAGTTTATCACCATTTTTTATAACAAGAAGATGACGATATGAGACACCTGGATAAAATTTTATCTTTTCATCAGCCAGTTCTTCATTCAGGAATTCGATAAGGACAGCAGCTTCTTCATTTGATATATGTCCGGCTGAATGATTTTTCAGAATCCCACTCTCGATTGTAAGCAGATTGCAGCGCATTGCAAGGTCATCCGGCATCAGATTTACACCCATGCTTGCGGCTTCCAGTACACCCCGGCCTTCATAAACATTTTCCACATCATATCCCAGAACGGCCATATTGGCTATTTCACTTCCGGGATGCATACTCTCAGGAACAGTTGACAGTCTTCCTGTCTGACCATGCCTTGCCAGCCAGTCGATATTTGGTTTGTGGGCCAACTGCAAAGGCGTTTTTCCCTCATAACCCTCAAGAGGTTCATCAGCCATCCCATCGCCAAGTATGATGATGTGTTTCATTCTTCTTACTGTTAAATATTAGAAACTTTGATTAAATCGGCGAAAACTCCGGCGGCAGTAACCGAAGCCCCAGCTCCGTATCCTTTTATCAGCATCGGGAATTCGTGGTATCGTTCAGTGGTGTACATAACCAGATTGTTACTGCCTTCCAGATCAAAAAATGGATGTCGTGCATCCACCTCCTGCAGTCCGATTTGTGCCGTTCCATTTTCATAGGTAGCAACAAAACGCCATTTTTTATTTCCGGCTTCAAGCCTTTGACGTTTTAATTCAAAATCAGCATCCAGTTTATGCACATTCTTCCAAAATTCTTCAAGGGAACCTTCAAAGAGTTCATCAGGCATGAACCTGTTAATGGTGATATTTTCCATTTCGAGCGGGTAACCCGATTCGCGGGCAAGAATAAGTATTTTCCTTGCAACATCCACTCCATTTAAATCGAGCCGGGGATCAGGTTCAGAATATCCCATCTCCTTTGCCATCCTGATGGTCTGGCTTAGGGGCACTTTTGCAGAAATAGTATTGAAAATAAAATTCAGAGTGCCGGAAAGCACAGCTTCAATTTTAAGAATACTGTCGCCGGAATTTACAAGGTCATTTAAAGTATTGATTATAGGTAATCCTGCTCCCACATTGGTTTCAAATAAAAATTTCACACCTTTCTCCTTGGCCACATTTTTCAATCCGATATAGGTGCTGTAAGAAGACGAAGCAGCAACCTTGTTGGCTGTTACAATCGAAATATTCGACTGAAGTATTTCCATGTAAAATGAAGCTACCTCCTCAGAGGCAGTACAATCAACAAATACTGAGTTGTAGATGTTCATAGCTTTCATTTCGCTGATAAATTCCCTGATGCCCGATTTCATTTGAGATTCCAGAAGAATCGAAGAGTAGGAAATCATATCAAGTCCATCGCGCAAAAAAGCCATCTTTTTCGAATTGGCTACACCTGTGAGTTTAATTTTAAGATGTTTTTCAGCAAGAAGTTTCGGTTGTTGTTTTTGAAGTTGTTGTAATAAATTACTTCCTACAGTACCAACCCCTAAGAGGAAAACATTTAATTCCACATTCTCTGAAAGGAAAAATGATTCATGCACAACATTCAGGCTTTTTCTCAATTCGGAGGTTTTAACCACCCATGAAAGATTTAGCTCAGAAGCACCCTGTGCGATGGCAATAACATTTATCCCGTTTTTACCTATTGTTGAAAATAATTTGCCGGCAACTCCAGTGGTTTGCTTCATGTTTTCACCTACAATCGCCACAATTGACAGTCCACCCTCGATATCAACCTTACTAACCTGGCCTGAAATGATTTCCTTTTCAAACTCCCTTCGGATTGAGTCTTCAGCCAGTTCTACCACGTTTTCATCGATAGCTACACTGATGGAATTTTCTGATGATGCCTGTGAAATGAGGATGACATTTACATTCACACCAGCCAGTGCAGTGAACAATCTCATTGAAATTCCTGTCACCCCAACCATTCCAAGTCCCTGTAAGGTAAGCAGTGATATACCCGAAATGGAAGATATCCCCTTGATGGGTCTTTCCCGGGGAGTTTTGGCTCCCTGAAGTATTAATGTTCCAGGGTTTTGGGGGCTAAATGTATTTTTTACCCGTATTGGGATTCCTTTTTGATAAACAGGCAGTATTGTAGGTGGATAAATAACCTTCGCACCAAAATGTGAAAGCTCCATAGCTTCGGAATAAGTTAATTCCGGGATGGTATATGCTTTTGTTATTACGCGGGGGTCAGCTGTCATAAAACCATCCACATCAGTCCATATCTCAAGAGAATTTACCTCAAGAGCAGCAGCAAATATCGCTGCAGTAAAATCTGATCCTCCCCTGCCGAGGGTTGTAAATTCTCCCTTTACATTTTTGGCAATGAATCCCGGAACGACCGCAATCCCTTTGAATGATTGAAATTCATTCCTGATATTTTTATTTGTTATCTGAAAGTTAACAGCTGCCTTACCAAAATTACTATCGGTTTGAATGAGTTCTGAAGAATCTTTTCTGATCGCTCCTGGTATAAACTGAGCTACCAGATGAGATGAAATTCGTTCCCCTATTCCGGCAATGCGATCAAGTGTTTTCGGAGTAAGTTCCCCAACCAGTGTGATACCTGTAAGAATCTGCTCCAGTTCTTCAATTAATTCTTCAGCAATATACCTGATAGGCACAGCCCCGTTAAACAGTTCATCTATTGTTGTGTAATGACGAAATTTGATTTCATCAAGTATAGGTTGATAATCTCCTGATGTTGCAGCAGCAACTCTGGCAGCTTTTAGAATTAAATCAGTAACTCCTCCAAGAGCGGACACAACAACAATGATATCGGTATTTTCTTGCAGAATGATGTCTTTCACTTTTCTTATGGCCGAAGCAGACTCAACTGATGTTCCACCAAACTTTAAAACCTTCATATGCCGTTTGATTTATTTCTTAAAAAAAAACTGGATGAAACAACAGAATATTTCACCCAGTGCTTCTGTTCTTTTTTCAATTTTAAACAGCAGTCGTTACGCTTGCAGTACCTGAAAATGATTCCATAATTTTGGTTTCCAGTTCCTGTGCAAGTTCAGGGTTATCCAGAATCAATGACCTGACAGTTTCCCTGCCCTGCCCAAGTTTGGTATCGCCATAACTGAACCATGAACCGCTTTTTTTAATAATGTTAAGCTGCACGCCCAGATCTATAATCTCGCCTGATTTTGAAATACCTTCACCATAAAGAATATCAAATTCAGCTTTACGAAATGGTGGTGCAACTTTATTTTTGACCACTTTAACCCTTACATTGATCCCATTGCTTTCTTCACCATCTTTTATTTGTCCGATCCTACGGATGTCAAGCCTCACTGAAGCATAAAATTTCAGGGCATTCCCACCCGTAGTAGTTTCCGGATTGCCAAACATCACCCCGATTTTTTCCCGTAGCTGGTTTATAAAAACGCAGCAGGTTTTTGTTTTGCTGATATTGGCAGTAAGTTTTCTAAGTGCCTGAGACATCAGCCTTGCCTGCAATCCCATTTTTGAATCTCCCATTTCTCCTTCCAGTTCAGCTTTTGGAGTAAGGGCGGCAACAGAGTCAATTACGATGATATCAACAGCTCCCGACCTGACGAGGTTGTCAACGATTTCAAGTGCCTGTTCCCCGTTATCGGGTTGAGAAATCAAAAGGTTTTCAGTATCCACTCCCAGTTTTTTTGCATAATAGGGATCGAATGCATGCTCTGCATCAACAATGGCAGCTATGCCACCTGCTTTTTGAGCTTCGGCAATGGCATGAATGGCAAGTGTTGTTTTACCGGATGATTCAGGACCATAAATTTCTATAATACGCCCCTTGGGAAAACCACCAACACCCAGAGCAATATCAAGTGCAATAGAACCTGATGATATTGCAGGAATATTTTCTATGGGCTGATCGCCCATCCGCATGATGGAGCCTTTCCCGTAACTTTTTTCAATTTTGTCCATGGTAAGCTGAAGGGCTTTCAGCTTTTCCTTGTTAACCTGAGCTTTTTCTTCTTTGGTCATGTTTAGAATAAGGTTAAATATTTATTTTTTTTAGAATTTGTTCTGTGTGATCTTTGGTTTCAACTTTTTCAAAAATTTCCTGTATAATTCCCTTTTCATTTATCACATAGGTGGTTCTGATAACACCCATGTATTTTTTTCCATACATACTTTTTTCCCCCCAGGCATTGTATGCCTGAAGGATTTCCTTGTCTGTATCGGCAATGAGGTCAAATTTCAGCTTGTACTTTTCCCTGAATTTCCTGTGTGATTCTACATTATCGGGACTTACACCAACAACTTCAAAGCCTTTGTCAAGCCAGCTGTTATAATTGTCGTTCAAATTGCAGGCCTCAGCTGTACAACCTGGAGTGTTATCCTTCGGATAAAAATAAAGAATGAGCTTCTTCCCTGAAAAATCAGAGAGACCTATCTTCTTGCCATCCTGATTTATACCTGAAAAATCAGGAGCCTTATCCCCTACCTTCAATTGAGCCATGTTTTTTGTATTTCAAGAGTTACAAACTTACATAAAAATTATTTACACACGCACGAATAAAAATCAAGTCCGCCACCGTATACTAATGACGAGCTCGAAGCTCAATAATTATTAATGTTTAATTTAATATTAATTAGCATGAAAACGGT
>JAEYNZ010000126.1 GCA_023412195.1 Bacteroidota bacterium
TCATAGAATTCCACGGTTTGTACTGCACGGAGCACCTAAATTTAGCGTATTTTACAGTTATTTCATTACGGGCTATGTTGCTGATATTGAGGGACTCTTATGTAATAATCATTCGAAAGTCAATAAAATATTTGAGTATCAATATTTATAGTATCAAGACACAAGACAGGATTCTCAGGCAGTTTAATTCATTTATTAAATAGCAATTTTTATTCATCCAGAACAGTCTTAGGTCTTGATACTCGCCTGCCTGCCCTTTAGGCCAGGTGTCTATACATCTTGTGTCTTTTAACCAATATTATTTTTATCCGGGCTGTAATTGTATCTACTGAGAGACTTGAGTCTATACATCTCTTTTGTAATCATCTATCATTTAAAGTCAAAACGACCCCTCCCCGCCTCCCCGAAGGGGAGGGGTAAGACGCTCTGTAGCAGCATGCTGCCAAACTTGCACTGTTCCAAAGTCCCCCTTCGGGGGATTTAGGGGGTCGTGTTTCAGCATCTGGTGTTTCATTTCTAATATTATTTTTCATATGGCTATAATACTTTTTACTGAGGGACTTGTGTCTTTTAATCTATATTATTATTATCCGGATTGTAACTATATTAACTGAAGGACTTGTATCTGACTAATTCCTGAAAACAACAGCCACCCATTCGTTCTCTCCGGGTGTCTTAAGAGACATAACACTTCCTCCCTGTACCTGATGCTCCGATGCCCACTCCCCTTTCCGCACTTCCATCCATTTCAAATAAAAAGAGGCATCATATGCTGACAAATCAAGTCCTACCTCCCCCTGATCAGGAAAAAAGACAACATACACCTCCCCGGGTTTCATTGTCTGATAGGCTTCATTTTCCTCACGATCAGAAAGTACTTCATTGTCCGGAGTCAGGTCCCAGAATGGGCATATTTTTTCAATCTCACGGGCAGCCCTTACCGATGCAAGTGAAAGTTCAGATAATCCCAGTCCGGAAGGCGGACGGTGGAAACGTGCAGACGCTGTACCTCCGATGATATGGCGCCACCATCCGTCGATGCCGTTGTTCGTATTTCCATGGGTGCCACCATCGGCTCCGTAGGTTTTAACAGTATTCACCGGACGCGGGTGCGCAGAAAGGTATTCCTTCACCCATTGAAAGTTGTCCCAGTGCGCCTGGTCGCGCTGATGGTTATTTTGGGATATATCGCAGTAATCATATATTTCGGGGTGGTCAAATGTCCTTTTATGTTCGTCCGATTTCAAATTCCATGCATCCCACATCTCGGTTAAATATATCTTTCTGCCCGCCTCATCTGCCTTCTGCCTGATAAACCTTGCCCAGTATGCACCCCATTCTGCCTCACCCGAAGTTTCATTATCCATGCAATAAAGCACATGATCATGGTCGAGTGTATATGAAAGCATCTTTTCAACAAACTGCACCTGGTATTTCAGCAGCACTTCATTGTTGCGCTGGTTGGGAGTTGTAAAGAAAAAAGGCTGCTTATTCTGCCCCGGATGATCGGGATATTCCAAATCCAGCCCTGATTCGTCAGAAGTATAGTTTATGTTGTTTTGCGGATTGTATGGATGTACCGGCCAGTTACCGCGTGTGTAGTCAAACCTGTCCCATACCTCTATCTGCACAATAATATCACGTTTGGCAGTCTCATCCAGAAAAAACTCAAATCTCTGCCAGTATTCTTCATTCCATTGATTCAGATCGTACTTACCATCTTCACGCTGAATAAACGGATACAATTCAAATTTTCTGTCCCTGCGGTCGCTCATGGTATTGCGGACATAATTGGCATCTGCATCCCTCATGCTGTCAAGATGCGGAACCAGCATATCAGATGGCCACTGAAAAAGGTTATCATCGCTGCTGGCTCCAAGTAAAAGGACCGGTTGCCCTTTATGCTGCCAGTACCAGGGGTTTTCAGTCCATGGCTGTATGGCTGCTTCAGGGTCATTATCCTTCTGGCAGCTGCATAAAAACAAAACAACTATTATAATCCACTGAAGATAAAGCTTATGCATACTTTTTTATTGAAATTAAACCTTATTGAAATTTTATGTAATATCATTTACCTGCTCAAGTACATTATCAGGTTCAAAAATCTGTTTCCAGTTGTCCCTGAACAGGATTTTACGCCCCCTTTCAAGGGCTTTATTGGCCGCATCTGAAAAAACAGCACCAGGTATCTCCTGGAAAATCACAGCCAGCTGTATATTCAGATGCCCCAGCAGAAATTCACGTGCCGCCTCAGCCGGAACCCCTCTTTTAATCACCTCATCCATACCATCCTTCACAATGGCAAGACATGTGGCTGAAAGTGTTTCAACAAGTGCAGGTTCAAGCAGTGCCATCTGTTCAACAGTTATCCTGAAGGATTTCGACACCGGTGAATACATCGTCTTCGCCAGATTCTCTCCCTGCTCATAATCAGATTCCCGACCCTGAAGCAACGCACATACAATGACCTGTTTCGCCAGCGTACCTCCGAAAAAATCCTTTTGCGCCTCAGGTGTTGGTTCCCAGTTAAACACAGACGGATGTGCAGGATGTGAAATAAAATAGGAAACATCATCCCGTTTATATAGCTTTCCGGCCATAGCTACAGCAGGATCCAGAAATACTACCATCGAACCTGCCTGCATCTGCGGGATTACCTGTTCAGACACCTTTCCCAGTGCTGTATCCGGCACTGCAAGAATTACAACATCTGCAGCGGGAATGGCATGAAGTGCATCAGTGGTTTCCACTCCCAGTTCCTTAAGATTTTGAATGCCTTTTTCGCTGATTTCCACATACGACATTTCGTATTCCGAATTTTTAAGGTTCCGGGTAAGACGGCATCCCATTTTACCGCCGGCACCAATAACCGTTACTTTCATGATATGATTTCCTTTAAATGTTTCATACTTTGCCCGGCCCATAAGGCTTCCTTTTCAATGGTTTCTTCGATGGTTTTCTCTGGCGGTGTCCATTGTTCCAGAATAGCGGAATGGCAACGCGATGAAACCTTTTGCACCAGTGCCCTGACCGGCAGCATTCCCTCTCCCAGAGGACAACCTTCAATGTTAAATCCCATCTGGTGATAAAGCCTTTTTACTGAAAACTCCTTTACATGCAGGTTCACAGTCAGGGGTGCAAGTTTATCGGTTACAGTTTCCAGTCCTTCACCTGCTCCCATTGAATTTACACTGTCAAGACAAATACCAATGTACCTGCTTTCTGACCGGTATACCATTTCAGCAAATTCTGCCGCACTGAACCTGTCATGATTTTCAATGGCAAGGATTACATCATTAACCTCGAGCATTGGAACAGCCTTTTTAATCACCGAATGTATTTCCTCCAGGCCGGGTGCATAATCTTTTCCATCGATAACAAACCTTAGAATAGGAGAATGAAAGAAAACCGCCAGTTCAAGATATTTCTCCAGGTTTTCAAGGGTCATTTTTCTAGCACCCACTTCAATTTCCAGGTGAAGATCTTCAGCCATATTTTTTATTTTCAGCAGCTCAGTCTGTGAAAACTGCTCCAGTGGCAGGTTATCTGCAATCTGAACAACATCTGCCCCCAGTTTAACTGCCTGCTCAAGCAATTGATAAACTGTCATCGGATACTCAGGTTCTTTCCCCGGCACACCGATGGCCCAGGTAAATGCATATGAGCTGATTCCGGCTTTCATCTTTTCATGGTTCCCGGGGCAGGAAAATTTTTACCGGCATCATCAAGCACCAGCACCCAATCGAGATTTTCCTCTGCATTGGGTGGTAAAAATGAACGGGTGCCGGAAGCAGGAAAGCTGCCAATCCTGACTGCCTCACCATTGCGCGGATTGTACCACCATGCCACAACCTGAGCCCCTTTAATAACATCCATTTTCACCGAAAATGCCCTTCCGGCAGGAGCATAAACCATGGCATACGAACCTTCACTGTCGCGGGTGCCCACAAACCTGTATATTCCGGCACCCGGAACTGAAGTTGTTACCCTGTCGGGAACAATAACCGAATCATCGGGTATGCGTGTAAGATAAGGCCGCGATTCAATGAGCCGGCGCCCAAATTGCATCTGTGCTGCACCTGGCTGATCAATGGCTTCATACCATGGCATCAAAGGGGCATTCACAGGGTCACGGCCCGGTTGCCACATCTGCCAAACCGAATGGTGCCCGTAAGTATGCCCAAAAGCACCTGAAAACAGGTTCCAGTAAAGCGGCCTCCTGACATCAACCGAAGTAGAGTGCCCGAATTTGTCGGCTGCAAATTCAATGGGATGATCTTCATAAAGAGGCTCACCGTCAATGACTGGTTTTACAGGGGTAAGCTTATAATCCTTAAGGGTATTTTCATAAACTCCCGTATAACGTGGATTATGACCATTCTGCCTCATATTAAAATCAAGCCAGGTATCTTTATGGAACCATTCTGATGAGCCTCTGCCACCTTGGGGATGAAAAGTCATCAGATGCGCACCCTCATCGCCTTTTTTCACACCGGCAGCCATAGCCCGGATAATTTTTTCGTGAACCTCCTCTTCGATATTGCGGTCACCTCCCATAATCCAGATGATATTCGGGGAACTACGGTACCTTTTGCCTAGAATCTCACCAAATACTGCTGCATTTTCAGGGGTAAAAACAACCGGGCCTTTACCCCACCTGATATTCCATTTGTCTCCCCATGTTGGCAGCATTCCGATAAACAGGCCTTTCTCCTCTGCCTTTTTAACTACCCAATCGACATGCTTAAAATATGCTTCATTGATTTGTCCGGGGTCATTGCCAACCAATGGTCTTTCACCTTCAGCATTCGGTGTTTCCAGGCCATCGAGTTCTGCCAGAACCACAGCCTGAATAACAGTAAATCTTTTTGCCCTCCTGTTTTCAAGATATTTTTCTGTTTCTTCCTTGTTCAACCTGTGAAACAGTTCCCAGGCAGTGTCACCCAGATAGAAAAACGGGGTGCCATCTTCAAAGACCAAAAAACGTTTATTATCTGATACCTTCAGCCTGCCTTTTGAGAGATCAGCTGACGGACCTTCCCATTTTGCAGGTTGTGCGAAAACTGTTGCCGCTAACATGATAAATAATACAGATGTGAAATTTTTCATTATTGTAATTTATTTTTAGTTTAATCTTTAGATATCATTTGCCACTTATCTGTTGCCCCGTTTTAAGATATAAGGTCAGTTATCCGTTGACTTTGTTTTCATCTCCTTCATGCCTGTGCCCAACTTATGGATGGCTGTTCTACAGTTTGTAATACTTGTGGCAACATGAAATTTTTATCATTGAGAGAATTAGTTGCATCATCAGATAAACAGTAAAGATATTATGCAGACAAATATTTTATAACAGTAGCAAGTTCTTCATAATATGTTGTAAAACATATCCTATATAATAACCATATGCTATAAAGAAAACATATTAAACTGAATTTCAAGTTAAAATAGATATTTTTATTTAATAAGCTATACTTCTGATTATATCAATTTACTATTTTTACGCGTTTTCAATTTAAGCAAAAGTCAAACCCGATGGTGAGTTACAGGGCCGGCATCCTGATATTATTAACCTGTTCGTTGATTTCTTTCAAATCAATGGCCTCAATTGCATTTTTCCATTATGGTATCGACAGGGGCCTTCCTGAACCGCGCATTATATCTGTCAGTCAGGATTCGAGTGGTTTTATCTGGCTTGCAGGAGAACACAACCTCTACCGGTTCGACGGAGAAAGGTATAAAACCTACCGGAACATTAACAACGGGATATCCCGTTTGCCTATTAGAAATATTAAGTCAGTTTTCACCGATTCACGGGGAATACTCTGGATTGGAGCTTCTTCCGGCCTTGCTTATTTTGATCCATCCAGTGATTCATTTATCCATCCCTCCAATACCTGGGAAAACAAGATGGTAAACGACTTGACTGAAGACCATCAGGGTTTTATATGGGCAGCAACACGTGAAGGACTGGCAAGAATAAATTACTCCACAAAGGAAACCATCTGGTTCACAGATACTCTTACTTCAACATCAACCGGGCACAATGTTCTGCCGGTAAACGAAATTTTATTTATTTCCAGCCATGTCGATGGCAGAATCTGGTTTTCAGACGATACCGGAAGGCTTTTTCTGTTCAATCCGGCTACACTTATTACGGATGATTATAACATGGTTCTGGGACAGAACCCGGGTTTAAATAATATATCAAACATTCAGTTTGCAAACCGCCATCTTTTCATCAGCACCCTATCAAATGGATTTTACTGGTTCAATCCGGAAGAAAAAATACTTTATAATGAGGTTTTTTATCCTTTGGGATATGTCATACATCACTTCACAATCAGTAATGATTCTATCGCATGGCTTACCGGAAATAACGGCCTGTTCAGGTTTAATTACATCAAAGGAAGATACAGCAGGTACACCGAAGATCCTGGGGACCCGATGAGCCTGAAACGATCAGCAGTAACGTTTGTTTATGAAGACAGAAGTAAAAATTTATGGATCTCTTCCGGAGTAAGAGGTGTTGACTACGGACTTACATCTTCTCCGTTCCGGCATCTTTCTCTTCCGGGAAATGAAGCATATCAGCTGACTCAGCCTGAAGTGACTGCAATTGAATTTGATCACCAGGGAAATATGTGGCTGGGATATGAAGGAGGGTTTGTAGAACAGCATTCTTATAATCCTTTAACAAAAAAAAAATATTCTATTAAATCAAAAACGGATAGCGGTACTTCCGGATCTATTTTCTGTTTATTTTCAGATAGCAAAAACAGATTATGGATGGGTGGGTGGCAAACCGGGCTTCAAAAACTTAATCAGACAGGAACCTCATTTGAAGCTGCACCCATATTTCCTCAATCCACCGGTTCTATTTTAAAAACAGCAGACATCCGTGGTATTGCTGAAGATAGCAGGGGTAATTTATGGATAAGCTTCCATGGTATGGGAATTGGACGGTATGATCCGGATACATACCAGATGACATTATTCCGGCATGATATTCATAAACCGGAAAATAGCCTTTCGAATGACTGGACCTATAATCTTGTTACGGATAAAAACAACAATCTGTGGATAGCATCTTCACATGGAGTTTCCAGACTGAATCTCCTGACAGGTGAATTCAAAAATTATTTTCATGAAGAAAGCAATCCAAATTCACTTAGCAGCAACATAGTCATCACCATCTATATTGATCCATCAGGCACTATCTGGGCCGGAACCGAAAATGGAATAAATGTTTTCATCCCTGAGCTAAATACTTTTATTCCTGTATTTCAGGAAACCGGCACTACATCATTCAGAATTGCAGACATCCGTTCAACCAAACCAGGGGAGATCTGGGCTAGTACGCAGGCAGGCCTGATTTTCCTTAAATGGGCCTGGAATCCCGATTTGCTTGGAGTGACAGCCAACGTAAATATATACAACAGAATGAGTGGCCTTTTATCAACAAATTACTTCGACCGGTCATCTGCAATCGACGCCAGTGGCATGATCTATTTTGGAGGAAATGAAAGTATTGATTATTTCCAGCCTGAACAGGCAGCGAAATACAAACCCGAAACACCTAAACCGGTGCTGACTGATTTTATAATCGATGGTATACCTGTGTATCTTGATTTACAGGTTCCAGGTGAAAAAAAATTAAAGCTGAACCACAGCAATCATATGATCAGCTTAAGATTTACTGCACCAGGTTTCAACAATCCCGAAAAACAAAGATTCAGATATCAGCTCGAAGGATTTGACAAGCAGTGGAACTATACCCAACATGAACAGGTAGCCAGTTATACACATCTGCCGTCTGGAGAATATACCTTCAGACTTGAAACAGAAGACAGAAACGGCAACTGGGAACAAAATTCCATTTCACTGCCCATACTTGTTGAGCCACCTTTCTGGAATACCTTTGCATTTTATGTTTCAGTATCAGCAGCTTTTCTATTGCTGATATCCCTCCTTATATATGCAAGGTCCCGGTTATTTCTCGTTCGCCAGAAGGAACTTGAAAAAATGATTGAAGAACGGACCCGAGAGTTGCTTATCAAAAACACAGAACTGGAAAAGATCAATCAAACCAAAAACAAGTTTTTCTCAATCATTTCACACGATTTAAGAAGCCCGTTTTCAGGGGTACTTGGGCTGCTTGAACTGCTTGCCGATCCTTCCAATAATATTGAAAAGGAAAAACAACAGGAGTTGATCGAACTGGCCAGGCATTCTGCTGCAAATACTTTTGAGCTCCTTGAAAACCTTCTTACATGGGCTCATGCTCAAATGAAAAACACTGTAAGCAACCCTCAGAAGCAGAACCTCAGCTCCTTGCTTAAAAAGAACATCGAGCTGAAACTGACAACGGCCATGCAAAAGAAGATTTCAGTTCATACTCATTTTCCTGAAGTACTGGAAGCCAGCTTCGACCGTGAAATGATCAATACGGTAATCCGTAATATCCTGAACAATGCAGTTAAATTTACACATCCCGGAGGATTCATTGAAGTTTCAGCTTTCAGACAAAATGGTAGCATTACGGTTAAGGTTGCTGACAATGGCATCGGAATCCATCCTGAAGACTTGCCAGACTTGTTTGGAAATACAAAAAAAAGCCGCACAGGCACCATGGGTGAAAAAGGCACAGGGTTGGGCCTCATCATCTGCAAGGAATTCATTGAAAAAAACAATGGCAAAATATGGGCCTCCTCTAATCAGCCCAATGGATCTGTCATTCATTTTACCCTTCCTGCACATGAACAGGAAATAAATTCCTGATGATTTTATTTCTCCTCCCTGTCACTGTAAAAAACATTTACTCATTATACTTGTTGAAATATCCTGAACATCAAAAAAACCGTAATGAAACAGGTCGCTCTGATAACTGGCGCTTCATCGGGAATCGGTAAGGAACTGGCATATATTCATGCAAAAACAGGAGGAGACCTGGTGCTGGTAGCCCGACGAAAAAAAGAACTGGAGAGGTTAAAACAGGAATTAAAAACTTCCTTTCATGTCACGGCAGTCATCATTGTAAAAGATCTTTCGGAACCCGATGCTGCCCGGGAAATCTATTCTGAAACGCAGTCAATGGGCATTACCATCGATTATCTGATCAACAATGCAGGCTTTGGCGGCTATGGGTATTTTCATGAAAGAAGCATGGATGACTACATGGATATGATCAATGTAAATGTCATTTCACTTATGCTGCTTACAAGGCTTTATCTGCCGGGAATGGTTGAACGCAGAAACGGACGCATACTCAATGTGTCTTCCTCTGCATCCTTTGTACCTGGCCCTTTGCAGGCAGTTTATTTTGCCTCCAAGGCTTTTGTTACCTCCTTCAGCCAGGCCATAGCAGAAGAAGTAAAAGAAAATGGTGTCACTGTTACAGCCTTATGCCCCGGAATGGTCGACACTGAATTTGTTGACCTGTCAGGAATGGGTGAATCCAATATTATGAAGCACCAGAAACCTGCAAGCCCCCAAAAAACTGCAGAAATCGGATACCATGACATGATGAAGGGTAAACTTCTGTCGTTCGATAACAGATTGCTGAAATTTTCAATAAACTGGGTTGTTCAATTTTTTCCGCGGAAAACCATCCTGAAAATTTTAAGAAAAATCATGGACAAGAAATAAAAATAGTCATCGTATAATGAACATGAGAAAGATGTTTCACCACCTGAAAAAAGGAAAATCCTTCATGTAAATTATTTATGACAATTTTGGGAAAATAAAAAATGAATCAAATGAAAATAACTGCAAATGTCATCGGGGCCACAGGCCTTACCGGCAGCGAACTGGTTAAGCTTTTACTGGATGACGACAGGTTCGGGAAAGTCAATATCTTTGTCCGTCGCGATACGGAAATACGACATGCCAAACTGGAACAACACCTTATCGATTTCAGCAATAAAAGTACGTGGGTAGAAAAACTAAAGGGCGACATACTGTTTTCTGCCCTTGGAACCACGCTAAAACAAGCAGGAAGCAAGGAAAAGGAATATGAAGTGGATTTTACCTTTAACCATGAATTTGCCCGCGAGGCACAAAAAAACGGAATTCAAACTTATATTCTTGTTTCTTCCATCGGTGCTAATCCGGAGTCACGGCTATTCTACCCGCGCATGAAAGGTGAACTGGATGCAGCAGTCCTTAAATTAGGTTTCAAAAACATTACAATTCTGCGCCCCTCTTCGCTCACAGGTAAAAGAAGCAACAGGCGTCTGTTGGAAGAATTATCCATTCCTTTAGTCAGGCTGGTTACCCGATTTATCTTTAAAAAATACAGGCCAGTTTCAGGAAGAACTGTTGCAGAAGCAATGATCTGTGCAGCAGTCAATCCCACTCCCCACAAAACCATCTGGGAAGGGGATGAAGTTTTTGACCTGGCGAATCAATGCATTGGTTCAATATAAAAGAAAAATAAATTCTTTAAAACCAAAATCAGGTTCAAATGTTTCAATGTAAACTTTAAACAAAATATAATGTATACCGGACTTCTGCATTCCCATAATCTTCTTCGCTGGTTTGTTATTATTATGATGCTCCTGGCTGTTGCTTTTGCTTTGTATGGCTGGTTGGGCAAAAAACCTTTTACCAGGAAAGATAACATTACCGGGCTTCTGCTTACGATTTCAGTTGACTTACAGTTGCTGATAGGACTGATTCTTTATCTGTTTGTAAGCCCCTTTACAAAGGCAGCTTTTGCCGACTTTGGTGCTGCCATGAAAAACTCAGTGCTCCGGTTTTATGCAGTAGAGCATATCATGCTGATGCTCATTGCCCTGATCCTGATCCACATCGGAAGAGTAAAGACTAAAAAAGCGTTGACAGATGTGAAAAAGCACCGCATGGCAGCCATCTTCTACGGGATTGCGTTCATACTGATACTGGCAGGTATCCCATGGGACAGGCCTTTGCTTTAATTCTCAGCTGTATAAAAATAAAACAGCACCACCTGCTGGTAGTGCTGTTTTATTTTTTAAGCGCCTGCGGCTACTTGTTCAGTAAATGATGAGCAGCCAAAGCCAGGAACATGAAATGGGTGGCTCCACCTCCCATTACATACTCAGTTTGTTGCCAGAAATAAGGCCATTCTTTTAACTCAGGAAAGTCGGGCCTGATGATCCCGGTACCGGAAGCAACCCCACCCGGGATAAACGACCAGTCAGCACGATTAACGCCATATGCGACCAGCAGCGAGCGTGACCCCACACCCGATGCAAAGGAGGATGTGTTTTCCCCGGGGTGATTACCAAGAACAAAATGAAGTGCATTCAGCAGCAAACTGTTATCAAACATCTGTGGCATGTATTTGTGCAGAAAATAGTGCTGCATGCCAAGCCGCTGGATTCCCCAGCCGTCACCCCATATCCGGATATTATAAGGAACTCCAAAAGGATTTTCCTGCTGCTTTTCAGCCAGATCTTTCTGAAGGGTTTCAAAAGCTGCATTCAGTGCATCAAGGAATGGTTTGTTATCAAATTTATCCAGGACTCTGGAAACCGTGTAACCAGTTGATCCGATACTCCTGACAATCTGATCCTGCATTGAAACCAGATCGTTTCTGTACTTTTCTGAACCGGTAGTTACCAACAGTTCTACAGCTGCTGTGATCTTTGATGAAGCCCAGCGGTTTGAAGATTCCCTTTCCATATCATACAATTCAACAGCTGCCTGAAGGCATTGAACGGCAAGGGTATCATTATAACCTTTCAAAACCCTGGCAGCAGCTGCCAGTGCCTGTATTGCCGTATATTCATGTCCCGGATGTTCTTCGGTAAAAACCCACCGGTCGTCAGTCCTGCCCGATTCAGTTCCGCTTCGCTCTGTCTCCTTCATTCCGGGATTGTATTTCAGCCCGTCGGTCATAGCTGTGGCATCGCCCAGCAACACATACTGGCGGAGATCATTGCAGATAATCCCCCGGTATAACCGTCCAAGGTTTTGGTATCCGCCCAGAATGGAGAGCACACCGTGCTCAACCTGCTGAAGAATATCAGGCTTCCCGTCAGGTAAATGTATTTCAACTATTCTTGATTCCTGGTCTACAGAAGTAAAATCCCATATCACATTAAATTCTTCATAAGCAAGAGCCAGTGTCCAGACGGTACCTGCCTGAGATTCAACCCTGAGGTCATAGTCTCCTGCATCGTGCCAGCCACCAGTATTTAGTCCAGGCACCTGTTCGCCCGGTTTATAATCAGTCAGGGTAGAAGGTCCCTGTACATATCCGTCAAAATGATTGTGATCTAAAGGAGCCATAAGTGCATCGTCCATATGACAGAGGTCGTGCCACACCCTGTACCCTTCATTAATGCGCATATGGCACATCTGTACAGGAAGAAAATACTCCAGCGTTGGCTGCCATACATGCCTGTCGTAAACATCGTCATCAATTTTAAAAGGTTCGGTTTTGAAATCACCATAAACAACCTGGTAAATACCCGGCTTTTTCACTTCAGAAAAGTTAAACTGATAGTAATTAAACCTGAGGTATTTCCCCCACTTCTCCGGTACCGAGGATTTCACTGTTTCAAAACCTCCGCTTTCCGACATACGGATAAGTGAAACCTTTTCTATGGAAGTTTCACCCTTATCCAGTTCAACCGATGCAATCTTGGGTTGAGATGAATGATAGCCCACCTGGCTTACATGCACAACAGGCTTATGTTTAAAATCCTTCACAACATAAGGTTCCACCAGCCACTCTATGGCTCCTTTTGTAGCTCCGGAAGGCACTTCCGACCGTACTACAAACCATCCGTTATTGTGATAGAAACGTCCGTCGAGCAACTGAAGTTCCGATTTCAATGAAGTAATCACCATGGTCTGCTCCAGAACATCGGGAGCGATTGTCAGTTTACGCCCCGTTGCCATCGGGAATGCCTGCCATACCCCATCAGCATCCTGCTGCATAGGCCCGTTTGGCTGGATAGTAAACAATCCTGATTTATCATCCATATACCATGTTTTTCCAAAAAGAAGACCGGGAAATAACTCCAGGTTAAAACCAACCTTTCCAATCCATTCCTCAGGGAGCGGTTCATTCAGGTCTACAACGATCCTGAAGTTTTTACCTTCTCCGAATACCCTGACATCATAACTGAATTCAAGGTCGGGATAAAATATTGGATTGAACCCTTTGCCGTTCCGGCTTTCGTCGGGATAAGAACAGGTCACCCTGATCTCGTTGTTTTCACGAAATACCTGCCTGTCTCCGGTTACAGGAATGGGTTGCCACTGTCCCGGTGCAGGCTCAAGGCGGATATCACCGTTTGTAGCTACACGTGTTCCGTTTTGTATTATTCCAATGGCTCCCTGATGTCCTTCAGGATAAATATCATAAAATACCATGACATTCAGTCCGGGCATTTCAAAATATTCATCTTCATTGATGACAAGATTCTGAGAAATCGCAGATAGAAAGGCAACAATAACGACTGCCAGCAGAAAAATTTTCTTCATGGTAAAACTGGTTTAGATTACAAATTGTAAATATAACAAGATGGAAATATAAACCATAAAAAACAAGACAGATTATTCTGCAGAAATTTTAAAAGTCGGATATTATTGGCAGGTAGCTAGTTGCATCGCCTGAACCTCAAATGGCAACCGAAGAATCTTTGAATTAGAAAGTCAAAGTCCCGTGGGTCCGCTGCATAATCGGAGAGCAATGCTAAAAAGGTACAGTGACCGGGAGTCGGACTTTCCAAGTCCGGCATTAAAGACAGCTAGCCAATTGCATCGCCTGAACCTCAAAGAACAGCAGCAAATTCTTTTACCTGGAAAGTCAAAGTCCCCTTGGTTCCCATCAAGATCGCAGGAAAATACTAAAAAGCTGCTACGGCCGATAACCGTTACAGCTTCTTTATCCAGTCTGCCATCAGGCTCAGCACTTCAGGAGATATGGTTTCTTCTATTTTGACATATTCAGAACCATCGCCGGTATCGCAGTGCTGAAACAGGTGATTCAAACCCGGCATGACTATCACCCTGCTTTTCTGATGTCCGTTTTCCAGCGACCGTTCCAGATGAGACAGATTTAGGGCTACAGGAACCTGCATATCTTTTTCAGCCAGCAAAGCCAGCACAGGAATATCCAACGATTTAAGTGTTTCCTCCGGATCATGTTTCAATGAATACCTCCACCAAGCCTCTAAAAGCTGGCTGGCCAAAGCGTCCACCATTTCATCGCTCCAGTTCAGCAACTGCTTTTCTGTTTCAGGCAAATCGGCAAAATACTGGCGGACCTGCAACCTGACTTCCTCATCTGAAATATCTTTACGAACAATATTATTCACGGCCTGCAGGATTTTCTCCTGAATTTTCAGGGATTCTTCAGATGCCCCTGCCTGCCTTGCCATCCTGATACGCTGGAATGTAACATTGTCACCCAGGTTTGAACCCGGCCCTGCCAATAAAATGATCCAGGCAACGTCGGCCGATTTTGAGGCAGCAATGGGAGCCATAATTCCCCCTTCGCTGTGTCCTATAAATCCCAGCATTTGCTGATTTACTTCTTTCCGGGTTTTCAGGTACTCTATACCTGCAAGCCCATCTTCTGCAAAATCGGCTGTGGTTGCACTTGCAAAATTACCGGTTGAAGCTCCTACCCCACGGTCATCGGCACGTAAAACTGCAATGCCATTCCGGGTAAGAAAATCGGCTATTACCAAAAATGGTTTATGCCCAAGTAACTGCTCATCCCTGTTCTGTGGACCTGAACCTGTAAGTAACACCACAGCAGGAAAAGGCCCTTCCCCCTCTGGTATTGTAAATGTACCGGCCAATTCAATATCAGCTTTCTCATTTTTGTATACAACTTCCTCTGCAATATATGGAAACGGAGGTTTTGGCTCCTGTGGCCTGTTAAGCGGCTGCAGGGCATCAACCCGTCTGAACACCAATGGAAACTTACCCGGCCCCTGCCTGAATTCCGCTGTTATTTTATTTCTGTCTTCATCATAGTTGCCTTCTATCTGGATCCCGATTTTTGCATTCAGAAACACATGGTTCCCGGTAATCTTAACTTCATCGATAGGAATTTCACCACTCCCCTGATCAAGGCTGTTTAGTGTTGCAGTATATGAGCCTTCTTCATTTTTTGAAATGGTAATTGCCAGCCGCAGCGACATATTTCCCACTTTAAGCGTATCCAGAAAAATACCTTCTTCTGAACCTGGCACCTGCGCGGATAAAAAAACGGGAAAAAACAAAATTAAACTGAATGCAAAAAGTAGCTGATGTATTGGTTTCATTGATTATAAAGTTTGTTACCTTATTTGTCGCAACCTGCTGTAAAAGGTTACAAAAAAAACCGCCCCGGATACAGAGCGGCTATATGATTTTCAGGAAATACTTCTTGTTTTTATGGAGAAACCAGGATTAATTCCTTCCTACCGAATAAATATCATCAATAAGATGCCTGTACTTTACGGCAACCATGTTTCTTCTCAGCTTCAGTGTGGGAGAAAGTTCACCTGTAGCAGGTGACCACTCCTCATGAACCAGCCTGATGCGAAGGATCTGCTCATGAGTGCCTAAAGTTTTATTGATGGCATTCACTTCCTTCTGAATTTTTTCAAGTACTTCAGGGATCTTAATCAACTCCTGGTTGTCGCGGAAATGGATCTTATGTTCCGCGCACCAGTCGTGCAACAACTGAAAATTGGGCGATATAAGGGCACTGGCAAACTTTTCATTGGCACCAATAACCATCACCTGTTCAATGAGGTTCGAAGCTTTAAGCTTGTTCTCAATCATCTGAGGTGCAATATATTTCCCTCCCGAAAGCTTAAAAATCTCTTTTTTACGGTCGGTAATCTTCAGGAATTTGTCATCTTCAAATACCCCAATGTCGCCGGTATGAAACCAGCCATTTTCATCGATTACCTGGGCTGTCATTTCGGGTGCCTTGTAATACCCCATCATCACACCGGGGCCTTTGCACAGGATTTCACCGTCCGAAGCAATTTTCACCTCAAATCCCTCAAGAACCGGGCCTACTGTTCCAATCTTCATCTCCCCTGTAGCCGGATTGTTCACTGCAATGACAGGTGAAGTCTCAGTCAGGCCGTAACCTTCCAGATTGTACATGCCAGCCATGCCAAGAACCCTTGCTATCCGTGGCTGCAGCGCAGCGCCGCCAGAAACTATATATACAATATTACCTCCAAGCGCCTCCCTCCATTTGGAATATATCAGCTTGTCGGCAATTTTTATTTTTAACTTCAGCACGGGACCATAATTATTATGATACTCAAAATGCCTGGTAAGGTTTAATGCCCAGAAATAAAGCATTTTTTTTATCCCCGACAATTCTTTTCCCTTTGCCACAAATCCGTCATAAACCTTTTCGAGCAGACGGGGCACAGAATTAAACATGTGAGGTTTGATTTCCTTGATGGCTGCAACAATCTGGGCAAGGTTTCCCACGTAATAAACCCCCATTCCCTTGTACTGGAAATGATAGTTTACACTGCGTTCATATACATGGCAAAGGGGCAGGAAACTGATTACCCTGTGGTCTTTACCCAGATGGTGCATTTTAACATGAGCAAGAAAATTTGAAACCAGGTTGTTTTGCGAAAGCATCACCCCTTTTGGTACCCCTGTCGTCCCTGATGTGTAAATTATGGTTGCCAGATCACCAGGAGTTATGGATGCTTTCAGTTTATATAGCTTTCCTTCCTGTTCACTTCGTGCAGATTCACCAAGCTTAAGAATTTCCTCATAATTTCTGGCTCCTTCAATTTCATCAAAAGTATAAACATCTTTAAGTGCCGGAATCCTCCTTGCTATCGGATTCAGCTTTTCATACAATTTATTGTCGCCTGCAATCAGTAATTTCGATTCGGAATGCTCCAGGATGTATTTGTATTCATCTTCTCCAATTGTAGGATAAATGGGCACATGAACTGCACCGATCATGGCCAGGCCCATATCCGCAAAATTCCACTCAGGCCTGTTGGTTGTCACTGTTGCAATTTTATCGCCTTTTTCATAACCCATTGCCAAAAGTCCCAGGGCAAACTGGTGCGACTTCCTGTAATACTCCTCAGTGGAATAAGTATACCACGAGTTTTCCTTTTTACCACCCAATGCATCCTCCCTCGGAAATTCTTCCATATATCTGTCGAGGATATCAAATGTACGCGTAACTTTTACAGCCATTCCTTTTACTTTTTGATAACCGCCAAATATAGGATTTTTGAACAACCGCCATTTTTAGCAAACAGGGAAAACACCGGTCCATTGGTTTATTTAGATCAATTCCAATTAATTACAATGATCTGATAACGAAAGAATTAATCGAAATAATTTCGACTTAAAGAATGGAAGATTCCAAAAATTCATAATTCAAAAGGTATGATAAGGTCTTTTCCGTCTATAAATATGAAACCATCACATAAACTTAACCAGGAACTTTAAATGCTTTTTCTTTTCCGGTTGCAGGATTATTCCTGTTCTCATATTCAAGATCTTTCACATAAGCCCAGATCATCAGGCCAAGAAGCAGTGCGAAACTAACCGGTACGGCAGGGTTAACACCATCAGCAACACCTTTCCCGTAAGAATGGAGTCCTGCCAGGTAATAGTTGACCCCAAAATAGGTCATGATAACAGAAGCAAAGGCAACCACTGAAGCCACAGTATAATTATAAACCCCTTTCAGTGACGGCACCAGGCGCATATGAACCACAAATGAATAAATAACAATTGTAATCAGCGACCATGTCTCCTTGGGATCCCAGCCCCAGTAACGGCCCCAGCTTTCATTAGCCCATACCCCACCAAGAAATGTCCCGATTGTAAGAAAATACAATCCGACCGTAGCCGACATCTCACTGATGGTTGTCAGCTGGTCGATAAACAGGTTTGCCTTGTGTTCATTCTGTTTCCGGCGTAGAACAATCAGTATCAGTACGAGAATGCCCAAAAAGGCACTTAATCCCAAAAATCCGTAGCTTGCTGTGATTACAGACACATGAATGGTAAGCCAGTATGATTTCAGCACAGGCACGAGCGGTGTAATTTCAGGATTCATCCAGTTCAGGTGAGCCACAAAAAGGGAAATTCCCGCCAAAAAAGCTGCTGTTCCAACCACCATCGGATACTTTCTGCCAAATATAATGCCTGCCAGCATGGAAGCCCAGGCTACATACACTACCGATTCGTAGCCGTTGCTCCAGGGCGCACGACCTGAAATGTACCAGCGGATAATAATGCCTGCAGTGTGAATAACAAAAAGCAGAACAATGCTGTAGAAAAATGTGCCCTTTAGAAAAACAGGAAGTGGCTTTTGCCTGAAAATGTTTACAAACAATACAAACAGCAGGAAAAAACCAAAAAGCAGGTAAAACGGAAATATCCGTTCGAAGGGATTTACCTTGTTGTACAGCAGTTCTGAACGCTTTACCGATTCAGAGGGCAACAGGTCGTCACCAAATTTCAGTTGAAATTTATCAATTGCACCAAGAACCTCAAGTGCACTCTCATTATTTTGCCCTTTAATCGAATTCAGCATCAGAGACCATCCGCTTCTTATAAAAAGTGAATCCCCACCTGAATATTCCACAGCATCATCACCGGGAGAATACCACGGATCTTCAGCCCTTTCACGCGGAAAGACATTGAAGAGGGAACCACGGAAAACCATGAAACAAATGCTCACCCGCTCATCAAGATAAATGTATTCCTTTTCCAGCCTGTTCCTGAAGGCAGCAGGTTTACTGAATGCTGCCCTCACTTTTTCGGCAAGGATGTAGTTTCCCTGGCTATCGAACAACTGCTGAATTGAAATATATTTTCCACTGATCCCAAGTTCAGACGCCAGTGCTTTATCAGCTACAAGGATAAAAGGCTTGGTCTGCCAGATTTCAGGATAGGCCATCATACTCAGCACAACCTCATCGGATGATTTTCCGTAAACAGTCTGTTTCCGGCTCACCTTACGCACGATCTCGCTTGTAAGGCTTGACATGGGTTTAATACGTCCGTCCACACTCTGCACCCAGATTTCACTGAAACTTTTTGCAACCTCCGCTTCCAGTGGAGGAATACCGGCCCCTGATCCTTCCTGTGAATTTGCATGAAATGCACCTCCAAGAAGTATTGCTGCAACTGCAACCGCCTTAACAGAACTTTGTTTTAAACGGTTCACAAGGTATCTGAAATAGGAATTTTTATTGATCAGGGATAAGGCAAAACCAAGTATCAGCAATAAATAACTAAGGTAGGAAACCCATGTTCCCCACAGATCATAATTCACCGACAAAACCGTACCTTTTTCATCCTGATCATAAGAAGACTGGAAGAACTTATATCCCTTGTAAAGCAGGGTGTTGTTCATGTATATGCGCACATCGCGCTCCACACCTTCCTCCTCATCGATGAGTACCACTTCGGAAGCATATGAAGAAGGCGATTCCGATCCGGGATACCGCTCCAATTGAAAATCCTTCAGGTGCAGACGGAAGGGAAGATGAATGGGTTTTGCCCCATATGCAAGTTTAAGAACTGCCCCTGAAAGGGGGACTTCGACTGTATCAGCCGCCATTGACGGGTGCCCGAATACAGGTATGGTTGTTTCCTTTACTCCATCTGAAATCTGCACCATAACAGCATGTTCATGCGTTTCTACATTGCTTTTAACTGCAGTGAATGTAGCGCTTGGCAGAAAATCACGAATCAGGAAACGGAAACCGTTTACACTGTACAGAAACATCTTTTGAATAGAAATGGTATCGCCTGCAGGAAAATCAACAGTTTCCTGACTGGCCATTGTACTTTCCTCTACAGGGTATTCCGAAATAAGTTTTAATTCACCGTTGCTGATATAAAAGTTTACAGGTGTTTGCTGTGGTGATTCAAATCCGGCTGTAAGACCGGGGTATTCCAGTACATCCCCTTTCCTGAATATAAAAGACTGCATTCCCTGGCGGTCAGGGGCTGCAAAAACAAAATCGAGCACTGCTTCACCTTGCGAAGAGGGAATGGCACGCCGCTCGGCATGTAAAATATATCCCACCGATTTTACCCTTACTTTCTGTCCGTTCAGACTGAAACCTGCAGAAAACTGCCGGGGTGTCAGTTCCGAAAACCTGACAACCTCTTCATCGGAATTGCCATTCAATTCTGCATAGAAGGTCGATTCAGATGAAAGGATGAAATTGCTGCTGTCATCTTCACGGATATGCATACTGCCCTCATAACTGAACCAGCGGGTAATGGCGGCACCCAGCAACATCACCAGAAAGGCAACATGAAAAAGCCCCATGGTAAAACGCCGGCGTGTTAAAAGTCTGTAACGGATCAGATTATTTATAAGGTTCAGTGCAAAGAGCACCCAAATCAGTTCAAACCACCAGGTATTATATACCAGCGACCGGGCAGCCGGTGTACCATGACTGCTTTCAACAAAAGTGGCAATGCCCATTGAAAATGCAAGGATCAAAAACAAAAATGCCATAAAAGGCATGGAAGTCAGAAATGCATATATCTTCTTCATCGGAAAAGTTTCAATTAACGGGTTGAAAATAGTGCATTTTGCCAATATTGCAAAAAAGGAAGTATTAAAATCGGAGCAGAAGGTGTTTTATTTAAAATCCGAAGTTTTTAATAACTACCATTTGTATATTAACATTCACACTTATAAAGACTGACTGAGAAAACCTGCGAATAGATTACGGCCTCCGCAGGCAGCACAATTTAAAATTTCTGAACATGTATATGTCTATTACCTGGGTGCCGGCTATTTTCTGAACCTGAAAAAAACTTTTATGAAAGACCTGAAAACAGCTTTAATTGCCGATAAAATAAATTGCCTGTTGAAAGCATGTACAAATATCATATGTAATAAATGAACAGTATTGTCGCGGTAGGAAATAATGGGATTGTTGATATTTAAGGCATCAAGTTTTTTCATATCCTCCTTCTCAAGTTCAAAATCAAAAATCTGTGCGTTTGCTGCAATTCGTTCAGGATTTCCTGATTTGGGTATGGTGACCACACCCTTTTGCAGATCCCAGCGTAAAACAATTTGAGCAGGCAGTTTTCCATATTTGGAAGCAAGTCTTTTAACAACCGGGATTTTAACCGCTTCACCAGCAATAAGCGGGCTCCATGCCTCGAGTTGTATATGATGTTTTTTGCAGAAAGCCAGCAATTCCGGCTGTGCATGTTTTGGATGAAATTCAACCTGATTTACTGCCGGAACAATCTTACCAGCAGTCATCAGGTATTCAAGATGGTGTATCTTGAAATTACTTACACCAATCGCACGGATTAAACCTTTCTCATACAGCTCTTCCATCGCTTTCCATGTCTGTAATGATTTTTTTCCTCTGGGCCAGTGTATCAGGTACAGATCAAGATAATCAGTCTCCAGGAACTCAAGACTCTGATAAAAAGCATCAATGGTTGACTGATAGCCCTGTTGGTCGTTTTTGACTTTTGTTGTAATGAAAATTTCGTTGCGGGGTATTCCGCTTTGCCTGATACCGCGGGCCACTCCTGCTTCATTATGGTATGCAGCAGCTGTATCAATGCTTCGGTAACCATTCATCAAAGCTGTTTTTACAGCTTTTTCAACTTCTCCATTTTCTTCAAGCCTAAAAACCCCTAATCCTAGCCATGGCATTTCAACACCATTGTTTAGTGTGACTCTTGATGTTATATCCATTCCAACTGGTGCATTTTGCATGTAATTATGTAAACATTCTTGTAGCTCTCCACTGATTGATCATACAACCTCAGGATGCAACAAAAAACTAACCTTACAGTTTAATGCCATTGAAAACATTTTTCATCAAGCTTTATACAGTAATGATCACAATGAATACATAAAGTACATAAGGTTTCGACATGCAATTGACATGGTTCTTCATCTGATCCGGCTCGAAAATATCACATTCCGGCAAAATGGATTGGAATATGGCAACATCGTTGATCAGGTGCAGTGCGGCATTCAACAGGGAATTTTCAATAAAATTCTTTGGGGTGTTCAACCAGGCCGGAAACTCCTTCCAGTGCCCCGGGTACAAGTTCTGCTACCATACAGCATTCAGCCGGAGCCTCAAACGGAAAGCTGATCCCGTAATTATCTGCCACCCTGTAGCCAAACCTGGGATAATAATTGGGATGTCCAATCAGTACCACAGTTTCATAACCCATATCCTGTGCAATCCGGTGAGCTTCCTTAATCAGTCGGCTCCCGATACCCCGGCATTGAAAAGCAGGCAAAACAGAAACCGGTCCCAGCCCCAGTGTAGGATATCCCTTGTCATTGTTCCGGATCGTCATCTTTGTGAGCATAATATGCCCTACTACCTTCCCGTCCAGTTCAGCCACAAGTGACAGTTCAGGAATAAATGCCTCTGAATTTCTGAGCCGTTCCACAAGAAACTGCTCATCGTGATTACTGAACTTCAGATCTCTGAACGCCTCCTCCGTAAGTGAGAAAACAACTTTATGATCTTTTGGGGTTTCCTTGCGGATAATTAGATTCATGCTGAAAAGTATTAAAATATAAAAGTATAAAAAAATACAGGATGCTGCTGAACAAGAGGCTTTCAAATGTAAAAATCAATACCTGGTGCACAATTCTTCAGAATTGATTTCCCATTCAGAATTTCAATATATCCTGCCCGGATCCAGGCCCCATCTGAACCAGTTAAAACAGATACCATGTCTATGCTTAATTGAATTTACCCTTGACATGGTATAGAGATGGTACGGACTTGAGATGGGTTTTTTCATACCTGTGCCATACCGTCAAAGATTCAGATTCAGGCAGTTGATTCTGAATTTGACCGATGCTGAAAAAAAAGGCAATATTTAAGGCAAAAAATTAGCCACATACCATTCACTCAGGAACGGTATGTGGCATTCAAGTATAAATTGACTATTCTTATTCCTTCATGCAGCGGACGGAGTATCCAAGGTTGGTGTTGGCATAATCCCTTTTGACTTTGGTGTCATTGTAATTCATATGCCTTGCCCATGCAGTGCCTGGGCCATTTTCAGAAGCAGTCCACCAGTGGCCAGTAAATCCCATTTCATAGAACATGGCATCACGGTATCCCCCTGGCAGTGCAGCAAAACCGGAGTCGTTCGTAGCTCCTGTGTTGGGTGCATTCCAGAGTGTTGTTCCTGTTATTTTCAGTTTGGCACCTGCTTCATCAAGCCCGTCCAGACCGTCGGTGAGTTCTGTCCAGTCAGCATCTGTTGGCAGCCGCCATCCTGCAGGACACACATCCTGAGTTGCTGCGGCCCAGTTATAGAGCACACCATAAATGACAAAATTACCTAATGCTTTTGCATCGGTTACACTGGTTCCATTATAACCCGACACATAATAATGTGGTTCAGAGTTGGAACCGGTAGCCGCACCAATTACTGATGGCAGGTATTTCAGGTTTTCAGCCATCCAGAGCTGGGCACCTATGCGTACCACTTTATAGGTTGTACCATCACGATCATCAGTTAGTCCGCTGGCAGCCTGCAGATCGAGAATCATCCCCTTCAGCTTGTCGACATATGCTTTTGTCGCCACATCCTGGGCATGTGTCGGATCGGCAATATTTTTAATCTGCTTTGCATTGCCGTTGTTTCCTTTGGCAAGCACATCGCTCAGATTTTGCGTTTCGGTATAACTTTCAAGTTTTTTATTCCAGCGGATAGTATCATCAGCCGTAATGGAAGAGGCAACCGATGCCTTGTAAACAGGGTCCGTTTCACCACCGGTTAATCCGCCCAGGTCTGCAATCTGTTTCGTAACTTTTGAAATAGAATCTTTTAAAGCAACTTTGGTTGCAAGACTGCTCAGATCCTGGTCGCCGGTATTAATGCCGGACAGGTTGCTCAGCTTGGTAATGTCGGATGCAATGATGCCTGCAGCCGGACTGGCATTAAAGGCAGGATCCGTTTCATTCATTCCTCCGGTAACAGACTCTGCTGTTTTGGCATGCAGGGCATAAGGAACACTTAACAGCTGGCTGATGCCTGTAATAGTATAATTAGTACCACCCAGCGGGTCGGTTTCAGTTTTAATGAAATATTCACCATTGGCCCAGTCTATAGCAGAAAAAGTGCCGGTCAGGGCAATTCCCCCACCTATCTCGATGCTGATAAGCCCATTTGCATTGGTTTTGGGGTTAGGGTTGTAAATTTCCTTGTAAATTTCAGTACCTGTTGGTGAGTCCTGCAGGATACTGACCCTCATGCCTACATCATGGTTTACGAGCAATTCGCCATTGCTGTTGCGTACTACTGCCTGGTAACTCATTTTCCGTGGCGATTGTGCAAAAAGAGTTACAGATATAAGTAAAGCTGCTAATATGGTATAAATTTTTCTCATGGTATGTTTCCTCCTATTTCTTGATGATTTTAAATGTTTTGATTTCCTGGTTTTCGCTGATAACTTTTACAAAATACATGGCAGGTACCAGATGGCCCATGCCAATGGTTGTTTCTGACTCAGTAATTTTTTGACTGTGAATGAGCCTGCCATTCATGTCGCAAAGCCTGTACTCCAGTTTACCCGGATGACCGATGCCGGATGAACCGGTATTCAGTTTAAGATAATCCACAGCAGGATTAGGATAAGCAGAAACATTGAGGCTTATACCGGGCAAGTCATGGAGGCCCGTTACGACCTGGATTTCATAAGGCTGCTGGACGCCCTGCGATAAGTTGCCTGAGGAACCGTCAACAGCTGTGTAAATCATCTGCCCGATGGAGTAACTAAGCGACCCGTTGTCGCCAGAGGCATTTCCGCCTGAAACAGGAATGGTTACCTGCGCAGAAGCAGCAGTAACAATGAAGGTCAATAACAGAAGCAAAAGTGCCTCGCGATACTTCCCTTTCATTTTTCTTCGATTTTTGGTTGTTTTGATTTTCATTTGATCTTTTGTTTTAATGATGGGTATGTTTTTCTGAAATAAAAGATTTCATTGCAGAACGCTGAATAGCCATGCCTTATGGTTTTCCAACCAATGGGCAGAAATTGAAGGTAAACATCATCCCTTAGCAGGGATTATTTTCAGGGCAGACAAATCTGCAGCCTGAGTCACTATATATCAATGAAATACTGCCGGGAACAACCGGATTCTTCTGGTGTATAATAGAATTTTTCATCCACAGATTGGTTTTTGTTAAAGGTTTGCGGGCATAAAATTAATAATATTTTGAATCTATCAAACAAAAGTTTTCTAAAATATTTAGTTTCTTTGATATTTACCCTAATAAACAGGGATAAAAGGCACTGTCATGCAGAACATATGGTGTTTTATATCTCTCAAAACTAAATTTGTTGCAATAAATATATTTGTTTAATAGCTTACCGTTTTGCCCGTACCTGTCAAAGGCAGGTAATGCTCTCCAAATCATCATTTATGCTCATGAACATAAAAATATCCTTGTATACCTTCTTCGAATCCTTTAAATTAGTTGTATAAAAAAATCAATGAATCATGTTATCAAAGGCAGCGGTCATGCTGGTTTTACTGGTTCCATCCTTTGCATATGCGCAATTTTATAAGGTTTATCCTTATGCAACAGCCGAGGCAGGTGAGAAAGAACTGGTATACTGGTACAGTTATATCAACTCAGGCCATTCCTATTCTTTCTTTGGAAAGGAAGTTGACAGGCAAGGACTTATGGCACATTCGCTGGAACTTGAATACGGGCTGAGCAACAAATGGACAGCAGGTATCTACTTCGATTTTGAACAGCCCAAAGGGGAAGATCTCAGGTACATACGTACGAAGGCGCTGATGTTTCACGGGAGGTTTTGGGAAAAATCGGAGCGTCCGGTTGACCTGGGTTTATATGTGGAATATATACTTCCACGAAAAGACTATAAAAATGCCGAGCAGATTGAAATTAAATGGATTCTTGAAAAAGATTTCAGGTTTCATTCAATTGTATTAAACCCCACTTTCGAAAAAAACATCAGCGGGCCTGATTTACAAGAAGGAGTGGAATTTGCCCTTAACGGGGGCTGGTACTACCGCGGAAGTCTGGTTGTGCAGCCGGGTATTGAATTTTATTCAAAATGGGGAGAACTAAAGGAACTCCATCCTTTCGATAATACCCACAGTTATGTTTTCCCTGCAATTGACGTGGTGATGGGCCGGCATGGTAGAATCACGTGGCATACAGGAGTAGGTTTGGGACTTACCGGTGAAGCCGATAATATGGTCGTGAAATCAATTCTTTCTATTGGATTTTTTTAAAAATTTCAGAAAAAAGTAATCATGGAATACGTGAAGAAAAACATATTTATGATAACAGGATATCTCCAGATCTTTATCATTTATGCAATTATCGTCGCATTACCCGGCTCGTTGTATGCCCAGTCGAAGGCAGTGCTCAGGAATCAGGCCCGCGATCAGTATAAGCCCTATCATTATTTTGAAAACCCGCAGGTATGTGCAGGCTGCCACTGGGACAAATTTGAACGTTGGGACCTTTCTCAACACGCCAAAGGATTTACAGGCGACTTCTTTCAGAAGCAATTTTATGACCTGGTACTGGCTTCCGAATCATTTGCACCCGAACTAAAAGGCGTAAAAGATGGTTGCATCGGCTGTCATTCTCCTTCGGCATTTCTGGCAGGTGAAATGGTTCCGCCAAGGGCAATACCATATGACAATTATATGAACAAGAGAGAGGGGTACAGAACACGTGCTGACAGGGGAATTTTTTGTGACTTTTGCCATACAATCAGCCATTTCAGAAACGATCCTCCATTCAACCACGATTATGTATCCACAGTTACAGAAGCAGTTGATACGAAATTCGGGGATCTCGAATTTCCATGGTCGCCCCACCATGAAACTGCAACCTCGGAAATTTTTGAGGATCCGGTGATGTGTGCTACCTGCCATAATGAAAAAAATCCCTATAACGTATGGGTAAAGGCAACTTTTACAGAATATGAGGAAAGCGTTTATCCTTTCAGGGGGGTCGCCTGCCAGACCTGCCATATGCAGCCCATGGGTGGCAAACCTGCAAAAATGGGGATCCTGAGGCCTCACAACACCGATCACTGGTTTGGCGGAGGCTTCACCGGATTTGTGGAAGGTGCGGCCACAGTAAACATAAAATTACCCGATAACGGGTTAAATCCCGGTTCGAAGGTAGATTTCAGAATCGATGTTCAGGCGGTAGCCACGGGGCATAAATTCCCGACGGGTTCTTCCGAAGAGCGGGATGTATGGCTGCGGGTTTCTCTTGTCGACGGGCTAGGCAGGGAACTGCTCCACATTCCGGTACCTGAAAACCCGGACAACCCATATGACAAGTATTTCATCACAAGTAATGAAAAGAATGGATACCCTTCACACAGCAAACTTTCTGAACCCATTGAACGGGATGCACTGCCCGAAGGAGACAGGTTATACCATAGCATTTTTCTCGACAGCGAAGGGGAAGTCACCTATGCACAATGGTTGTGTGTAAAGGAAATAGAAAACCGGTTAGGCCCCCTTGAAGTGCGTACTGAAAATTATTCTTTTACGGTCCCCCAGAATCTTCCTGATGAAGTTTACCTGCAGGCCATGCTCAACTACCGCCGGATGCCTGATTCTCTGGCAGATTTTTTCGGGATTGAACGGAGGCCTGTGATCCAGGTGGCAAAAGATGTGAGAAGAATAAAGTAATGCCCGTTTATATATATTTTTCCAGGTGCTGCATCTGTTCTTCCAGATCAACCCTGCTGTAAAACTTTCCATGGGTGAAATTGAGAAACTTCAAAATCCTGAAGGCATTAAACCTGTGATAAAAACGGTTCCGGAAGGAATGAACAGAAGAACAGTTTTTATTCAGATCGGCCAGTTCAGCATAAAAATCATCCTCCTTTAAAAAAGACTCCACAGCCGGGGGCAAAGTGTTTAGTATTTCATTGTATTGGTTTTCTTCAATCCGGAACAAGTGAGGAACCAGATCGAAAAATTTTTTCAGATCAATAAATGACTGAAAATGATAGGTCAGTGAAATATCGTCCTCATCACTCATCCATTTTTTCATAACCATTCCTGTACCAAAGGGAACACGGGTTGAGATCCGGGCAGAAGGATGGACTACAGTAGACGTGATTTCTCCAACAGGACCCACCTGTACAAGGTTTTGAAGAAAATAAAAATCTTCGCCTGCCTGCCGGCGGTTCATGCCTCCCCTTTTTACATATGCAGAAGCAGTAACTGTGATTGCCGAACCAACCGTATACATAGGGTATGGGTAACCTGTAATACCCATGGCTTTTCTGTAGTAATCCATATATCTTTCATACAGCATGATTCCCTGAATTTGTTTCTCACCGAGATGATCCATCTGATGTGAAAAGGCTATGGTGGCTCCGGCATATGTTGAATGGTTCTTAAAGAATGTTTCGATTTCAAACAGGTAATTTTCTTCCACCAGGGTATCGGCATCGAGCATTACAACAATCCCTTCAGGTTTGTTCAACAGGTTGAACCTGCTGATTGCCTCATCCATACCTGCCTTCCGGGCCATACCAACTCCGGCCCATTTCTTCTTTAGTTCCACAGGACCGACAGCAAAAAATCTTAACCCGTCAACAGGTGTATTCTGAATCCATCTGTCAAGTTCCAGTTTCGTTGTATCATTGATTGCTTTTATTTCATCTGAAGCTGCTTCAGAATGGTTTACAAGAATAATTACCTCGGTATGGCAACGGGGTTTATCGCAACGTGATAAGGAGTCAAGGGTAAGAATGATATCAGGTTCCCTGAAACACGGTATGACGACAATCATTCCCGTATCCGGATGAGGCGGGTCGTTTATCCGGCTTAAAAACTGGTTCCGTTCAAGATATTTATCGGCAAACATGAAAAACCATTTAAAAAAGCAGCAAACAAGGAAAAAAAAATCCGGGAAGAATCCCGGACATCATCAAAATGCAGCAGGTTATTTACCTGCCTTCTTTTTAAGGTACCGCTCATTCATAGCCTGCAGTACATCTTTAGTTATATTGTTGGCTTCATCGCCAACCAATACATCGGCTCCATTGAAAATATAGTCGTATTTCCTGGTCTTGTTAAACTCCTGTAAGTAGGACAACAGGCTGTCAAGAATCTGCTGATTGTTGGTAGCCTGCATTTCAGCAAGCCTTCCTGATAAATCCTGATCAAGTTTCATTATTTCCTGTTCTTTTCCAACCAGCCTGTCGCGTTCCTGTATGGCCCGTTGTTCTGTGAGAAAACCTCCCCGTTGCACCTTTTCCTGAAAAGCAGATGCTTCACGTTCAAATGTCTGACGTTTAGACCTGAATTCAGTGTTGTAAGCCTCCTGTTTTTTTGTGAAATCATCATGAAGATCCTGTGCAAGTTCATAGTTCATGATAACAGAATCGGCTTTTACAAAAGCAATCCTCAGACTTTCACCCGGTTCTGAGCCAAATGGTTCACTTCCGGTATTAACTTCACCCGGCTGGTTATTTCCGGTGAAATATAAAACGTATAATACAACCACAGCCACAAGGGCAACAATGGAAATAATGAGTGATGATCCTTTCATTTTAAATATTTAATTTTTGGTTGTTCAATCGGGCAAAGATAATTTTTTCGTTTTAATCAGAATGAGAATTCGTTACTTTTTTCAATTGATTTATTATCAGTTATTTTAATAAAAAACCTGTAGAAAATCATGAGTTACCACTGATAAACATCATTGAAAAAAATGCGTGCCGGGCCTTATTTTTACCTTCTGAATAAGTGAAGTGGATTTTGAACTTAAATCATAAAATGTTGAATAAGCTTATATCAAATATGCTGCCTTATATGCCCAAGAAACTGATCTGGGTATTTTCAAAAAGGTATATTGCCGGGGAAACCATTGCCGACGGATTGCTGGCATCACAGCTGCTGAACCAGCAGAATATCGAGGTTACAGTCGATTTGCTCGGTGAATTTATCAGTACCCTGAAAGAGGCTGAATCAAACAAGGACATGTATCTTGAAATCATAGAAAGGTTTACAAAAGAGAAAATCAAAGGAAATTTTTCATTGAAACCTACTATGTTCGGGCTTCTTATTGACCGGGAAAAATGTTACCGCTATATCCGGGAAATCGTTGCACTTGCTGCCTCAAAAAAGAGTTTTATCCGCATTGATATGGAAGATTCACAGTGCGTTGATTTTGAAATAGAACTTTTCAGAAAATTACAACAGGAATTTCCGCTGAACGTAGGCCTGGTTTTACAGGCTTATCTGCGCAGAACGATGACCGACCTTCAGTCATTTAAGGATATCCATTCACCTGAAACACCGCTTAACTTCAGATTGTGCAAAGGCATATATGTAGAACCTGAAAAAATAGCCTATAAAAAATATGAGGAGGTAAGGCAGCATTTCCTGGAAGATCTGGAATATATGCTTAAGAACGGAATGTATGCAGCCATTGCCACGCACGATAAATACCTGGTGGAACAATCTTATGAACTGCTTAAAAAGTACAGTGTACCTGGTGATAAATATGAATTCCAGATGCTGTACGGAGTGACTCCTGAGCTACGTCAGTCCATACTTGACAAGGGACACCGGATGAGGGTTTATGTTCCCTTTGGCAAGCAATGGTTTAACTACTCAAAACGGAGACTGAAGGAAAATCCAAAAATGACGCAGCACATTATCAAGGCTTTGTTTATAAGGGGATAAAAGATCCTCTGCATATTCGGGGGCTCACCGTCCGTTTAGAGAATGCTGTAAATAATTTCATCAAGTGGCCTTTTGGGCACATGATGTACCTCATCACTGTCGCGCCAGTATTTGATTTCGCCATTTTCGGCGGTTTCAAGAATCACCTTTTCGGCAGGTTTTCCCAGAGCCATGACCCACAATACTTCCATGTTTACCGGAAGCTGCAGTACTTTTGCAACCCGGCTTTTATTAACTGAACCGATAATACAGCCGCCATAACCATCTTCCGTAACACCCAACATGATGCTTTGCATGGCGATTCCATCATCACAGCTGTAAGTTTCTGATAATGATTTATCAAGCAGGACAATAATGTATGCAACCGGGCGTTCGCCCTCTGCCGGACCTTTCCAGTCGGACAGGTAGCCTGCCCAACCCAGGTGTGGAAAAATGAGGTTGTTTATTTTTTCATCGGTGCAGATAACATATTTCAAGGGCTGCATGTTGCGGCCACTTGATGAAAGCCTTGCAAAGTCAATCCACTTTTTGATGGTTTCAGTTTCAATTTTTACAGATGGATCGAACCGCCTGATGCTTCGGTTTTGCTTAATTAAGTCGCTTAACATTTTCCTGATTTTGGAATTTAAAATTAGGAAAAAATGATTTCCTGATCTTAAATATATCTGCTATTTTTAACAAAAAAAGGATAAGGTAAAAGTTATACACAATTAAAAGAAGTAATGCTGACCAAACTAAACCACTCTGAACAAATAACTTTTCCTTATCCTTTTTTAATAACGCTTCATTTTTTCATCTATTGCACTCCTTTAACTTATATTAATTTTTAAATTTGGAGAACAGAACAGAACGGTTTCTGTTCCGGTTCAAATCAATCAGATGACCAGCTTAAGATTTACGGTTGACGACAATTCAAATGCTCTAAAGTTTCAGCAACTGGTTGATGCCATAGTGGATGCAATCAGCAGAAATCAGATAAAGGAAGGTGAAATGCTGCCGTCCGTTAACCAGATCATGAAGGAAACCGGACTTTCACGTGACACGGTTTTTAAAGCATATGCCGAGCTTAAGAAACGGGGTGTGGTAGAATCGGTTCCAAACAGGGGGTATTTTGTCATACGTAAAATCACAAAAGTGTTTTTATTTCTCGATACCTTCAAGGCCTACAAGGAAGTTCTGTATGATTCATTTATCAAAAACCTTCCCGGTAATATTGGTGTTGACCTTCATTTTCATCATTACAACATCAGCCTTTTTGAAAAGATCATTCAGGAAAGCCTGGGTAAGTACAGCAAATATGTCATTATGAATTTTGACAATCCCAAAGTAGCCGGCATCATCCAAAAAATTCCAGCAGAACAACTGCTGGTCATCGATTGGAATATTCACACCAGCGAAAAATATTCAGTTGTTTACCAGGATTTTGGAGAACCGGTCTACAGGTGCCTGAAGGAAAATCTGGATCGTATATCCAAATTCAGTGAGTTTACCTTTTACTATCCTCCTTTTACATACCATCCAAAAAATACCATTGAACATTTCCTGAGATTTTGCAAGGATTATAACATGAGGCATTCCGTTGTTTACGAAGAGGAGAAGTTCGTGATCAGGAAAGGGGTACTATATTTCCTGGTAAGCGACCGCACCCTGGCAAGCCTGCTCGACCAGTGTTCCGATAAAGGCTTTGAACCGGGGAAAGAGGTAGGCGTGATTTCCTACAATGAAACTCCGATGAAGAAATATGTTAAAAATGGCATTACGGTCATATCAACTGATTTCAAACTGATGGGGAAGAAAGCTGCAGAATTTATCTCCGGGAACAAAGCTGTACATTTTGAAGTTCCTACCACTTTGAAAATCAGAAGCTCATTATAAAACCATGAGGGCATCCAATGTTTTCAACTGTATTATCATTAAATTGCTGTCCGTGCAATTCTTTTTGAAAAAGATGTTATACAACATTTTATTCGATTTTGAAACCATGGTTTTTGAGGTTAATTTTGACAACATAACAGAACAGAACAGTTCAAGTAAATATTACAAAACTTAACTTTGACATACATGTACTTATTAGGATTTGATATAGGAAGTTCATCGGTAAAAGTATCACTGATAAATGGGGAAGACGGCAGGTTAAAAGCTTCTTCCTACTACCCCAAAGAAGAGATGCAAATTGTGGCTCATAAGGCCGGCTGGGCAGAGCAGGAACCGGAACTCTGGTGGAAAAACCTGAAAATGGCCCTTGCCGATGTTTTGAATCAGTCTGGTGTGAATTCTGACAAAATAATTTCCATCGGCATTTCATATCAAATGCATGGGCTGGTAATGGTTGACCGAAAACAGCAGGTAATCAGGCCTTCAATCATCTGGTGCGACAGCCGTGCAGCTGGCATAGGCGATCAGGCTTTCCGGCAGCTGGGCTCTGAAAGGTGTCTTACCAGCCTGTTGAATTCTCCGGGCAACTTTACAGCCTCTAAGTTAAAATGGGTAAAGGACAATGAGCCTGAGCTGTTTGAAAAGGTTTACAAGATTATGCTGCCTGGCGATTATATTGCCATGAAGCTTTCGGGAGAGATTCAGACAACAGTGAGCGGTCTTTCGGAAGGCATTATGTGGGATTTTCAAAAGAATAACCTGTCGGATATGCTTTTTGAGAACTACGGTTTTTCAAAGGAAATCATACCTGAAATTGTGCCCACTTTTTCTGTTCAGGCAAATATTAAACCTGAAATAGCTGCAGAACTTGGCTTGTCGCCAAAAACCACAATCAGTTACAGGGCTGGTGATCAGCCCAACAATGCCCTTTCACTGAATGTGCTAAATCCGGGGGAGATTGCTGCAACAGCAGGAACATCGGGTGTGGTTTATGGAGTAAGTGATGAAATCAGGTACGACAGCCAGTCGAGGGTTAATACCTTTGCGCATGTAAACCATTCGGCAGAAAATCCAAGGCTGGGGGTTCTGTTGTGCATTAACGGGACAGGTATCCTGAATGCATGGCTAAAGAGAATGGCTGGAGAAAACATCAGCTACGAAGATATGAATGCACTTGCAGCTGATGTTCCGGTTGGCTCCGATGGACTTACAGTACTGCCGTTCGGAAATGGATCTGAAAGGATGCTGGGTAACCGTAACATCGGTTCAGTCATAAGCGGACTGGAATTCAATATTCACCGTAAGGGCCATTTAATGCGGGCAGCCCAGGAAGGGATCGTATTTTCTTTCAGATATGGGATGGATATTATGAAAACCACAGGCATTAATCCGATGGTGATCCGTGCAGGCAAAGCCAACATGTTCCTTAGCCCTGTTTTCAGAAATACACTGGCTGGAGTTACAGGTGCAGTCATTGAACTTTACAATACTGACGGGTCGGTTGGAGCTGCCAGGGGTGCAGGCATAGGCTCAGGTTTTTATGCTTCAGCCGGAGAGGCATTTTCAAATCTTGAAAAGCTTAAAACCATTGAACCGGAAACCGGAAAATCAGAGGAATACCAACAGGCCTACTCCAACTGGAAAAGTACACTGGAGAAAGCTATAGGATAAATCAAATGGTATGATCAGAAATTACAGAAATATTCAAATACATTGAACATCAATAAAAACATCTTAAAATGGAAGTATTAAAAGGTAACAAGGAGTATTTTAAAGGCATTGCCCAGGTAAAATACGAAGGCCCGGATTCAAGAAACCCGCTGGCTTTTAAGTGGTATGATGAAAACAAGGTTGTTGCGGGTAAAACAATGAAGGACTATCTTCGTTTTGCAGTAGCTTACTGGCACACCTTCTGTGGCACAGGAGAAGATCCATTCGGACCAGGAACCCAGATTTTCCCATGGGACGGTGCTGCCGACAAAATGGATGCAGCCAGGGAAAGAATGGATGCGGCTTTTGAATTTATTACCAAAATGAACATCCCGTTCTATTGCTTTCACGATACCGATGTGGTAGGTGATGGTTCCGTCTTTGAGATTGAAAAAAGACTGGAAAAAATGGTTGAATATGCAAAGCAGAAACAGGAAGCCTCGGGGGTTAAACTTCTTTGGGGAACTGCCAATGTTTTCTCTAACCCACGTTACATGAACGGTGCAGCTACCAATCCCGATTTTAATGTAATAACAAATGTTGCCGTACAGATTAAAAATGCCATCGATGCAACCATTGCCCTCGGCGGGTCGAATTATGTATTTTGGGGAGGACGTGAAGGATACATGACCTTGCACAATACGGATACCCGTCGTGAACTGGATCATATGGGCCGCTTCCTGGGAATGGCGCGCGATTACGGCCGTAAGCAGGGCTTTAAAGGCACCTTCCTGATTGAACCCAAACCCATGGAACCAACCAAGCACCAGTACGATTATGATGCTCAGACTGTAATTGGGTTCCTCAGACAACATGGTCTGGATAAGGATTTCAAACTGAATGTAGAAGTAAACCACGCAACGCTTGCCGGGCACACTTTTGCCCATGACCTTCGCATGGCGGCTGATGCAGGGTTACTTGGATCGATTGATGCAAATAAGGGCGATTACCAGAACGGCTGGGATACAGATGAATTCCCTACCAATGTTTATGAGGTAACTGAGGCCATGCTTGAAATCGTACAGGCCGGAGGATTTTCAACAGGCGGAATCAACTTTGATGCAAAGACCAGAAGGAATTCTACCGATCTTGAAGATATATTCATTGCCCATGTTTCAGGAATGGATGCGTTTGCCCGTGCGCTGGTTATTGCCGATAAAGTGCTCAATGATTCGGAATATCTGGCTATGCGCAAAAAACGGTATGCTTCATTCGACAGCGGTAAAGGTGCTGAATTTGAATCAGGAAAACTGACCCTTGAGGATCTTTATGGTCTTGCACAAAATGCAGGGGAACCGAAACAGCTCAGTGGAAAGCAGGAGTTGCTGGAGCAACTGATTAACTGGTATGTTTAATATTAAATAAGATCATAGTTATAAAGGGAAGCCTGATCCTCAAGCAGGATCGGGCTTCCTTGCATTTTAGATTATCCTCCTGCTCCTCTGATTTATAACAAACCATCAAAATGAAAAATAAAAGTTTTTACATTGCATCTGTAACCTTTGTGGCCACGCTGGGAGGTTTGCTGTTTGGCTACGACACAGCAGTCATATCAGGAGCGGAAAAATCGATCCAGAGATACCTGATCGAAAGCCAGGGGCTAAGTACCCTTATCCACGGATTGACCATTTCGAGTGCGCTCATCGGTTGTATAATCGGAGGGTTAATATCAGGAATCACCGCATCACGATTTGGACGGAAAAGATCACTGATGATTGCGGCCATTCTTTTTTTCGTGTCAGCACTGGGTTCAGCATATCCTGAGTTTCTGTTTTTTCAGCAGGGTGAACCCTCCATCGGATTACTGCTGATGTTTAATTTCTACCGTGTTATTGGGGGCATAGGAGTAGGGCTGGCATCGGCAGTGTGTCCCATGTATATCGGGGAAATAGCTCCGGCCAACATCAGGGGAAGCCTGGTATCGGTTAACCAGTTTGCAATCATCTTTGGGATGCTGGTTGTATACTTCGTTAACTGGGGGATCGCAAGCGGCCAATCGCTCGAATGGATCAACACCATTGGCTGGCGACGCATGTTTTTATCAGAAACCATACCTGCAGGATTGTTTGGTATCCTGTTGTTTTTTGTACCTGAATCACCCAGGTATCTGTCGCTTGTCAACAAGGAAAAGGAGGCTTTCAGAATACTTTCACGCATCAATGGTAAAGAAAGGGCTGCAGCTATCATGGAAGAAATCAGGAGCAGCATTAGCCATCATGCGTCGACCACATTATTGTCCTATGGTAAAAAAGTAATCATTATAGGCATTCTGTTGTCTGTATTCCAGCAGTTTGTGGGTATTAATGTGGCCTTGTATTATGCTCCGCGTATTTTCGAGAGCATGGGGGCCGCCAAGGATGCATCACTGCTGCAAACAGTTATTATGGGACTTGTAAATGTAATCTTTACGGTGCTTGCAATTTTCACAGTGGATAAATGGGGACGTAAACCGTTGCTCATCATAGGTTCTGCGGGTATGGCCATCGGTATGTTTGCAATTTCGGCTCTGGCATTTATGAAGATCATCGGCATTGGCACCCTGGTGTTCATAATTATTTATACTGCTTCCTTTATGATGTCGTGGGGTCCGATTACCTGGGTACTTATATCGGAAATATTTCCAAACAAAATCAGGGGAAAAGCAGTGGCGATTGCCGTAGCGGCACAATGGGCTGCCAATTATTTTATTTCATCGACATACCCTGCGATGATGGAATTCAGCGGAGGTTTTACCTATGGGTTTTACGGACTGATGAGCATCTTATCGCTCCTGTTCGTATGGAAGGTCATTCCTGAAACCAAAGGAAAGACACTTGAGGAGATGGAAGGACTATGGAAGAAAAGTTCTGAATAACGATCTACAGGAATATCAGACCAAAGGTTAGAACAGCAAACCGGAAATTTATGTTGCTTTTCAGCATAGACCAAAATCTTCGTGTTTTTCAAGGATAACAGTTCAGCCATAAAAATAAATACTGCCCGGAAACCATTTTCCAGGCAGTATTACCAGGTTCAGTAAGAATTGGTTCCTGTTACATAAAAAGGTTTTTTTTGTAGTTGTGTTAACTTTCAAATCTCTCGGCAATAACTCTCCAGTCGATTACTTTCCAAAAGTCCTCAATATATTTTGGCCGTGCATTCTGCTTGTCGAGATAGTAGGCATGCTCCCAGACATCGCAGGTAAGCAGTGGTTTCTTGCCTTCGCGCAGCGGATTGACAGCATTGGAAGCCTGTACAATTTCAAGCTCATTGCTGTTGTTCTTAACAAGCCAGGCCCATCCTGAACCGAAAATACCAGCGGCAGATTTTGAAAATTCTTCCATGAACATATCGAAGGTTCCAAATCTGGCATCGATTGCTTCCTTTAATTTGCCTTCCGGCCTCTTCTGTCCGCCAGGGTTAAACTGGTTAAAATAGAATGTGTGGTTCCATACCTGTGCTCCGTTGTTAAACAACGCACCTCCTGCCCTTTTAATGATTTCTTCTAGTGAAGCATTTTCAAATTCAGTTCCCTGAATCAACTCGTTGGTTTTGTCAACATATGCTTTATGATGCTTCCCATAGTGAAATTCAAGTGTTCTTTCACTGATATAAGGCTCAAGGGCAGTTTTCTCATAAGGTAACTGCGGTAATTCAAATGCCATAATTTTTCAGTTTAAAGGATGATTTTAATAGTGATTTTTCACTATTAAAGTTAAGACATTTAAATCTGAAAAAAAAAATATAATGATCCTTTTAAACAGGGTCAATAAAGAAAACTACTTCCTCCAAGAAATTCACGCAGAAGCGATGTAGGTGGAATTTCCTCATCGTCGATGGGTTTAAAAAACGAAAGGAACTTCAAAAGACGCGTTGCCTCCATATACTCCTCCTGATTCTCAAGCACCAGTTTCAGCAATGGATCGGCATATTTCTTTAAAACTCCAAGTTCATAGAGGGTTGCAGAATTGAACATGACATCTGCATTCTCCTGGTAGGGAAAAATATTTTTTTCCTCTCCTCTTTTCACTGATGGCCAGCGCTTGATTGTATCGGAAGATTTGTAGCCCCGGTATTTGCTGTCACGAATAATCCTTCTTATCAGCCTGTTGTCAGAAGTGGAAATGTGTGTATGCTCATCCATGGAAACCTGAGTGAGCGCACTTATAAAAATTTTGTAGGTGCTTTTGCCATTTATACGGGGAATCAGGTATGGATTCATGCCATGAATCCCTTCCACAATCAGGATATCACCTTCGTGCAGACGCAAGCGATCACCGTTCATATACCTTTTACCTAGATGAAAATCAAATTTTGGCAACTGCACTTCATTACCATTTATGAGTTCAAGCAACTGTTCATTAAAAAAAGCAATGTCGATGGCTTCCAGTGCTTCAAAATCATAATTGCCATATTCATCCTTTGGAGTATGCTCCCGATCAACAAAATAGTTATCGAGTGAGATCTGGTAAGGCCGCAGACCATTCACAGCAAGTTGCACGCCAAGCCGCATACTGAAGGTGGTTTTGCCTGATGCTGAAGGACCAGCTACCAGAACTACCTGTATCTCCTTTTTCCGTTTGTAGATTTCATTGGCAATTTCTGCAATTTTCTTCTCATGAAGTGCCTCTGAAATTTTTATGATATAACCACCTTTTTTATTTAAAGTGAGTTCATTGAGGTTCGAAACAGTTGCGACGTTCAGAATCTGGGCCCATTTTTTATGCTCCTGGTATATCTCGAACAGTTTTTTCTGTTTGGGGGCTTCCTGTAATTCATTAAAGTTTCCGGGTTTGGGAACCTGTAACAGCACACCGTCAAAATATTTGATCAGATTGTAATTACTGATGTATCCTGTTGAAGGTAACAGGTTGCCATAGAAGTAATTTCCCAAATCTTCAAGAAAATAGAGGCTGGAATATAAATGTCCCTTTTGCTCGAACAGCTGGGCTTTCTCACTCAGTCCTTCTTTCATCAGATGATCCACTGCATCTTCTGTCAGGAGCCTTTTTTTGATAAAAGGTATATCCCGGTTTATCATGCTCTGCATTTCCACTTTTATGCTTGTCACATCCTTTTCATCTATTTCTCTTCCAAAGTTATTGAGCTCACAGAAATAACCATTCGAAATGCCTTTCCTGATGCGCAGGGAAACGTGCGGGAATACCTGCTTCACAGCAGCATAAACAACGAAAATCAAACTCCTGATATACATTCTTATCCCATCGGGATGTGATACATCAAAAAATTCGATCTGCTTTGGTTTGACCACGCAAAATGACAACTCACGTGCCTGATGGTTAACGATTGCACCACAGATTGTATGATCCAGCTTGATTTTTAAGTCGTTGCTTATTTCCATCAGGGAAATTCCCATAGGATAAACATGTTTTGTGCCCGTATTATGGCATAATATCTCAACTGTTTTATTAGAATCACTCATCACTATACTTTTGATTAAATGTGTATTATCTGATTTTTTGGTTTTTCAGTTCAATTAGGATCATTTTCTGCATTCACGTTCGTAAATAAGTTTTGCAGACCTTCTTGCTGCATGCCTGCCGTAACCTGTTGACCGGTATAAATCTACAAATTGTACATCAGAATTAACATGATAAAGATGGTATTGTTTGAATTCAAAAACTACAATAAGCTTCATCTCCGGCAACAACCGGCACCTGCCGTGACTATTCACTGTTATAAATGATTCCCTGTTTTTCATAAACTTCAAGAAAAGCCAGCAACTCATAGATGCTTAAAAATTCCCTGTCAAGGTTACCGAATACCAACCTCCACCGTTGATCATCTGCATGTACCACAAAATCGGGTTTTGCCTGCATCACAATCTGGTAACCTTTACGGTTAAGGGCTCTGAGTGTCCATATAAGGGGCAGTCCCTCACCTTCCACCTTTACCTTGTTTCGAAACTCTTTTTTAAAGAAAAACTCCCCTTCATTCACGTCAAATCCGATATGATCATTTTTAAACAGCTGGTTTAGCCACCCGTTCAGTACTGCATCTTCAGGTGCTCCCTGAAAGTTCCCTGCAGGTGCTATCAGCCAAAGCTTATCCACTTCACGCAGGGCAATGTTCAGGTCATGGGTCGACAGCACCACTGTTTTCCCTTTTTCGGCAGCCAGCATTCTGAGCAGATGAAAAATTTCGTACTTATTGCTTACATCAAGATATGCTGTAGGCTCATCAAGAACAACAACAGGCGTATCCTGAGCAAGCGCCCTTGCAATCATGGTCCTCTGCCGTTCACCATCACTGATATGCATAACAGACCTGTTTTCAAATCCAGAAAGGCCAACCTTTCTTATAGCTTCAGCTACAATGAATTTATCTTCTGCTGTCAGCATTCCAATCCAGTTGGTATATGGAAACCGCCCAAAGGCTACCATATCAAAAACCGACAGATTTGGTATTCTCACATTTTCAGTTGAAACAAAACACATCAGCTTTGCCGTTTCAGCGGCAGACAGCTGTTTCAGACTTTTACCGCCAACGGTGATATCTCCGGCAAACCATGGCTGGAAGCCGGCAAGTGTCCGGAGCAGTGTACTTTTACCTATACCGTTGCTGCCAATGAGGGCCACCATTTCTCCACTGGCAGCAGAAAGGTTTACATTCTTCAGTACTTCAAGAGGTGCAGTTCCTGTCTGCTCATAGCCAACAGAAAGCTGGTTCAGATGAATATTTGACTTGTCCTCTTCTCTCATACTGAAGCAAATTTCCTGTTCTTAACGATCATCCAGATAATTACCGGGATGCCGATCAGGGCAGTCACTGAATTGATCGGCAGTGTGGATTGCATGCCAGGCAACTGGGAAATGATATCACTGACCAGCATAACAACGCTCCCTGTTAATATGACGGCAGGAACCAGTACCAGGTGGTTGGCAGTTTTGAACAGTACCCTGCAGATATGTGGAACAGCAATGCCAATGAACCCGATAGGTCCGCAAAAAGCAGTAATGGTACCCGCCAGAAGACTTGTGCTCAGGAAAATCAGTATCCTGCTGCTTTTAATGGATACACCCAGTGAACGTGCATAATCTTCCCCCAGTAAAAATGCATTCAGATCCTTTACCTTGAAAAATGCAAGAAAAATACCTGCAACCGTTGCCGGAACCATTACCGCCAACTGCGATTTGGTAACACTTCCCAGGCTTCCCATCGTCCAGATGATAAATGCCTTCAGCATCGATTCGCTGCTGAAGTACTGCAGGATGCTGACCACCGATGTAACCGCACTTGTAAAAAGGATTCCAAGTATCAGCAGTGTCATTATATCATTTACCCTTCCAGAAACATAAAGTACAAGCATCATTACCAGAAAAGATCCGGCCCATGCAACAAGAGCCAGTGACCAAGCCCCTGTGGCAGAAAAAAATCCTAAAGCAGCCACTGAGGAAAAACCCAGGACAAATAATGCCACGCCCAGGCTTGCACCTGCACTGATACCCAAAACATATGGCCCGGCAAGTGGATTGCGGAAAACGGTCTGCATTTGAAGCCCGCTTAACGACAAGGCTGCTCCGGTGAAAACTGCAGTTATTGCTTTTGGCATCCGGAAATCCATTATGATTGTATGAAAAACATCACCGGCTTCAGTAGAAAATGTCAGTACACGGAACACCTGTGATACAGGTATTATCACAGAACCCAGCAAAAGATCGGCAGTGAAAAAGATGACAAACAGGATACCCAGCATCACAAATATGAGCCCGTTATAAAGCGACTTATTTCTGTTGGCCTGTTTCATCTAATCTCCTGATAATATTTCAGATCGCCTTCAGTCAGGTCAGGGTGAAAAATTGAAATCAGATCCTGCAACACCAAATGAGGGTTGACAGTTCCGCTTTCCCAAAAGTCATTTCCGCCGTGTACACTCAGTCTTTTGATGTTGTTATATACTTTCCCCTGCTGAAATACCCTGAACATCCCAAACCTTTCATCAGCAGCCCTGATTTCCTGCCTGGATGAAAGGTTACCTATGTTAATCCATACATCAGCCTGACTTGCCCACTCAAGTGCATTTTCAAAAGATATCACATAACTCTCATGCGAAAGATTGTTTTTCCCTGGATAATCACCTCCAGCATCAGCAATCAGGTTCGCCATATAGGAACGCCCACCCGGCACCCACCATGCATCCATATATGGGGAGCCTACCAGCACGGATGGTTTTGGTTTCTTTTCTGCAGCCAGGTTTTTCAGACGGTTATATTCCTGCTCAACATGTCTGAAGTATTTATCAGCAAGCTCCTCCTTTTCAAAAAGTGCCCCTGCAAATTTTATCCATTCTGCTTTCCCAAGTGGAGTTTCCTCAAGGTATTCAGCCATCATTATCACCCTTATTCCTAATTCCTCCAGTTTCCTGGCCTGCCCCGTAACTTCGCTGCCAATGCCATAAAGTATGACCACCTCAGGTTCCTGCTGAACGATCAACTCATAATTCAGGTTCTGACCATATCCTACATCAGGCACCAGTCCTTTTTCCATTCGTTTCCTCACATCAGGATTTGTTATATAACGGCTTCCTGAAATTCCGGCAATGGAATTTGTTTCACCCAGGGCATCGATGTATGCCACATGGGTGGTTGAAAGACAGATCACGCGTTTCACCGGGGTCCGGATATATTTTTCACCATTTAGTGCCTCAGGAATTACACTGTCCCTGTTTACCAGGTAATAAGTCATCGAGATGTTCCGTGCATTGCTCCAGGGATTATAAACAGTCGCATGAGTGATGCCATCTTTTTTTTCAAGAATAAAGCCTTTTGCATACCTGCCGGAAAATTCGGGTTCCTGCTGTCCGCCGTTTGGCGTACAACCCGAAACTATCATAATTGCTGAAATCAAAAAGGTAACGAACCGCATATTTTTTAGTTATCGTGGAAAATAGGAAACCTTCTTTGACATGATACCATGGATGGTTTTGTACTTCACAAAGTAGACCCCAGGTATGTTTCCACTTAGGTCAATCATGATCTTTCTGCCTGTATGATTGGAAAGCATGGCCTTAACTTCCTGTCCGATAAGATTGTAAACATTTACACTTTCCCTGCTAAAATCCATGCCCGCTTCAAGGGTAAAAACAGAGTTGGCCGGATTCGGGTATATAAGTGCTTCTGTAGGTTTTGTAACATGTGGTGTATCCGGTATAAAAGCATCTGCATTACAGACTGACAGTTCAAATACGTTTACCATAGAGCTTTGGTCGGTGTTGGCTTCCTTAAATTCATACCAGAAGCCGTTTCTTTTAAACCAAAAGAAATTGTCTTTATCTGAAGGCCGTAACGACTGATAAACCACAAATCTTTCTGAAGGCTGCAAATTGCTCAGTTCAAAGCCAACAAAAAATGTATCGGCTGGTGCAACTGAATTGCTGAATCCAATGAAGTTCATGGCATTTGGCACCAGTTGCCTGAGTAGAACCGTTTCGGAATGAATAACTGATTCAGGCATGGCTTCTCCGTCATAAACCTTAACCGTGATGCTGCTGTTGCTTAGAGGGCTGGAAAGGTTTAACAACCCGACTCCTATTGAAACCCCATGGAGAAATTCATCACCCGGAATTGAAAACCTTTCGGTGAATTCAGTTATGCCCAAAGAATTTGTTCCACCCCAGTGACCCTCATTCACACCGCCATCTGTTAACAAAACATTCTCGTGCTGATCAAAATCTGTCAGGTTTGTATAGGACATGCAGAAGTTATTCTCTGTGTAAAATCTTTTTCCTTTCAAATTTCCAGATCCCAGGTTCAGCGGATCGAGCCAGTATTTTAACTGCCCCGAGGAATCGGATTTATATTCCCATGCAAGGCTGAAGCGGGAGAAATAGTCGTTTACCGGGTTATGGCAGGTTGCTGAACCACCTGTAAGTGTACCTATCACACTTCCGGCAGGATTAAACAGTGGACCTCCCGAAGATCCCTGTTCGGTAACCCCGGATTCCCAGCGTTGTATCTTCAGAAAGCCTGAAGGAGTATAATCAGAAATGAAATTGGAAACAAGAGGAGGGTTCCTGTCAACCGATTTCTTTTTAATATCGCCTTGCGGGTGGTGTATGGTTACTGTTGAGTCAGGTAATGTGGTGCTCCTGTCCCAGCCGGCAAAATAGGGCATGAAAACAGGAGGAGGTACTTCGCTAAGTTCCACTAGCGAGAAATCAAGGCTGTCATTTGATGCTTTCAGTATCGCCCCTGATATGGAATTGCGGGGGTCACCATCCAGCGGGGCACAATAAGGGCTTTCATAATTAAACGTAAACACTGATACTTCAGCATATTCAGGGCGGTCATAGCAATGAGCTGCCGAAAGGATATAGGGACGTTCATTTTCTGCAGTATTATTCACCAATACCCCGGTGCATATCTCCCTTCCATTTACAATGATCCTTGTAACAGCATCCTTAAGTTCGCTGTGAGTACCATAGCAGTTAACATCCACATTGCACGAGCCGGCCGTAATTCCCAAAGGCCTGCGGTCGCCGGATTTAAGAACACCGATATAATCGTGGTTTACCCGGGTAATCCTGAAACTTTGTGTCCGCCCGGAACCGGCCGGGATTTCATACTGTACTGTAAGGATATCACCTGCCACGGGTGAAACAGCAAATTTGCCTGATTTTTTATTGTTGACTGAAGTAAATGCACCCAGCAAATAATCCTTCTCTTCATTATATAGAAACAATCTGGCGCCCTCAGCCAGAATGAAATCGTCAAAAATTAAATTCAATGAATATGCACCTTCTGAAACGATTTGAATTTTCCACACATCAAATCCTTCTATGTTATTCATCCAGGTTCCATCTTCTGCAGGAGTAATGTCCACATCAAAGGAATGTGCGAATTGCAATGGTTTTAAACCCGGAACATCATCCTCTTCCTGAGTTTTCATCTGCTTCATCCTGATATGATCAATTGCCGGCATCCAAACCTGAGGTACGCTCCTGCTTTTAAGAACAGGTGTATCAAGCGGTTTACCACCCTGGGATATCTGTGCTGAAGCATTCAGGAGAAAAACAGCAAAAAAGACAGTTAAGAAAAAACGGTACATCCCTTTCTTTTACTTTTTGCCAAAGTTAATATTAAAAATAAAAGCACCATTTGTTCCTATTTTAAATTCAGAAACAGAGAAAAAAAAACCTTCCTTAAAATCAGGCTTGTAATTAAAGGATAAAATCGTATATTAAGTTTCATTTTATAACATGCTTAAATCTATAGTCATGAAACGTATTTTTTATCCTGCCTTTTTTATCATGTTGTTTATTTCGGGGATCATTTTAACCAATTCTTTTATAGCAGTGGAGCCTACCGGGACTGCCGAATTCCCTGAGAATGTTAAGGCCATTGTCGATAAATCCTGTTTTGGCTGCCACAACTCAGAATCAACCAATGATGATGCAAAGGAAGCTCTGGATTTTAATACCTTCAACGAGTTAAGGAAGGTACGGAAAATTACTAAACTGAAAGAAATAGCAGAAACCCTGCAGGAAGGTGAAATGCCTCCTAAAAGGTTTTTGGAGAAATTTCCTGAAAAAAGTCTAACTGATAAAGACAGGGAGGCACTGATTACCTGGACTAAAAGTGAAACAGACAGGTTAATCAAAAACTGATTTAAATGAAATGGGTTATCAGAATCCTGTTGTTTCTGGCTGTTATCTTCATTATCCTTCAGTTTTTTCAACCTGAAAGGGTTACAGAAGAAGTAACTGCAGATCACATGTTTGAAAAGGAAAATATTCCTGATGAGATCCGGTCGATGCTGGTAAAGTCATGCCTCGACTGTCATTCCATGCAAACGAGGTACCTGTGGTATCATCGTATTATGCCTGCTTCCTACCTGGTAAACAATCACATTAAAGAAGGCAGGGAAGATTTGAACCTTTCTTACTGGGGCAAAATGGACCACCTGGATCAGCTGACTGCACTTGAAAAAATGTGTGAAGAAGTAGAAAATGGAAACATGCCCCTGGAATCTTATCTGTTAATGCACCCCAAGGCAAAATTTTCTGATGAAGAAAAAGTCATATTCTGCAACTGGATCGAAAACATGAGCGAATCCATACTGATAAAAATGGTCGAATAAATGAAGGTTCTTGTAATTTATGCTGATGAATTCAGCTACCTACCTGCTCAAAAAAACCTTGAAGATGCAGAAGATATCACTGAAGGTGCCACTTTTACCGATTCGATCATTGCATTTATACAGATGGAAGAATCAGATTCTGAATCGGATGCGAAGAGCAGGGAGAAGAAACTTGTAAACCACCTGAAATGGACCGCCCGGAAAAACAATTGCTCTAAAATTGTACTCCATTCATTTGCCCACCTGTCTGATTCAAAAGCACCGGCAGGTTTCACAAAAGAAGTATTTGATCTGGCTGAAAAACGACTTCAAAACGGCGGATTTAGCACTACCCAAACTCCGTTTGGATATTTTCTTGATTTACACATTAAAGCTCCTGGCCATTCTCTTGCCAGGATCTGGGCCTCCTTATAGTCAAATATGGTGGATTATTTTACCCATTGCGGTACCTGGTCGAAAACTACACCAAATATATACCCTATGAGCAGGAAGGTCATCAGGGTTATAAGCAATACACCAAGCATATTCAGCGTAAAGCCTGTTCGCATCATGCGGTCTATGCTGATACGTCCTGTTCCGAAAATGATGGCATTCGGCGGAGTAGCTGTAGGCAGCATAAATGCAAGGGAGGAGGCAATGGTTGCAGGGATCATAAACAGCAACGGGTTATCGCCTGTTGCCACCGCAATGCCTGCAAAAACCGGAAGCAGCATCTGGGTGGAAGCAACATTTGAAGTCAGTTCAGTAAGGAACGACATCATGGCCACAATCGCCAGCACAAACACAATGGAAGGAATTCCGGCTCCCCATGCCAGCTGTTCACCGAACCAGAGTGCAAGTCCTGATCGTTCAAAACCTAGTGCCAAAGCAAATCCGCCTCCAAATAGCAGCACAATATTCCATGGCAGCCTGTTTGCTGTGTCCCATGTCATAATTCTGCCATCCTTTATATTCTTCGAAGGCCATATAAAAAGGACCAGCGATATAAAAACAGCTACTGTCCCGTCATTGATATAGGCAGGTGTATTGAACAGCGAAGACCAACCCATGAAAGTAAAATAACCGGAAGTAATATCTGCTCTGGTAATCCACAGGATTGCCAGCAGAAGAAACAGCATAAAAACAACCTTTTCCTCGTAGGTTGCCTTTCCCAGTTCTTTCAGTTGTACCCGAAAGGTGTCGGATGAGAGGCCTTCCCATCTTTCCTTTGGCTTGTATAACAGATAAAGTAAAATGAAAGCAGCCAGGAACATGATGACAGAAATGGGAAAAGCAAACAGGAACCATTGTGTGAAGGTTATTTCAGGGGCTGTGGGATATAGTACCGAAAGTATACGCACACAGATCAGGTTGGAAGGCGTACCCACCAAAGTGGCGTTTCCGCCGATTGATGCACTGTAGGCAATACCAAGCAGCAAACCGACAGAATATCTGGCTACCTGGTTTTGTCCTACACTTTCTTCAATTTTATATATGATGGAAGTAACAATAGGTATCATCATCATAGTGGTGGCTGTGTTTGAGATCCACATGGAAAGCACCATGGATGCAAACATGAACCCGAACAGTATCCGTGCAGGACTCACTCCCACCCATTTAAGAATGACAAGGGCAATCCGTTTATGCAGGTTCCAGTGTTCCATTGCCAGTGCCATAATAAATCCGCCGATAAACAGAAAAATGATGTGGTTCATGTATGCTTCCGAAACAGTTGTACCATCAACAATTCCGAGCAACGGAAAGGCAGCAACCGGGACAAGCGCTGTTACCGACAGCGGCAGGGCTTCTGTAACCCACCAGATTGCCATTAGCATAGCCACAGCAAATGTGCGCGTAATTTCAGGCTTTCCAGGCTCGAGATCAGTAAAAAACAGAATGAACATAAAAACAATAAAACCTGTCACCAGTCCAATGGTGTTTTTCATTCCTTTATAATTTCTGATCCTCACCTGCAGTGCCATGTAACTATTATTTATTCGCTGTTATAGTAAAATTCAGTGGTTCTGAAATGATAGCTGCTGTACACATGATTTACCTGATCATGCTATATTACAAGCCTGTGCCTGCTGACATATGCCGGATCGATCTCCACCCCAAGTCCTGGCCCTGAAGGCACTTTTACTATCCCACCATGACTCTTCAGGTCAGAGGTGGGGCAGTTCAGAGGAAGTTCGTTGTTAAAGCCCTTGAATTCATGGTAGGGACCTGCATTTGGTAAAGCCGACACAAAATGCATCATATAAAGATAACCCAGTCCCGAACCTGAAATATGCGGAGTGCATTTCAGATTCTTAACTGCAGCCATTCTGGCAACTTTCATTGAACGGATCATCCCTCCAAAATAAAAGATATCGGGCTGTACAACCTGCAGTGCGTCATTGGCAATCATCCACCGGAAGTTATGCAGGCTGGGTTCCTGCTCTCCACCTGCTACAGGAACTTTCAAGGCAGCAGCAACTTCCCTTGTTTCTTCATACCAGTCGAAGGGAACCGGTTCTTCATAAAAATTAAAATGATGTGCTTCCATCAGTTTTCCAATACGGATTGCCTCCGCTACATCATAGGAACCGTTTGAATCGGCGTAGATGGTCATTTCACTGCCAAAAGTTTTTCTTACAAGGGGAATCAGCTTTTCAGATCGGCCAGGAGGGCTTTCAGGATCAGTCATTCTGCCTCCCACTTTAAATTTCAAAGCTTTGGCTCCGGTTTCCTCCACCTGCTTTTTGATACCATCAATGGATTCTTCCACTGATTTGCCCCTAAAATTGTTAGCCTGGTATACTGCAATCTCCCGATGATGAATGTCACCGATCAGTTCTCCGATCGGGTTACCTGCTATTTTCCCTAACATATCCAGTATTGCAAATTCTATGGTAGCCAGAGGAATCCAAAGTGCAAGCCCCTGCAGTTTATAGTTGCTCTGGTACACATATACGTCCTCCAGCAGTTTTTCAAGATCCCTTGCATCCTTTCCGGGAAAAAATGGCTGAAGCCGCAAAGTGAAGACAGGATACAGAGCCACCATCTGCATATTATTGCTCACAGATATGCCCTCAGCTCCATCCTTCGAACGAACCCTGCACAGAAAATTATCCTCCAGCCTCAACAGTTCCAGCGTATCGATTACAACCGGGTCAGGGAATAATGATCTATTCAGCACCGGGCGTGACACGGCCTCATCAAGCATTGCATATTTTTCAGAGATGAAGGTACTGCCGGCACCTGCATTGTATCCCATGAAAGCCGTTCCGGCTGCGGTTAATCCCGATTTTATAAGGAAATTACGGCGGTTGGTTTTCATAGTACCATTTTGTTCAGTTTATATCATTAAACCTCTGTCTGCAGAAGCCCTTAGAATAAGTTGCATCATATAAATAATTTGCGGGCATTTTCAAGCTCCCGGGGTTTTCCCACATCAATCCATAAATCCGAGTCATCGAAATAGCCTTTCAGAAGGTAATCTTTTGCCAGGCTGAGGTATAAATTTACTATAGAAAAGCGTTCCTCACCGGGCATCAGATTAAAAATCTCAGGACTGACTATATGAATCCCGCTGAAAGCCATTTCAACAGCTTCTTCAAACGCTTCAGGCACAGCAATCAGCCTGTCACCAGTCTTTATATTTACCCATCCTACCAGCCTTTTTTCGCTGTTGAACTTAAAATATCGTTCTGTTTTCCGGTTTCGGACCACAAGGGTTGCCAGCGCACCCGATCTGACATGGTCCCGGACCAGGCCGGGGAGATACAGGTTGCTCAGAACATCTACATTGTATACAAGTACAGGTTGATCTGCACCCAGAAGTGGTGCTGCTTTCTTAAGAGCCCCTCCCGTATCAAGCAGACTCTCTGATTCATCGGATATGATAACAGGAATGCCGAAGTCACGGCTGCGGATAAATTGCATGACCTGCTGCGAAAAATGATGGACATTGACAACGACTTCAGAAAACCCCTCCCTTACAAATTTCTCAATGGCATGCTGCAACAGGGGCTTTCCACCAACTTCCACAAGAGCCTTTGGCTTATCCCGGGTCTCGTCTCCAAGCCGGGTGCCTAATCCTGCAGAAAATATCATGCCCTTCATACGCTTTTATCTGATCCTGTTCAGACTTCGCACCAACGCTTCATCCTTTCCGATTGCCCTTATAGCAAGGTAATCGAGTATGGCTGCAATCAGGGGAAAGGCCATGGGAATTTTATAGGCAACGTCAATTTGCTCAAACCCTGCATGCAGGAAATAGTACATCAGTCCTATCAGTCCCAGAAGTAAAATAATTGTAAAAGACAAAACTCTCATCTGCCTGATCCTGTTTTTGTACATAAAAATGATTACGATGTGTAACAAAACGATCAGTATAATGAAAGCCATAACAGGCAGTCCGCTCAGGATTGTTTCCCCTTCACCCGTTATCCCCATTGCATTATAAACGTACAACCGGCCATTAACAGCCAATTCTGCAAAATCAAACACCAGAAGCAACCCCGTCAGAAGGGCTGCAAAAAAAACATACACAGTCTGAATTCTTTGGATCATATTATTAAGAAAATAATGTTGAATTGTTTAAAGCATCAGCCAAAGACAAAAGTACAAATTATTTCTTAGCATAGCTGCCGTATTTATATATCACAATACCGCATGAGAAGACTCACTGTCATCAGGGGGAGCCACGCCCGACACCTTTATGGCTTTTACTTCCTCAACCTCCCCAAGGTTAATGTACCAGATAAACCCTTCCACCTTTTCATAGCCGCTCCTTCTGAGAAAAGCAGCATACCTTCTCACCTGTGTCTGATACTTATCCTGCTTCTTTTCACCCCATTTATAATCGACTACAATAGCCTCTTTGCCCGAAATCATAATCCTGTCGGGTCGCAGCACTTTTTCAGGAGATAACAGATTACGCTCATTCAACACCTTGTAATTTCCGTTAAACCACCTCCCGATTTCAGGATGAAGCATACTGGCTTTGAGCTTTTCAACAATTATTTCTTTTTCGGTTGCATTAATCCTCCCTTCATTGCAGGCTTTATAACAGGCATGTTCAATATCAGCTGCCTTATTTATACTGGCAAGGATTTCATGTACAAGCTTTCCTGTATCTTTTACAGGCCGCTCCTCTGAGGCTATCAGGAAGTCATCACTGTTAAGACGGAGCCCGATGCGGCTGCCAAAACCTGAATAGGCATAACTCCTGATCCATGATTCTTCACGGACAGATTCTGATGAGCTAAACTCCGGCATTGCACCATATGAATATACTTTACCTTCTGCATCCCAGGACCCGCCCAGCGGATTCTCCTTTTCAATGAGAAGAACTGCCTTTTCAAGCAGGGCATTGACTGATTTGCCTTGTGACTTACTATTTTTATCATCATATTTTTTGCAGTTCACAAACAATACAGACTTTGCCCTTGTAAAAGCAACATAAACAAGATTCAGGGTATCGATATGGCTGTTGATTTTTTCTTCAATATAATCATCCCGAAAAATGGTCTGTTTAAGGTTTTTACCTGCCTTAACCGGCAAAAGCGGAAACCGGCTGAACGGTTCTTTTGATGGCCTGCACCACAGCACAGGTGCCTGGTTGCCAACCCAACTGGTGTCCCAGTTAAAAAATGGCAAGAGCAGTGCCTCGTATTCGAGTCCCTTAGCTTTATGCACTGTCAGAAGACGCACTGCATCCACTTCTTCATTTACACTTACTGAGGTTTTATAACCAAGTTCATTCCACCAGACCAGGAAACCCGACAGGTCATTCGACAGTGAAAGCCTGAGCTCAGCTGCTTTATCGGTTAAAGTCTGAAGAAAGGGCAGTTCAGATTCAACTTTATATAACCCGAAGCAGGAGCAGATTTCCATGATTGTTTCATCAAGTGACAGCAGCAGGGTTTTATTCCTGATCTGTTCCAGCAGATTTTTAAGTTCCCTTTCAAAAAGAATTTCAAACTGATCGCTTACAAACCATTCAGGTTCAGCATCCGTATATTTATAATCCGCTTCAGGTTGTATATTATGTTTCAGCCACGAAAACCACAACTGCATCAGGGCTGCTTTACAAACTCTGTTTTCTGAATCTTTCAGCCACTCAATGACCAGAATCACAAAATTCACACCGCGTGATGCAAACAGAAACAACGACTCATTAGAAATAACCGACAGGTTGTATAAGTAATTTTCCTCCCTGCCGGCTGCTTCCATAAAAGTTTTCACGATAATTGCCCCTTCTGAGTTCTTACGGATCAGAATAGCAATGTCTGAAGCTTTGAGTCCCTGATCCTGCAGACGTTTTACCTGTTCCACAAGAAGTCCGGCTGACTGTATTTCAACGTCATCTTCAGGTAAGAATGCAATTTCTGTCAAGCCTTCATCAGGGGCGCCGGAATTTCCGGGTTCCTGTGCAAACTCGCTGTAAATACGCTCCAGCATGTCACGGAAATAGTCCGATTCATCCGGTTCAGGCAATGTTTTCAAAAAAATCTGCTTCAGTGCAGCTACTGATGCATTGTTAAAACGTATAATGTTCCTGCGGCTTCTCCAGTTTTTAGCAAGCGAAACCTGCCTTGGAGGGAAAGGCGGAAAATCAGTGGCAATCTGTGATGCAAGGATGTTCCAGTCGCTGTTGCGCCACCGGTATATCGACTGCTTTACGTCACCTACAAGAAGCACTTCATGTCCTTCCGACAGGGTGTCGGAGACCAGTGGCTTGAAGTTATTCCATTGAAGTCCAGAGGTATCCTGGAACTCATCAAGCATATAATAGCTAAAACGGCTGCCGGTTTTTTCATAAATGAAAGGAGAATCACTGCCTGCAATAATCCTGCTTAACAGCAGATTGGAGTTGGAAAGCTGCAACATGCCCTTTTCATGCAAAAGCTGTTTGATTTCCTCTTTCAGGTCGGTAAGGATTCCAAGCATCCTTAATTGCTTCATGACCTCTGCAGCTGAATTGTACAGGAGCAGATTTTCTTCATAATACCTGAGTATTTCTAAAAGAAGTGGCTGCAGATGATTCCCTGCAAGAGTTTTTAAAGCTTCCAGCCTGACATGTTTCCCCTGTACCCATTTATCAGCCGATTGAGCAGCATCACGAACCCGGACACCTGGTTCCTTCATATTATTATCCGACATATTCTTCAGGTAACCTGCTACTCCTCCACCCTTATGTAAAAAATCATCCACTGAAAAGCCATTGTCTTGAATCAGGCGCATACATTCCTTCGCCTTTGAGTATAGAGTTTTTTCAAATCCATATTTGATCGCTCTTAGTTCTTTTCCAAAATCTTCAAGATTTTCCCGGGTATAGACTGAATCTTTACCTTCAGGAAAAAACAACTGGAACTTTTCCCTGAATAGCTCTTTTCCCAAATTCTTAATATCAGATTCGATATGTTGACTGCGGTTTTCCCTGATTTTTTCGCTGCTGAACTCTACCAGCCATTTGCGCAGCATTTTATCGGAATCGACCTTTGCAAGCATACGGTCAACAGCCTCAGACAGTATAAGATCATCATTCAGTTCAAGTATAAAATTGGGTGATATGCCCATTTCACGGTTAAACGACCTGATTACACGCTGTGTAAAGGAATCAATGGTGCTCACTGCAAACCTTGAATAATCGTGCAGGATATTCTTCAGTACCAGTCCAGCCCTGCTTCTTACCGTTTCCTCCTGTATACCAAGTTCTGCTGCCAGCAAACCTCCATATGCAGATTTACCCCCTGAAGCCAGCATATGCAATTGCTGAAGGATCCTGCTTTTCATTTCTGCAGTTGCTTTATTTGTAAAAGTAACGGCAAGTATCTGCCTGTAGTTATACTGATTTTGGAGGAGTAACTTCAAATAGGAAGCTACAAGTTGAAAAGTTTTGCCTGAGCCGGCCGATGCTTTGTAAACAGTTAACATGTCGGTTTAAGTATGTTTAACCGGAGTAGCTGCCCCCGGACTATATTATGTAACGGGCAGTGCCTGAAGTTAATCTTTAACCACCTTCCTTGGCACTTCAATATCCAGGTCCCTGGGTTACGCTGACCCGTGTTTCAATCTTAAATTTCTTTGAAACATTATACTGCATAAAAAGGGTGGATCCACGCACATCATACTGATTGAAACCCTGGTTCGGAAAAGGCGCTGTAAAAATGGAATTGCCTCCAAAACTATATCCTCCCATCGAGAAACGGTTATTCAGTTTATAGGATGCCCCGCTTAATACGACCCCATCGCGCAGAAAGGGTGAGGGCACGATGCCTGCCCGGGGATTGAATACCATACTTTCCTGCCAGAATCCGCTGATCTGATCTGGTACATCAAACGACCATCTTTTTGATAATTCGCCTGACAGATCGAACTGGTATGCCTGAACCGGGCGTTTGATTTCATCAAGAAACAAACCTCCTGAGATCAGAGGTTCATACATGAGCTGCTTATCCGGCTCAAGGTAAAGCGAGTCCTCTTCCGGCAGTTCCGGCAGCATCAATTCCTGTGCACCTAATCCGAATCCTGATAAAATAAATATTATAAAAATCAGCTTTTCCACCATTCTCTCTCCTTCATGATTTTTTCAAAAATAACAATATTTCTTGTAGTACATAAAACACTTGCTTTACGAATTTAGAAACATCCGGAAACAAAAAGCAATCACTGTGCCGTTTTGAGGCGTTCAGCGGTTTGAACGATGAGATCCCAGGTTCCGGCAACATGCTTTTCTTCAGTATGCGTCTGCCCGATACTTAACCTGAGAACCACCTGTCCGTTAAGTTTTGTATGTGTAAAGAAAGCCCTGCCTGTGTTGTTTACCTCATTCATCAACTGCATATTGAACTGATCGCCGGCTGTATGGCGAAAACAAACAAGGTTTAACGGTGGTTCTGTTACCAGTTCAAAATCGGATGAATCCCTGATGACCTGAGCAAGGTTCTGTGCCATCTGAACATGTTTCCTTACATGAAACTGAAGCCCTTCAATACCATAATGGCGGATCACAAACCACAGCTTCAGGGACCTGAACCTTCTGCCCAATTGCACATGCCAGTCCCTGTAATCAAAAACCTCTCCTGATTCAGTAGCCTTATTCCGCAGGTACTCGGGAAGAATTGAAAAAGTATGGATCAGTTCCCTGCGATTACCTATCCAGAAAACATCACAGTCGAAATTTGTAAACATCCATTTATGGGGATTGAAACTAAAACTGTCAGCAAACTCCACCCCGTCCATCAAATGCCTGAACTCAGGGCACAGCATGGCAGTTCCCGACATGGCAGCATCCACATGCAGCCAGCAGTTTTCCCTGTGGCAGATTTCACCTATCTTCCGAACGGGATCCATAGCGTTTGAAGAGGTTGTCCCGATGGTTGCACATACAAAGAAAGGCACCAGCCCCTGTGCTTTGTCTTCCTGTATTTGTTTTTCCAACAGGTCATAACACATGGAAAATTTTTCATCCACCTCTATAAGCCTGAGGTTTTCGCTTCCGATTCCCGCTATCTTCATGGCCTTTTCAAGTGAAGAATGGGTTTGAGTGGAAACATAGGCTACCAGGTTTTGTTTGGTTCCTGCTTTATTGGATTCAAACCCTGTAGCCCGCTCCCGGGCAGCAACCACTGCGGTAAGCGCTGAAGTGGAGGCCGTATCCTGTATCACTCCTCCCCCTTCTGATGTTGATATAAACTTCAGCGGCATGCCCATCATCTCTGCCATCCAGTCGAGTACACGTGTTTCCACTTCAGTCGCAGCCGGACTTGTAGCCCATATCATCCCCTGCACTCCCAGACCCGATGAAACCAGATCACCTAAAATTGAGGGAAATGAGGTATTTGAAGGAAAATAAGCATAAAAATTGGGCGACTGCCAATGTGTAATACCAGGCATGATGATCTCATCCAGATCATGCATCATAGCTTCAATAGACTCCCCCTGAAGGGGTGGATGTTCAGGCAGTTTTGCCTTTACAGTCCCCGGAGTTGCCTGCGACAAAACAGGATAATTCTCAATATTCTCATAATAATCAGCAATCCAGTCGATAATCTTTTTCCCCTGTTCCCTGAACTGCCCGGGTGTAAGATGATAATTTTCCATATGTTATAATGATTCTGATTTCCTGGGTTAGTATCTTACCTGGAATCCTGTAAAATTTTCAAGGGAAGGCATTTCACTTTTAATGAACCGGGTCACACGGGCAGCAGAAGGACCCACTTTCAGATGATCGATAAATGGTTCCATATCCTGCAGGTTTCCCTGCGCCATAACAAGCACACTACCGTCAGGCTGATTCATAACCCATCCGATGATATCAAACTCGGCTGCACGTCTTTGCACAAAATATCGGTATCCTACGCCCTGCACCCTGCCTTCAATCCTGATCTCATATTGCACCATGCACCGGCTGCTTTTTAAATTGTTCGATAACTTCAGGCTGCACCATTGCCCATATGGTATAAACGCCTACAGCTGTTCCAACAGGAAAGTTGAGCAGGCCAATCACCGATAGAATAAGGGCAAGTATACGTGCCCATTCTTTTCTCCGTAAAAGCCCGATTCCGGCTATGATCCCGGGAATACTGAATAAAACAATAAACCCAACGATCACCCTTGCAACGATTGACAGGATAAACTTTGCCTCCTGGTCACCCGACAAATCGCCAATAAAATAAAACAACACAAAAATAAATACACCGGCAACAAAGCCCAGAATGCTCAACCCGATGTGCAGGGCAGCCACTACATTAATATGTTTTTCCATAACAAAAGTTGTTGTTAAATCCGAAATAAAAATACTAAAAACCTAAGGAACGGGAAGACCACCATGATTTTTTTAGACCAATATGTACAATTATCCGGTGAATGGGGCATAAATTTTGAGAATCTTTTTTAAATAAGTATTTTTGTATCCTCTAAAAAAGTATAAAATGGAATTTTTAACCATCATATTACTGGCAATTGCATTGGTAGCCATCGCATTTTTGGGTTTAGCCTTACAAATTCTTTTTAAAAAGAATGGCAAGTTTCCCAACACCCATGTAGGAGGTAATCCATCGCTTCAAAAACAGGGTATTTCATGTGCAAAGACCCAGGATCGTATTGAACAGGCAAAGATTCAGCAACAGGTCAACTTTAAAAAAATTAAGTTTATCGGGGTTGATAAATAACATCAGTCGGCAAGATGTTCAATAAAATGTTCTGACATATACACCTGTGTTGCACCGTCTTCGTCTGCATAAATAAAATAAACTTTCAATCCTTGTTGTCTTCGGGCAATTTCAATCGATTCTTCAAGTCCCATTACCATAAATGCAGTTGCAAAAGCATCAGCATCCATGCATTTATCGGCGATAACCGTCGCACTTAGCAGGCTGTGTTGCACCGGAAAACCCAGTTTTGGATCAATGGTATGCGCATATTTCTTTCCTTCCTCCACATAAAAGTTCCTGTAATTTCCTGATGTTGCAAGTCCATGTTCCGGCAATTGCACTTTAGCCTGTATAACATTCGATGCAAAAAATTCTGATTCTTCAGGCATACTGATGCCTATGGTCCAGATCCTCCCCCTTTCATTTTTACCGAGGGCCACAACTTCGCCTCCAATTTCAATCATATAATTTTTACAACCTTTGTCAGCAAGGAATTCTCCCAGGAGATCACAGGTGTAACCTTTTGCTATGGCACTCATGTCAAGCTTCATGTGAGGGCTTTCCTTCAGAATCTTGCCATCCTGCAGTTTTACCTTACGGAAGCCTGTTATTTCCTTCAGGCTGTCGATCTGCACTTCATTCAACTGCCTGCGTTTTTCCGGCCCAAAACCCCAGGCATTGACCATTGGACCTGCAGTGATGTCAAAAGCTCCTCCTGTAATTTCAGATACTTTCATGGCCCTTGTAAAACATTGCACAAAAATGTCATTTAACTGAACAGGCCTGTTCCGGTTCACCTTTGAAATGATGGAGGTGGAATCAAATGTGGAAAACGTTTTATTGTATTCATTCAGCTTTGTCTTGATTTCTTCATGAAAATCCTCTCCTTCAGGGCTCTCATAAATAAAATGGTAAAAAGTACCGTATATGGACCCTTCATTGTAAATATATTTTGATGGCTGCCTGCATGACTGAATCACTGCCAATGCAAGGAAAATAAACAGATAGCGGATTTTCATCTCAAGGCCATTAGAATTTGAGGCCAAAATTAAGAAAAATATGGCTTCTCATTTGAGATATGCCCTACAGAAACTCTTATCTCATGAGGGTGATGAAATCTGCAGATACAATCAGAACATGCCCTACCCCGGTGAAGTGACCGGGAGTCGGGCTTTCCAGCTCCGACACCAGCAACGGCATTACATATGCCCGAGCCCAATCCGTTAGCAGGTACAACACAAAAATCTTTGACCTGGAAAGTCAAAGTCCCGGGCGTCCCTGCCTTGAGTTAGAGTTCTGTATAGCAGAAACGACCGGGAGTCGGACTTTCCAAGTCCGGCATTAAATATATTTAATCTGTTATTGCTTGATAAACCTGGTGGTAAAAATACCATCCGAATTCTCTGAAAATACTTGTAAGATATGGGGTCCGCTGTTCAGTTTATCCAGCCTTATGGAGTGCCTGGAGTTACTTCTGTCCCAAATGCCGGTGACAAGCACACGGCCGGTAATGTCCATTATCCTGACATTTAAAATCCCATCTTGTGCGGATGATGATTCAATCACCAGGGTTTCACCTGCCGGTACAGGGTATATTTTAAAACCGGATTCTGAATAATTACCAGATAATGTTGCACTTTTCATACGAGGTCCCATTTCTGAATGAGATTGCATAAATAACTCCTCACAATTTTCTTCCTGGCAAGGTTCAGCATCAGCATTTAGTGAACCCAAACCTTTCACCTGCCGTTTTTTTCCATTGTATGTCAGCTTTCCGTTGTAATTGAAATAACCTGCTATTCCAAAATCGGCATCCCAGGCATTGGCACCTTTACCCATCTGGAAACCTGTTTTATGTGATGACGACCACTGTTTAAGCTGCAAAGTTCCCTTCACTTCACCTGTTCCTTTCAAAAAACTCCTTGCAGAAAGCCGCCAAAACTTCCAGTTTATATGTTCAGATTTTGCCACTGATTCCGACTCAGTTGTTTTACTGAACCAGGATCCCTGCTGCCGTCTCCATCTCTTCCAGTTATGTTCTCTTTCAAGTTTCAGATATACTTTAAACGTAACTTCGGAATCGTACAGGTTCACGATTTCACCCTCTATGGTGGCTGACTTCCCCTTTCTTATAAATTGTGCCGGTTCCTTCCAAACAAACTCCGGATTAAATCCAAAATCACGGAAAAGAAGGAAAGACCATGGCGGAGGACAAGAAAGACACGGGTCGGGAAAACCGTGCCAGTCGAGTATCCAGACCAGGTCAAAGTCTGGAAGTATAATCCCTGCCCTTTCATAAGCTCCCATATCCACCAGGGAACTTAATATCCTTGGGCCTCCCGTATAATCTGTTGTAATACCTGAAAGGCCTGAAGCCAGGTTATTACCGGCATTGACTGCCGGTGAAAATTGAGTAAGCCTCAGCCCGTCATCTGCAGTGGCTGGCTGGTTATCGGCTCCCAGCGGATTGGCCTCATTCACAAAATCCGGATTATCATCCAAATTGTTGCCCCCGTCACTTCCCAGTGATGCATTCCATCCTCCACCGCTTCCTCCTGATCCTGAAACGAGTGAATAGCTGATGACCATATTTCCGGTCGTATAGATCTCATTATTTCCTGAAACGGCTGAATTTCCCCAAAGAATGCTGTTGACGATTTCAGATTCCAGTACCTGGCTGCCATCGTACATATAACCTGAATGATAGATGGCACCACCGGATTGTCCAGCATTATTGCCAAAAAATGTACAATTGGTGAATTCAGGTTCAAGCAAAGGGGTAAATCCCGATGGATCGTTAAGGACGCGTGTAAAGCCTGCAATTGCTCCTCCATGGTTTTGAGCCTGGTTTTCGCTAAAAACACAATTGATGAACCGGGGTTGCATGATTCCGCCATCGTTGAGGTAAACCATAGCCCCGCCCCATGCAGCGGTATTGCCTCCGGCTGAGTTATCATAAAAGCCGCAGGCAATAAACCGCGGAACTGATGCACCAAGCGATACAGTCTGCGGGTCGTTTGTGGAAGCATATACGGCCCCTCCGCCCCCTCCCTCGAAAGCACCTGTCGGATTTCCTGTGGCAGAATTGGATATGAACATGCATGATGTAAATTCTGCATCAGAAGCCACAAGGCTTACTGCTCCTCCTGAACCAGGAAGCGTGCTCATATCGGGAGATATTACTGTAACTGCATTATTCCCAAAATGTGATGAAGTAAAAATTGCCTGATCACCTATCAGAGACACTGCCCCTCCCCTGCGGTAAGCTTCGTTTCCAATAAACCTGCTGTTCAGAATCTGAGGCTGGTAGGTGCCTGGACTAAATGAACCCATAAAAATGGCACCGCCTGCGTTGTTTGATTTATTGCCCGAAAACAAACAACTCTCAATAAGCGGACTGCTCTCACTTCCCGCAGGCGCTCCGCCTGAATAAAATGCTCCTCCCTCTGATTCAGAGTAGTTCCCGTAAAAAGATGTATTGACAATGGTTGGCTCCGATATAAACGAAGGAGCACTCATCCGGTTATACCAGCCGCCACCATCCAGATTCGGATCAGCAAAATCAATTGGTACAGAAATATCAGCACTTCCGGCTGTAATAACAAATCCGTCGAGCCGTGAAGCCGGACCTGCATTTTCTGTGTAAAGAACATGGTAGGAGTTATTACCTGCAATATCAGCAGTGGTTTCGGCAATAAAATTCCCATCCCCGTTAAGGTCGTTATGATCAATATCTCCGCTTAATATGGTAAGGTTGGTTTCCCAGTTCCTTTCACCGAGAGCACCTTCCGAGCTAGTAAAACCGCCATAAAGCGCGACTCCATCAGGAAGAAAAAATACTGCCTCCCTGGGATCAATTCCGCCATCTCCATTTAAATCAATAACCCCTGACGGGTAATAAACACCTTGTGCAACCCATATTTCATCGCCTGGTGAAGCCGCCTGCAGGGCATTGTGCAGGTCAGTGAACGCATCAGTCCAACTGCTGCCATTGTTGGCTCCTGCTGCACTTTGATTAACATAAATGACTGCTGAAAATACGATGGAAGGTAATAATACAAAAGCCGGAGTCAGCATGCCGGCCAACAAGATGCTGAGGTAAAACTTTTTCATGTCGTTTGATTTGATTATTAAAGCCATAACAGCCGTTTAAATTGAAAAGTTTACACCTTCAGACCATCAAAAGTACGCTGGAACTGAGCAATTTGCCCACATTAAATTAAATCTCCCGGCAATAAAGACAATCATATCCTTTATTCAGCAGGATATCCGTTTCAAAAAAGCTAAAAGCAAAATCAACATGTGCTCAAAAAAATATTAAAAAAAATGTTGCTCCTAAATGAACAATTTTATTATCCGTATAAATCAACGTAAAAATCATACCTCCGATGCCGGATGGGACCAACCCTTTTGCATTCATTTACCACTTCCTGTCTTAACAAAAAAAAGAACCATTTTTTCTCACTTAAACAGTTCGTTCATTTAAAATCTATGATGTATTATCAACAGGTCACTCCAAAACCTCAACTCTTTTAATGATTAAACAACACCGTTATTTATTTTACCTTTACACTGTATTCATAGGCGCTGTTTTCTCCTTCCAGAACTGTATTGTACTTTCCACATAACAGTTTTGAAAAATCAAGTGCACAATATATTGCTGTCAGGTATAAAGCTGCCTGAAGATAACAGCCATTCATCTGATCTTGATCAATGATTACAATTTCATGTAATTCACTCAGTAGGAATATGTGAGATTAAGGTTCCAAAGGAAATCATTGCCGGGAATGGTTGATTCTATTGTTTTGTTTACAGTTGACGAAACTGATAAAGGAAAATTTCTGCGGATCAGCGACAGGTTTGTATTTACATAAAATCCGTCATTGGCATCCATTTTCAGATAATATGTCTGTGCTAAAAGCCGCATAAAGAGTTTATCAGTCAGATTCATACCTGATAAATTCATCCTGAAGGAAATAAAATTGCTGTTCCTGACAGCATCCTTATCTACCCCCCGTGAATAAATATAATGAGGCCCTGCACTTATCCTTTCAGTAATAAAGAAAACAGGTGAAATTTCGCCTGCAAGATATTGATATACCCTCAGCATATCTTTTGACACCCCTCCTTCGGAAACTTGTACTGTTTTGAATGAGTAAGCAGGATGTGCCCCTATCCTTAACTGAAGCCTCTCATTCTCCATTATCTTGTACCGTAACCAGAAAATAAAGGTCCAGGGTTTTCCCTCCAGCGAAAAACGCAGGGTAGGATCAAACCTGAATTTCTCACCTCCCATTGTAAAATCAAAAACAGAAGCAGGTTTCCCCAGTGTCAGGTTTGGAAATGTTGATAAACCTTTGGTAGTGACAGTCACTGTTCCGGCAAATGTCCTTACAACTTCTGCAGTATCGGCTTTTTGAGCCAGGACAGATATGTATGGGTTTAAACAGAACAGTAGAATCAACAGCGTAAAAAACACCTTATTACTCATCGTGGAAATATTAAAATGATCCATAACAGAATTGCCCCTGCTAACCATATTCCAATTGGAAATTAGTTTTTAAATTTACGAAAGAAAATGGATTAAATAAACCTGAGAATTGAATTTCAGGAGGATACATCTGAGCATTATACCATCTGCCAGCGAATGCAGTTTGTGGAACTATATGATTTAATACAATAAAAATAAAGTTATGAAGATTGCCATGCTTGGTACCGGACTCATCGGAACCTTTTATACCATGTCGCTGCACAGCCTGCGCAGCCGCGACCGTGTTACAGTTGTTTACTCCCGCTCGCCGGAACGGGGGGAAAAGTTTGCTGCAGAACACAATATACCCATGTGGACAACCAGTCTGGAAGAAGCTGTCACTAATCCGGAAGTGGATGTGGTGGTTGTAGGCCTGCCGAATGATCTGCACAGGGAGGCCATATTTGCAGCAGCAGATGCCGGGAAGCCCGTTTTATGCACAAAACCGTTGGGTAGAACTGCACAGGAAGCATGGGAAATCCTTCAGAAGGTGGAGAAGGCAGATATTTTCCATGGTTATCTCGAAGACCTGGTCTACACACCCAAGCACTTAAAGGCCCGTGCTTCGGTTGAAAACGGTGCCATAGGCAAGGTTCTATGGGTCCGTTCACGGGAGGCACACCCTGGACCGCACAGCGACTGGTTCTGGAACCCTGAAATATCAGGCGGAGGGGCTATCGTTGACCTGGGATGCCACTGCATAGAAATCGGGCGCAGCTTCATCGGCAAAAACATCCGCCCTCTTGAAGTGGTTTGCTGGGCCGATACACAGGTGAAACCCATAGATGCCGAAGACCATGCAATCGGACTGGTACGCTACCATAATGGCGCTATCGGCCAGTTTGAAGTGAGCTGGTGCTTCCGCGGAGGCATGGAGCTTAAGGATGAAGTGATGGGCATTGATGGCTCCATGCGCCTCGACAATTTCCTGCGCACCGGGTTTGAAGTGTTCTCTGCCGGGGGCGAAAAGGGCTATGTGGCTGAAAAAGCCGAAACTGGTACCGGCTGGATTTTCCCAGTTGGCGATGAAGTGCACGAACTTGGTTACAACAACATGTTTGCAGATATGCTCGATGCCATCGAAAATAATAAAAAGCCATCAGAAGATTTTTACGATGGCTATGTGGTCAATGCTGTCATTGACGCATGCTACAAATCTGCCAAAACGAAAAAGTGGGAACCGGTGGAGCTGAACGAATGGCGCGGCCTCGAGAACATTGAACCCTTGTCGGCTTTCGTGGAATACGACCCGGGCCACTGGCTGGTTAAAGAGGAACTGCTTCCCGACGGCCGCAAAAAAATCATTTTAAAAGAAAAAGCATCAGGAGAAATCATCCAGCGCGAAATCTGATGCCAGGTTATCTGAAAAAATCCTTCAGGAAATTCCTGAAGGTTTTTTATTTATGATAAAAATGTTAATCAGGTTAAACTTCCTACTTATCAAATTCAGTTTAAAGTCATTATTAATTCAACTTAAATTCAATTTTAATTGAGTTTTAATTGAGTTTTAATTGAGTTAATATTGAATTTAAATTGAGTTTACATTGAGTTTACTATAGCCATGATAAGGCGTAGGAATGAGTTTTTTAAGGTCTTTAAGGACCTTAAGGAGATAGTCCGAACTTAGACTAAAGCCGGATTTAAAATTTATAATGCCTATCTTTTTTAAAACCGGTTTACCACGGAGTTCAACTGGCGGTACCCTATGAGCCTGTCGTAGCGGCCCGACATTTCGCGGTAGTAAACAAAAATCTGGTAATCGTTTTCTGCTTCCCAGAAGCTGCCTTCGATGTTGGTATGGTCGGCTGAAGCTGAACCCTGGGGAACGTATACATAGATATAGTTGTAATAACCCTGTTTCAGCAGCATGGTCAGCTCGTAGGCACTGGTCTGGAAGTTCCAGGTCATTTCGTTTGTTTTGTTGGCGTTCCAGTTGTTAAGTGCGCCGAACACATTTACTGAACCGCCAAGCAGCGGAGATTCGAGGGGCAATGTAAAATGCACAAAGGTATAATCGCACTCGGTATCATATTCCCGTACCTGAGGATCCTGGCTTTCAACAGCGAAATTTCCATTCATGTCTCGGTAGGAAAAGAAGCGTTTGTTGGCCCTCACCTCGTCGGTCATAAGGGTTTTATGGTAATAGGGCCTATGGAAGTCGGTTACAAGTACATTTTCACCATTTACCCGGTTGCTGCGGTTGTCGAAGTAACGGAATTCATTACCTGCCGCAAACACATTTTCGCGGTTGTAATCATATATGAGTTGCCTGTCGCGTATGAAAAGTGGTTTAAGGTCACGGATGGCATTGTCCCACCGGTTGTTTTGCTGAATAACCACTTTTATTTCCTGGCGCGGATTGATGATGTTCAGGTTATCATGAATGATTGAGAAATCCACTTCATGATTTTCACCTTTAAAAGCATCAAGGGTGGCCCTTCTGACTGTTCCTTCCACCTTTACCATTGGTTCCACTACATGAAACCGCTTGCTAAGTACGATATTTTCCTTGTTGCTTCCTTCATATACAACAAGTGCATAATTGCCCGATAACTTAAACTGAATATCTTCATTGGGAAGGAAGATGAGGTAATTGATATAACTGAAGGTTGTATTGAAAGACCGGGCAAAATCCTTCAGAGGGCTATCGAAAAAACCTTCGATGTAATCATTTTGCGGAATGAAGCTTTCGTTCCAGTCGGCATCACAATGGACAATGGTATAATAGTAATCTTTAACTTCACCCGATAAATCATCGAATTTAAAAACAAGGGGATTTTCCTCTCCCATTTCCCACACCGGGTTTGAAAGTTCGAAACCTTCGCGGTGCATCAGAACAGTTTTTATCTCTTCATTGTAGACGGCATCCTCATAATAATAATTTTCCTGTGATACAGCCTGGGAAGCCAGTAAGATAAGTGCCATTAGGGCCAATATGTTATATTTCATAATCTTAAATGGAAACAGCGTACAAAATGTTTTAAATATACAACTAACTAATTAAACAAAGTAAATATCAGGCTCTTTGCAAATTCTGAACCAATGATTTTTCGTAATTTAACGTTGTGAAAAGTGAATTTATTATTTACTTTTGCCAACCTTAATAAACAATACTATTCTTGATATAATGGCAGAAGTCATAAAGTTAAGAAAGGGACTGGATATCAAGCTGAAGGGGAGTGCCGAAAAAGTACTCGAATCGCTTCCGGTTCCTGATATGCTGGCAATTAAGCCAACCGATTTTCCGGGATTGGTTCCAAAAATGATTGTTAAACCAGGTGATGCGGTAAAAGCAGGGGATGCATTGTTTTACGACAAGTACCATCCTGAAGTTATAATTTGTGCCCCATATGGGGGGAAGGTTACCTCTGTTAACAGGGGAGAAAGGCGCCGTATACTTGAAGTGGTTATTGAAACCAGTGCGCAAGCCGGTTCACGGGAGTTCAAAAAAGCAGCACCCGGCTCTCTTTCCGCAGCAGAAATCAGGGAGCAAATGCTAACCAGCGGCTTGTGGCCCTTTATCAGGCGCCGGCCCTATGGCATTGTGGCATCACCCGATGAGCAGCCTAAGGCTGTTTTTGTATCTTCATTCGATACATCACCTCTTGCTCCTGATTATAATTTTGTAATGGAGGGCCAGTTGGGAACATTCCAGACAGGTATAGACGCCCTTGCAAAGCTTACCGGGAAAAAAGTTTATGTAGGCATTAACGGCACCTCGGTATTCACGAATCTGAAGAATGCAGAAACAATAAGGTTTTCGGGGCCACACCCTGCAGGGAATGTCGGGGTTCAGATCCACCATATTTCTCCTGTAAACAAAGGTGAGGTGGTTTGGACTGTAAATCCGCAGGATGTTTTGTTCATTGGCAGGCTGTTTGAAACAGGCAGCCCCGATTTCAAAAAAATAATTGCACTGACCGGCTCAGAGGTGGAAAGGCCAAAGTATTTGCAGACAGTATTAGGTGCACCAGTATCGACAATTACAGAACGCAGGCTGAAAAATACAGATTACAAACAGCGGATCATCAGCGGCAACGTTCTTACCGGCACCCGGGTTAAGGTCCAGGATTACCTCGGATTCTATGATTCCCAGGTTACAGTGATACCTGAAGGCGACGATTATGAATTTCTCGGATGGGCAGACCCGGGTGTTGACAAGTTCAGTTCGACGAAAGCTTTCTTTTCGAAATTATTTCCCAAAAAAGAATATGTGCTTAATGCAAACCTGCATGGTGGCGACAGGGCCCTTGTTCTTACCGACCAGTACCGTAAGGTGGTCCCAATGGACATTATGCCGGTTATATTGCTTAAAGCCATTATTGCCAACGACATCGACAAGATGGAGCAGTTGGGAATTTATGAAGTTATAGAAGAAGATTTTGCCTTGTGTGAATATGTTTGTGCTTCCAAAACCAAGGTACAGGACATCCTGCGCGGGGGGATCAATGTAATGATAAAAGAACTTGGATAATTTGCATGTAATTTAAATTAGTCGCAGACAGATGAAATCCTTAAAAAATTTATTTGAAAGAACGAAGCCGTATGTTCAGAAAGGGGCAAAATACCATTGGCTCCATTCGACACACGATGCTTTTTTCACCTTTCTCTTTGTGCCAAAAACCACGTCAAAGTCGGGCACGCATATACACGACTACATCGATTTAAAACGAACCATGTCGATAGTGGTGTTGTCGCTTGTGCCTGCACTCCTCTTTGGAATGTACAACGTGGGATATCAGCATTTCCTTGTAACAGGGGAACTTGACACCACAGGTTTTTTCGATATTTTTCTCTACGGCCTTATTAAAGTGCTCCCTATTGTGATTGTATCATATGCAGTAGGGCTTGGACTTGAGTTTGTGTTTGCCCAGATGAGGGGGCATGAAGTGAATGAGGGGTTTCTTGTTTCAGGGATGCTCATTCCGCTGATTATGCCTGTAGAAACGCCTCTGTGGATGATTGGTGTAGCCACTGCCTTTGCTGTAATTTTCGGCAAGGAAGTATTTGGCGGAACCGGTATGAACATTTGGAACCCTGCGCTTGTGGCAAGGGCTTTCCTGTTTTTTGCCTACCCTGCCCACATGTCGGGCAACAGTGTATGGGTATCGCTTGATGAAGGCGACAAGGTGATTGATGGTTTTACAGGAGCGACTCCCCTTGCTGATGCTGCTGCTGCCACAGCCGACAGTCCGTTTACGTACAGTGTGGCCGATGCATTTTTTGGTTTTATCCCCGGGTCAATCGGGGAAACTTCGGTGGTAGCCATTTTACTGGGAGCGATTCTCCTTATTGTTACAGGAATCGGAAACTGGAAACTGATGTTATCGACACTTGTGGGAGGCGTTGTCATGGGCCTTATCCTAAACATTTTTTCAGTCAATGCTTATATGGCATTGCCATTCTGGCAACACCTCATTCTAGGCGGCTTTGCATTCGGTATGGTTTTTATGGCCACCGATCCTGTTTCTGCCGCACAAACCGACAGGGGAAAATGGATTTATGGCTTCCTGATAGGTGTGCTGGCTATACTTATAAGGGTTTTAAACCCTGCATTCCCGGAAGGGATGATGCTGGCTATACTTATTATGAACACATTTGCACCGCTGATCGATTATTACGTGGTGCAGGGTCATGTTAAACGCCGGCTGAAACGTGCTAAAGTTTCTGCATAAAAACTGATAAAATGGACAGAAATAGTAATCAATACACATTCATCTACGCGGCAGTAATGGTAATACTTGTAGCTGCCGCGCTCGCAACGGTAGCCATGTCACTGAGGCCTTTTCAGGCAAGAAATATCGAAATAGAGAAAAAGCAGAATATACTTACTTCTGTAAATATTAGTACTACAGTAGATAATGCTGAAGAGATATTTGCAGAACGTATCCAGAACCAGTATGTTGTGAATTCAAAGGGTGAAGTGGTGGATGGCATGAACGCTTTCGACATCGATCTTCGGGACGAAAGGGCAAAACCTGTTGATCAGCGGATGCTTCCGGTTTTTGAATTTCAGGCTGAAGATGGGCTGAAATATATATTTGAGATGCGTGGAGCAGGATTATGGGGGCCTATCTGGGGATTTGTTTCATTAAATGAAGACATGAACACCATTTACGGAGCCAATTTCGATCACCAGGCTGAGACACCCGGACTGGGAGCTGAAATCTCAACATCATGGTTCCAGGAAAGGTTCATGGGAAAAAAATTGTTCCGCGAATCAGGTGAACTCATATCAATCATTGTAACAAAGCCAGGCCAGACAGCCCCAGAGCAACATCAGGTTGACGGTATTTCGGGTGGAACCATTACAAGTAAAGGTTTGCAGGATATGTTATTTGAAGGTTTTACCGGATACACAGAATTTTTAACAAGGAAAAAATCTTAATCATGAGTGAATCATTGTTATCAAAGAAAAATATAAAACTGCTGAGCGATCCAATGAATAACAGCAACCCGATAACCGTACAGGTATTGGGAATTTGTTCTGCCCTGGCAGTCACTGCACAGCTTAAGCCGTCGGTTGTAATGGCGCTGTCGGTTATAGCCGTTATGGCATTTTCAAATGTTATTACTTCACTGTTGCGGAACACCATACCCAACCGTATCCGCATTATTGTACAGCTTGTAATAATTGCAACACTTGTAATTCTTGTCGACCAGGTGCTGAAAGCTTTTGTATATGATGTCAGCAAGCAGCTTTCTGTGTTTGTGGGCCTGATCATAACCAACTGTATCATCATGGGCCGGCTAGAGGCATTTGCCCTTGGCAACAGGCCTTGGCCTTCATTTCTGGACGGGGTGGGCAATGCTGCAGGGTATGGGCTGATATTGATCATTGTAGGCTTCACCAGGGAATTGTTTGGGTCAGGGTCTATCTATGGGTACCAGATCATTCCTGACAGCTGGTATATTGCCAACGGCGGGTTTTATGAAAACAACGGGATGATGATCCTGCCGCCAATGGCATTGATCACAGTGGGAATTATTATTTGGGTTCAGCGCAGCCGCAACACGAAATTGATTGAAGACTAAACGGTAAAAGAATAGAATAATGGAAAATCTGATTAACATATTTGTCCGTTCCATTTTCATGGAAAATATGGTGTTTGCCTATTTTCTTGGAATGTGTTCTTACCTGGCTGTTTCAAAAACAGTAAAAACTGCCACAGGTCTGGGTATCGCAGTTGTATTTGTTCTCGGATTCACAGTGCCTGTCGATTATCTGCTCGAGAATTATGTGCTTAAAGAGGGAGCTCTGACATGGCTAAATCCTGCATTTGCTGAAGTGGATTTAAGTTTCCTTTCATTCATCATGTTTATTGCAGTTATTGCTTCTATGGTACAGCTGGTTGAAATGATAGTTGAAAAATATGCCCCTGTCCTTTACACCCAGCTTGGGATATTTCTTCCGCTCATCGCAGTAAACTGTGCGATCCTGGGAGGTTCTCTTTTTATGCAGCAGAAGGCTTTCCTCAATGTAGGAGAGGCTACTGTTTACGGACTTGGTTCTGGCGTAGGATGGTTCCTTGCAATTGTAGGGATTGCCGCAATCCGTGAAAAACTTCAGTATTCCAATGTGCCGGCTCCTTTACGCGGACTGGGAATCACCTTTATCGTTACAGGGCTGATGGGACTGGCATTTATGGGGTTTATGGGAATTAAGTTGTAAAATAAAATAATGTTTTCAATGCTATTGCTTTCTACACAAACAACAGTAATTATTGCCAGTGTGGCCATTTTCCTGCTCATTACCATCCTGCTGGTGGCAGTTCTGCTATTTGCAAAGAAAAAACTGACACCTTCAGGCGAGGTTACAATCAACATTAACGAAGGTGACCGGGAAATTGTAACGGAACCCGGCAGCACTTTGCTATCCACACTGAGCAACAATAAAATTCTGTTGCCATCGGCATGCGGTGGCGGTGGAACATGTGCCATGTGCCGTTGCCAGATAGTTGAAGGCGGCGGGTCAATCCTTCCTACCGAAACTGATTTCTTTACACGTAAAGAACAAAACGACAACTGGCGGCTTGCCTGCCAGGTAAAGGTAAAGGAAGACCTGAAGATTAAAGTTCCCCAGGAGGTGCTGGGCGTTAAAAAATGGGAATGCGAAGTCGTTTCGAACAAAAATGTTGCTACATTTATTAAGGAGTTTGTAGTCAGGTTGCCTGAAGGTGAAACCCTGAACTTCAAATCCGGTGGATACATCCAAATAGATGTTCCCAAAATAGAAGTGGATTTCAAAGACATTCATGTGGAAGAAAAATTCCGTGATGAATGGGAAAAGTTCGGTATGTTCAGCCTGAAAATGAACAACCCGGAACCAACATACCGGGCCTACTCCATGGCCAATCACCCTGCTGAAGGGAATATTATCATGCTGAACATCCGTATTGCCACTCCTCCGTGGGACCGGGCAAGCAACAGCTTCAAAAACGTAAACCCTGGTATTTGCTCATCTTTTGTCTTTTCACGCAAGCCAGGCGATAAGGTGACCATTTCAGGTCCTTACGGGGAGTTCTTCCTGAAGAAAAACGACAATGAAATGATGTTTATTGGCGGCGGGGCCGGTATGGCACCTATGCGTTCACACCTGTTCCACCTGTTCCACACTGTAAAGGAACAAAAGAAAAAAGTTACTTTCTGGTACGGGGCACGTTCATGGAAGGAAGTATTTTATTACGAGCAGTTCAGAGACATTGAAAAGAATTTTGACAACTTTAAATTCAATCTTGCCCTTTCTGAACCACTGCCGGAAGATAAATGGGAAGGCCCTACAGGTTTTATCCACCAGGTTATTTACGACAATTACCTGTGCAAGCACGAGGAACCGGAAGAAATTGATTACTACCTTTGCGGTCCGCCTATGATGAATGATGCCGTACAGAAAATGCTCTACAACCTGGGTGTACCCGATGAAAATGTTGCTTTCGACGATTTTGGAAGCTAATACGAATAACCCGATAACAATTAAAAAGCCATCCCTTTGATGGCTTTTTAATTTTGCAGAAGTTACAAAACAGTTGAAAAATATCCATCACATGGATCGTTTTTTAGGCTTACAGCATCAAGATAAACCTGTTCTTTTGTAACTTTGTTAAAAGAATGATGATGCACGAAGCTCTTTTTTATGAGAAAACAGGCAATGGTCATGTTAAGTGTCTGCTTTGCCCCTGGCTTTGCTCTCTCAAACCCGGCCAGACAGGAATATGCCAGGTAAGGCAGAATGAAGAGGGAACATTGGAAACCATGATTTATGATAAGGTTGCTGCCTTTGGGACAAGATCCTGTTGAAAAAAAACCACTATACCACTTTTATCCCGGAAAAAAAATCTTTTCTATAGGAGAAACAGGTTGTAACCTTCAGTGTGATTTTTGCCAGAATTACCAGATCTCCCAGTGCCGTCCTGATGATTTTTACAGGTTTCATCCTGTAACTACCGAACAGCTTGTGGGAAAAGCAGCGGCTATTGATGACAACATAGGTATTGCCTTCACATATAATGAGCCGTTCACTTTTTATGAGTTTATGTTTGACACCGCCAGGCTGGCCCATGAAAGGGGATTGAAAAACGTTGTGGTTTCCAACGGATATGTTAACCAGGAACCTCTTTTACATATCCTGCCCCTGATCGATGCATTAAACATAGATCTGAAAGGCTTTGGCAATGATTTTTATAAAACCCATACCAAAGGCAGGCTTGAACCGGTTCTGCACACATTGAAGCAGATAACCAGACAAGGAAAACACCTTGAAATATCCAATCTGGTTATTGCAGGACTCAACGACCATGAAGCAGAATTCACAAATATGGTTAAGTGGATTGCCGATGAAACAGGACCGGAAACTCCACTGCATCTCCTGCGCTATTTTCCTTCTTATAAGTTGACGCTTCCGGAAACACCCGGCTACATCCTTAAAAAACTGTATGAGATAGCCATCAGACATCTGTCGTATGTGTACCTTGGCAATACAGGCAACGGAATTTATTCAGTTACCTCCTGCCCCACCTGCGGTAAGGAACTGGTACAAAGAAGCCATTATTCAGTAACAATTGAACAGGGATTTAACGGTTCATGTACAGAATGTGGAACCAACCTTAACTTTGTGGTATAAAAATACCTGTATATCTTATGCATCTTTCATGGAAATTTTGTAACTATGTATGCAGTACATAAAACATTCAAACCATGACTTACCTCGATTTTATCAGCCAGAATGAATTTCAGATTATGGCCGAAGAGGCAGAAAGCCTGAAAACAAAAGTTTATTCCGATGTTATAGACATAAATGGGAACCAGTATGTAGACCTTGTGCAGGAAGGCGGCGGGGTTCTGGGGATTGCTCTGGTAGGCTATACATATATCCTGGAAAAAGCAGGTATAAGGTTTTTTCACCTTGCAGGAACTTCCGCCGGTGCAATTAATACCCTGGTACTGGCTGGTCTGGGAACCATTGAAAAAGAGAAATCACAGGTTGTACTGGATATTCTTGCCAGGCAGGACCTGTTTGAATTCGTGGATGGTGATCCCGAGCTTAAAAACATTATGCAGAAAATTATTGATGGAACACCATTCAAAAAAATGCTGACCAAACTGTTGTGGAACATCCGCAAAATTAAAAAAGCTCTTTTCATTGATCTGGGGTTGAATCCGGGGAAAAATTTCGAAAAATGGATTGAACAGGTACTGGAACAATCAGATCACCATGTAAAAACCATAGATGACCTGCTGAAACTTCGTAAAAAGGATCATTTTCCCAAAGGTTTAAAGCACAGGATTACAGGTGATCCCATTTTGGATGATGAAGCACAGATGTTTATCATAGCTGCTGACATTACCACCCAGACCAAGGTGCTGTTCCCTAAAATGGGGAATCTGTACTGGGGGGAAAAACTAGGGGAAGTATCGCCTGCCAAAATAGTAAGAGCTTCCATGTCGGTGCCATTCTTTTTTATTCCTTTTGAAGTAGATAATATACCGGAGGCAGGAAAACCTGCTAATACCACATGGATTAATGATGCCAATTATTATGGTCTGATTCCTGAAAAGGTAAAATTTGTTGATGGCGGCATGATTTCAAATTTCCCCATCAATGTATTCCATAGCCGTCCGGGTCGTGTTCCCAGGAAACCTACATTTGGAGTGAAGCTCAGTTCCTACCGGAGGGATTCGTCCGAAGTGGATGATCTGCGCAGCTTCATCGGATCGATGGTAAGTACAATGCGACATGACTCCGACAATGAGTTTCTGCTTCAGAACCCGGATTTCAGGAAGCTGATCTGCTTTATCGATGCCGACGTTGAATTTAACTGGCTCAACTTTCGCATGAGCGATGATAAGAAAAAGAAACTGTTTTTGCTTGGAGCACAAAAAGCACTTAATTTTCTGCGGGAATTCAACTGGGAAGAATATAAGATCATCAGGCAGCCATAATCTGTTACATAGTGCCGAAATGATAAATTCTGACATGGATTATATCAATCAGAAACTTAAAATTGTTGTAATAAAACCCTGGCCAAAACCTAATCCGGAATTCCATTTCTGCCGGAGAATCATTAATTTTCATTTACTTTGCGGTTTCAAACTTTTAAACCACTTTAAATAGATAGCGGATAATGAAATTTTCTGAATTAGGAGTCCACGACGACATACTTGATGCCATTTCATACATGGGTTTTAAAAATACTACCCCCATCCAGGAGATGGCAATTCCTGAAATACTGGCCGGTCGTGATTTAATTGCCTGTGCACAGACAGGCACAGGTAAAACAGCTGCATTTGTCATTCCCGTTCTCGACATGATACTTGAGCATCCTGCAGGCGAAACCACAACACTGATACTCGTCCCCACCAGGGAACTGGCCATGCAGATCGACCAGCAGGTGCAGGGCATAGCCTACGGGCTAGGCATTCATTCAATAGCCATATACGGAGGAAGCGACGGTGATGACTGGGGGCAGCAAAAGAGGGCATTGACACAGGGTGCAGATATTGTCATTGCAACACCGGGAAAACTGATTGCACACCTGAACCTGGGATATGTAAAATTCGATACCATCAAATATCTTATTCTGGATGAAGCAGACCGAATGCTTGACATTGGATTTCACGATGATATTTTAAAGATAATCTCATTTCTTCCTGTAAAGAGACAGACCCTGATGTTCAGTGCTACAATGGCACCAAAAATAAGATCACTTACTTCAAAAATTCTTGTTAACCCTGCAGAGATCAATATTGCCATGTCGAAACCGGCCGAAGGGGTATTACAGGCTGCCTATCTTTGCTATGAAAACCAAAAAATCGGTCTCATAAATCATCTTCTGGCTGATAAACCCGAATACAACAGCATCCTGATATTTTGTTCCACAAAAAAGAAAGTGACAGAGCTTGCACGTTCTCTTCAACGAAATAAAATGTCGGTTGAACCTATTTCTTCAGACCTTGAGCAAACTGAACGGGAAAATGTACTTCAAGGTTTTAAATCAAGGCGAACGCGGATACTTGTTGCAACCGATGTACTGAGCCGTGGCATCGACATCAAGGAGATCAACCTGATCATCAATTACGATGTCCCTCATGATGCTGAGGACTATGTACACCGTGTAGGAAGAACAGCCAGGGCCGATGCAACCGGAGTTGCCATTACCCTGATCAGCGACAGGGATATGGGTAAATTTCACCAGATTGAAAGACTGATAGAAAGGGAAGTTATCAAACTCCCGTTGCCAGCCGAACTTGGCGAAGGACCTGAATGGAAACCGGTCAGGGCAATGAGGACATCCGCCCGGAGAAAGTTTAAATCGCAAAAGAAAAACTCCCCAAAACAACAAAATGTTCATAAGCCTGCTCTCAAAAAGGTTTTAAAAAAACCGGGACACCAATGAATTAGTTAAAGGTTTTTTACATAATTTTCTACGCATAATAAAAGCGATAAGTATGAAATCTGTAAAATTCCTTTTTATAACCTCCATAATAATTTTCTTTTCATGGAATGTTGAGGCACAAGTTTCTTCTGATAGCATTATGGTTCAGATTGAAACCAATGATGGCAACAAATTCTTTGGCAACATTGCCCATGAAGATGATGAAAAGCTGACTCTGAAGGTGGAAGGACTTGGAGACATCACCATCCTGAAGAGTAACATCAGGAGCCGGAATGTCATAGAGTCCAGCCGCATTGTGGATGGCAAAGTGTGGTTCAACAACCCGCAGTCAACGAGGTATTTCTGGTCACCAAACGGATACGGGCTGAAGCAGGGAGAAGGGTACTACCAGAATATTTGGGTTATGTGGAATCAGTTTGCCTATGGATTAACAGATCATTTTTCAATCGGGGGAGGTATAATACCCTTGTTCCTCTTTGGAGGAGCCCCCACTCCAGTATTTTTTACTCCAAAATTTTCCATTCCTGTTGAAAAGAATAAGTTAAACCTTGGGGCTGGAGCCCTCATCGGTACCGTACTTGGAGAAAGTGACACGGGCTTTGGAATCGTTTACGGAATTTCTACCTTTGGTTCTCCCGACCAGAATATCAGCCTGGGATTAGGTTACGGTTTTGCCGGGGGTGAATGGGCATCATCGCCGATGTTGAATTTAGGAGCCATGTTCAGGTTATCACCTTCATGGTATTTTATCTCTGAAAATTATTATATTGGATTTGAAGGAGGATCTGGTGGCGTAATCAGTGCAGGAGCCAGATGGATCATCAAAAAGGCGGCACTGGACTTCGGACTCTTCACGCCCGTTGGGAGTGATATAGGTGAATTTATTGCCCTGCCATGGCTGGGGTTCACCATTCCTTTTGGAAATGTAGATGAATATTAGGATTTTGGCTGCTCTATTCTTATTTTAGCTTAAAAAAATGAATCTTCATATGTTAAAATCAACAGCATTATTTGCTGCCATATTTTTTACCATTTCCTGTAATGGCACTCCACCTGCATCAATCAGAACAGGAGCAGAACAACCTGATAAATACATTCACCTCCTGAAAGGGAAAGCAGGACTGGTAGTTAACCATACATCGAATGCGGGGGATATGCACCTGATTGATTTCCTGCTGCAACAGGGGGTGGAAGTAACAAAAATACTGGCTCCCGAGCATGGCTTTCGCGGGGATGCCCTTGAAGGTGAACTTGTAAAGGATGGTATTGATAAAAAAACCGGCATCCCCGTGGTATCGCTTTATGGCAGCACCAGGAAGCCTCTCCCTGAGCATTTACAGGATCTGGATATTGTAATATTTGATGTCCAGGATGTGGGAGCACGATTCTACACTTATATTTCCACTATGCACCTTGTTATGGAGGCATGTGCAGAAAACAACAAACCTCTAATTGTACTTGACCGCCCCAATCCCAATGGCGACTACATTGCCGGCCCCATTCTTGAACCAAAATTCCAGTCATTTGTGGGCATGCACCCGATACCTGTAGTACATGGCTGTACAGTTGGAGAATTAGCCCTTATGATTAACGGTGAGAAATGGCTGAGCAAAGGACTTCCATGTGACCTGACAGTCATCCCGGTTGAAAATTACACTCACCAGACGAGTTATTCCCTACCCGTTCCACCTTCACCCAACCTTCCTAATGATTTGTCGGTAAGGCTATACCCTTCACTGTGCTTTTTTGAAGCAACCAGTATAAGTGTTGGCAGAGGGACCGGATTTCCTTTTCAGGTTCTGGGTGGGCCAAAGCCTGACCTTGGGGATTTTACATTTACACCATCGGCACCCCCCGGTGCAGCTGTCAGGCCTTTGAATGAAGGAAAAGTATGCTATGGTATTGATCTTCGCAAACTAGAGAAAGTACCCCCTTTTACTTTAAAATATTTTCTCGACTTTTACAGTAAGTATGAAAATGAAAAAGAATTCCTGACACGTGAAAACTGGCTGAATACACTGGCAGGGACTGACAGGCTGATCACCCAGATCAGAGAGGGTTTATCAGAAGCAGAAATTGAAAAAAGCTGGGAACCCGGACTTGAAAACTACAGGCAAATGAGGAAAAAGTACTTACTTTATCCCGATTTTGAATAATGATGAGTCCGTACCTTGTATTAAGCCTGCTTCTGGGATACTTCCTGATGTTGATAGGTATTTCATGGCTGACTGCCCGTAATGCCGATACTCAGGCATTTTTTACTGCCAACCGCCGTTCTCCATGGTTTCTTGTAGCCTTTGGAATGGTCGGTGCAACGCTTTCGGGCGTCACTTTCATATCCGTTCCTGGTGAAGTGGGAAATTCTGCATTCTCCTATCTTCAGTTTGTTTTTGGAAATATTGTAGGGTACTGGCTGGTTGCAGGAATCCTTATTCCATTGTATTACAGGTTGAACCTGGTTTCGATTTATACATTCCTCGACAGCCGGTTTGGTGTCTCATCGTACAAGACAGGCTCCTTTTTCTTTCTTGTATCAAAACTCATTGGAGCTTCCTTTAGATTATACCTGGTGGCAGGGGTATTGCAGATTGCTTTTTTTGACGCCTTTAACATCCCTTTCTGGATCACTGTGGTAGTAACAATTGCCCTTATATGGATTTATACCTTCAGGGGGGGAATAAAAACCATTGTGTGGACCGATACTCTTCAAACCCTTTTTCTGATAAGTGCTGTGATATTTACAATAGTGAGCATCAGCAGGGTCATGGGACTTAACATATCATCACTTGCTGAACGAATTGCATCTGAACCTTCCTCACAGATCTTCTTTTGGGACTGGAGGTCGGGAAATAATTTCTTCAAACAATTTTTTGCAGGAATGTTCATTACTATAGTCATGGTTGGAATGGACCAGGACATGATGCAAAAAAACCTCACATGCAAGAACAGGCAAGAGGCACAGAAAAATATGTTTGTTTTCAGCCTTTCATTTTTAGTGGCAGTATTTCTGTTTCTGTGCCTGGGAGTCATTCTGTACATCTATGCACAGGAAATCAATCTGCAGATTCCTGCAAAAACGGATGACCTCTACCCTATGATCGCATTGAACCACCTCAGCCTGCCCGTAGGAATAGCCTTTCTGCTTGGTATCACAGCTGCTGCCTATTCAAGCGCTGATTCTGCCCTGACTGCAATGACAACATCATTCAGTGTTGATTTTCTTCATATCGGTAAATATCAGGAATCACAAAGACGTACCATAAAAAAATATGTTCATCTTTTGTTTTCAGTATTACTGATTATCGTAATATTAGGTTTCAGGGCCATAAGCAATGAAAGCGTGGTAGTTGCTGTTTTTACTGTGGCTGGTTATACATACGGACCAATTCTTGGACTATTTGTTTTTGGAATATATTCAAAAAGAACAGTAAAAGATAAATGGGTGCCGTTAATAGCATTTATTTCACCTGTTATAAGCTATTTTATTTCTAAGTATTCCGAGATTCTTTTCTGGGGTTATAAATTTGGATTTGAGATCCTGATATTGAATGGTTTACTTACTGTTTTAGGATTATGGATCATTTCGAAAAGGGTGCAAACTGATAAAAAAAAGTTATAACTGCTAATAAATGTTAAAATTTATTACGGGTTTTGTTTATATTTGCATAGAAGGAACTTCTAAAACAGGTGGAATTTTATATTTCTTACGTTGAACAGGCAACTGATTCATATATTAACTATCGTAAGCCTATTCTTTGCGCTTATTTCGTGCGAAGATGAAGGATACCTGAATTCACCCGATGCCCGGTTGAGTTTTTCTGCTGATACCATTATGTTCGACACCATTTTCACTTCTATTGGTTCAACAACCCAAAACCTGAAAATTTACAACCCTTACAACGAAAATATACTTATTTCACGCATACGTGTAGCAGGGGGTGATTTTTCAAACTTCAGGTTGAATATAAATGGCGAAGCTGCCAATGAAGCATTTGAAATTGAAGTTCCTGCAAGAGACAGTATTTTTGTTTTTGTGGAAGTTACCATTGATCCAAATGGACAAAACCTCCCGATGGTCGTTCAGGATTCCATTGAATTTACAACAAATGCCAACAGGCAGAATGTACAGCTGATCGCATACGGGCAGGATTTCCAGCTTGTAAGGAACGAAAATACCGGCACAACCACATGGACTGCCGAAAAACCATACCTGGTATATGATTATGCCTATGTCGATTCAACTTCAGTATTGACAATTGAACCGGGCACCAGGATTCACTTTCATAAAGGTGCAGGACTTTACGTCAGGGGAAAAGTTGAAGCCTCGGGGAACGCTCAAAATCCCATTATTTTCACTTCCGACCGGCTTGAAGATACATATAAGGATATACCTGATCAGTGGAATGGAATCATTCTCTTTTCGGGAAGCCAGGGAAATATCTTCAATCATACGGTTATTAAAAATGCCAATATCGGTCTGCAGGTAGGAAACATTGAAAATCCGGGATTTGCTACACTTGATCTCCGGAACTCAAGGATAGAAAATATGGCATATGCCGGGCTGTTTGCATTAAAATCTAAAATAACAGGCCACAATAATGTAATCGCCAATTGTGGATTTTATGCAGCTGCCCTTCTGGTTGGAGGAAGTTATGAATTTTATCATACCACAATTGCCAATTACTGGGGAGGATATTCATCACGTGCCAGAAGGACTTCATCTCTTGTTCTTTCCAATACACTTGTTATTGACAGAAGCGATGGTACAAAGAAAGTTTATAACGGCAATCTTGAAAAAGCTTTTTTTGGAAACAGCATTATTTACGGCAATTATCCTGCAGAAATAGAACTGGGAAATAATCAGGAAAACACCTTCAATTTCATGTTTGACCACTGCATTATTCAGATGCCTGATACCTTCAATACCTCCAACAGGGACAACTTCAGGAATATATGGAAGGGTGCAAAATTTGATCCCAAATTTCTCAGCCCCTACAATGACTACAATTATGCGCTTGATACACTGTCACCTGCAAAGGATATCGGAAAACTTGAATACGGCAAGTTGTTTCCTTTTGATATCCTGAACAAGGACAGACTTTCTGATGAGGGACCCGATCTGGGTGCTTATGAGCGAATTGAAAAAAAGAATGAAGAGTAAGTTTCTTTTAATCACTGTACTTCTGTTTCCTGTACTTCTTGTTTTTTCACAAAACGCCACCGATGAATTTAATATGCTTTTCTACAATGTCGAGAATCTGTTTGACATTTCAGATGACCCTTTGACTCAGGATGAAGAGTATACACCGGAAGGAGACAGGCGCTGGACCTGGAAAAGGATGAATAAAAAAATTGTTGATATTTCAAAAGTTTTACTTAATTCCACCGGATGGAACCCACCGGATATCATTGGCCTGTGCGAAATTGAAAACCGGTTCGTGCTCGAAAAGCTGATTTCCCAATCTCCGCTTAAAACCTGTTCATACAAGATCATACATAAGGAGTCACCCGATGACCGGGGTATTGATATTGCCTTTTTATATAATTCCAACACATTTAACCCGGTTGAATACAGGTATATTCCAATTTCCGACAAAGAGGGAAAAATGATCCGCACCAGGGAGATTCTGTATGTCTGTGGCATCCTTCATTCCTTAGATACATTACACCTGTTTTTCAACCACTGGCCTTCCAGATTTGGAGGATTGCTTGAAAGCCGCCCTGCAAGACACACTGCTGCACTGACATTGCGGACAGAAATTGAATTACTCCATAAAAAACATTCGAACCCTAAAGTCATTATTGCAGGAGATTTTAATGACCAGCCGGATGATCAGAGCCTGTTGCAAACACTTGGAGCACTCCCACCATCCGGAACCTGTTCTAAAAGTACCTTATATAACCTCTCCTTCCCCTGGATGAATGATGAAATAAAAACCATTAAATTCCAGTCGCAGTGGTCGGTTTTTGATCAGATCATTGTCTCCGGGGCGCTTCTTGACAAGAATGAACAGGTATATACCCGGCATGAATGGGCACAGGTAGTAAAACTGCCTTTTCTGCTGGAAGATGATCCAACATATGGAGGAAAACGCATCAGAAGGACTTATACAGGATTTAAGTACAATGGCGGGTTCAGTGACCACCTGCCTGTTGTATTAAAAGTTGCCGTTAATTTTTAGATACGGGAGTTAATCCCATTTCAGATGCTTTTTTTAGCATATAAGCATGTGCCTGATCATAATCGTTCCTGATCTCCCCTTCAAGGATGGCTTCCTTAATGGCATCTTTGATAACACCTACCTCTTTGCACGGAGGCAGACCAAACGTTTCCATAATCAGTTCGCCTGAAACAGGAGGCTGAAAATTACGAACGGCATCTTTTTCCTCTATTTCCTTCAGCTTCTGCCTTACAATTTTGAAATTCTTCATGTATCGCTGAACCTTGGCTGCATTTTTAGATGTAATATCCGCTTCACAAAGCGTCATCAGGTCATCTATGTCATCACCGGCCTCAAACAGCAGCCTCCTTACCGCGGAGTCTGTTACCTCCTCTTCAGAAAGCACTATGGGGCGCATGTGCAGCATGACCATTTTTTGAACGAACTTCATTTTTTCGTTCAGCGGAAGCTTCAACCGGTTGAAAATCCTGGGGATCATTTTTGCCCCCACAAAATTATGCGCATGAAATGTCCAGCCTTGTCCTTCGACGTATTTCTTTGTAACAGGTTTGGCAATGTCATGAAGAATGGCCGCCCATCTAAGCCAAAGGTCGTTGGTGTGGGGCGCAATACGGTCGAGGACCTCCAGTGTATGGAAAAAATTGTCTTTATGGCCTGTTCCTTCAACCACATCCACTCCTTTTAGTTTCATAAATTCTGGCAGGATGATTTCAAGCAACCCTGTTTCTTCCATGATCCGGAATCCAACAGAGGGCTTTGGGGAAAGGATGATCTTATTTAGTTCTTCGGATATTCTTTCTGCTGATACAATTTTTATCCGGTCCCTGTTCCGGGAGATCGCCTGCAGTGTTTTCACCTCAATTTCAAAATCAAGCTGGGAAGAAAACCTTACAGCACGCATCATCCTTAGCGGATCATCAGAAAACGTGATCTCCGGATCGAGTGGCGTTCTAATGATTTTCTTATTTAAATCCTCTACGCCATTGAAAGGATCAACCAACTTACCAAAGTTATGTCTGTTTAATCCCCAGGCAAGGGCATTTATCGTGAAATCGCGCCTGTTCTGATCATCTTCCAGTGTTCCGTCTTCCACTGAAGGTTTTCTAGAATCACTCCTGTATGACTCCTTCCTGGCTCCTACAAATTCTATATCAAAATCCTTATACTGCACCTGTGCTGTACCAAAATTCCTGAAGATGTTAACCCTCGTCCGGGGAGACAGTTCTTTAGCAACTTTTTTTGCCAGTTCGATCCCACTTCCAAGCGTAACAATATCAATATCCTTTGAAGGGCGCTTTAGATAGTGATCACGCACAAAGCCGCCAATTACATAAGTTTCCTGGTTTAGCCCGTCGGCTGCCTGCGATATAATACGGAATATTTTATTCTTCAGCATTTTATAAATTCTCACTGACAAAAGAATGTTATTTTAACCTTTCCGCTGCCAGTTTTTGTTAAAAGTTGTGACAAAATTACAATTATTTGAACTAAAACCGGTTCAAAACCTTTGAGGAATGAGTGGCATTGAATTTGATTGTTTATATATAATTATCTAGATATTTTAATTTTATAAATACATAGAATATGTTAGAACATTTGACAAAACAGACATTTAAAGAAAAAGTATTCAATTTCGAAGAAAATAAAGAATGGAAATACGAAGGGAATGTCCCTTGTATGATAGATTTCTATGCCGACTGGTGCGGCCCGTGTAAAATGGTGGCACCTGTGCTTGAAGAACTGCAGAAGGAATATGGCAACAACCTGGTCATTTATAAGGTTGACACCGAGCAGGAGCAGGAACTGGCAGGCATGTTTGGTATCCAGAGCATTCCTTCGTTATTGTTTGTACCGGTTGACGGACAACCTCAAATGGCAATGGGAGCACTTCCGAAAGCAACCTTTGAAAAAGCGATAGAAGATGTTTTGAAAGTTAAAAAACCATTGAACAATTAAAGGATTTCAATGATCTTTTCAAGTTTATTTCCGCGGGATCCTTTCACCAATACAGCACCTTCTTTAATGGGGTGAGTTTTAAGGTATGAGGCGAGATCCTCTGTATGCTGAAAATTCCGGTGAGAAAAATCAGCAGCAGCCTGCATAAAAACAGGACCTACAAGAAAGACAGCTTCAAAATGATATTCCTGTATTTTCTGAAGTATCGTGGTATGTTCATGTACCGACTGATCGCCTAACTCGAGCATATCGCCTAAAATAAGATGCCTTGGCTCAGAAAATACCGTAGCAAAACTTTCAATGGATGCTTTCATGCTGGATGGATTGGCATTGTAAGCATCCATTATTATTTTCAGACCATTGCGTTCAATCAGCTGCGACCTGTTATTGTGCGGGATGTAGTCTTCAATGGCTTTTGCGATCATTTGGGACTCAACCTCAAAATATTTACCGATACATGCAGCTGCCATAATGTTCTCGAAATTAAAACTGCCTGTAAGATGTGTTTTTACTTCAGATATTCCTTCCGGAAAATGGATGGATGCGTGTATGTAAGGAGGAACCGACTGAGGTTCGCCATTTAACCATGCATTACTCATGCCAAAACTTATCCTGTTAGGGTAATCACCCAAAAGTTCACTCAAAACTGGATTATCAAGGTTGTAGAAAATTGTGCCATTTTTAGATTTTACATGATCGTAAAGCTCCGCCTTGGTTTTTTTTATCATTTCAAAAGAACCGAAGCCTTCAAGATGTGCCTTCCCGATATTCGTAATGATTCCATAATCCGGTTCAGCCAGAGCACTCAGCATGGCGATTTCGCCTCCATGATTGGCACCCATCTCAATAATGGCAAACTCTGTTTCGGGTTTTATTTGTAAAAGTGTCAGCGGCACTCCAATGTGGTTGTTTAAGTTTCCTGTAGTGCAGGTTATCCTATATTTTACCGACATAACGGCAGCTATAAGTTCCTTAGTGGTAGTTTTTCCGTTTGAACCAGTAATACCAAGAACGGGGATTTTGAATTGACGCCGGTGAAACAGGGCAAGGTCCTGCAGGGCTTCCAGTGTATTTTCAACCAAAATTGTCCGTTCATCAATGTAAAATTCAGGCTCATCAACAACTGCAAATGCAGCCCCTTTTTCAAGGGCTTCTGCTGCAAACAGGTTTCCATTGAAATTTTCCCCTTTCAACGCGAAGAAAATACAATCCGTTACAACTTTTCGTGTGTCAGTTTCAATCGCAGGATGCATTAAAAATAGGTTGTAAATATCAGCAGTTGTCATTCTTCCGGATTTATAAATTAAATGAAGGCTCCCATCAGTGTTCGCTTATCAGCAAATATCTGGTTCTACATTAAAAAAAAAGACCCTGAATTAAAATCCAGGGTATATTGTTCCCGATCATTTTAAGAATATTTCTTAAAAAGATTAATATATTGTATTAAAAACCTTGCGGGCTACCGGTGCGATCCATAACACATCTGAACCCAAGATCATTCTGGGCATTTGCCTGTTGCAGGTACCTGCGTGTTCCGGGAACCAGCCAGTAGGACCGGTCTCTCCATGAACCTCCCTTGTACACCCTTACCTCATCATTAATTGATGAAGAAAAATACCCCGGGCGGTCATCCTGAATGTACATATCTTTAGTGTTAACGCCTTCAGCTGCATTCCAGTCGCCTGTTTCCATCAATTGTGAATCCGTGCTGCCATCCCTGTAGTTGCGGAAATCAGCAATCGTATCTTTTATCAGTTCACCATACTGATCCCTGACAAACTGTCCATCTTCACCACGGCGATATTCAGTAATGACATTTCCCCTGAATGGCTGAAACTCTTCAACATCAAGGAACGATAACGGACGATAAACATCTGCAACCCATTCATTGACATTACCTGCCATACAATACAGCCCATAATCATTAGGCTCATATGAAAACACAGGGGCCGTAATATCGGCATTATCATTTAAGGCACCTGCCATACCCATCATGTCACCACGCCCTCTGACGAAGTTGGCACGCAACCTGCCTTTTTCCTTCCTGTTTTCTTTTCTCAGATAAGCCCCATCCCAAGGATAAAGCCTCCGGTCAGTAAGCAGTTCACCTTCGGCATTTCCGATAAGGCCATAAGCTGCATATTCCCATTCTGCTTCGGTGGGAAGCCGGTAATTTGGAAGTATGATCCCATCCTCTCTTCTTACCTGCTGAGGATTACGACCTTCAGTTCCCTGGTATAATCCTGCAAGATAAGCATCGGTTGTAAATACATTCTCACCGCTCTGGGTATTATCATGCTGCAGGATACCCTTACTGACAAGAATCTGTTCATTAACACGGTCAGTTCTCCAGCGGCTGTAAGCATCGGCCTGTACCCATGTAACACCCACTACAGGATAATCGCTGTATGCAGGATGCCTGAAGTAATTGTTAACATAGGGTTCATTATAGGCAAGTTCACTTCGCCACAGGGTTGTATCAGGAAGTGCGGAATTTACTTTCTCCCTGTCGCCAGGGTAAACACGAGTTAACCAATGGACATATTCCCTGTAATCCTGATTGGAAATCTCTGTTTCATCCATATAGAATGAAGCAACAGTAACTCTGCGCGGGTGATTATCCCACTTATACATTACATCCTGTTCCACACGGCCCATTGTGAAAGTTCCACCCTGTATAAATACTAGGCCCGGGCCTACATTCTGGTCATAACCTGAAAGATAAGGAATATTACCGGTTTCTTCAGAATTGTATTCCCAACCGGTTGTACGGGAGGTTTCAGATCCTCGCCGGAATAACCCACATCCTGTTAAGATAACGGCTAAAAACAATATTGTCAATGTTTTTAGCTTCATTAAATTAGTGTTTTTCATCTCTTTTATGATTGTCACTTGTTATAACTGATTTGGCTTTGATCTTATTGTCCTTTATCTGCATTTTTTTCCGGTTATAAATCCGGATGGCTATATTTGCCAGTCAATTGTCAAAAATAATTGTTTTATTGTAAATGAGACCGACCTGCAATAATTATTTTCAACATACGTTTTATCATTTATTAACGATTGCCTCTTTTTCATGAATAAATTATATATCCTGCTTCTGATATTTATTACCGGTTTCAGTGCTAACGATGTAAGAAAAGAAATTGTTGTGCTCCAATGGATGAAAGTTAGTGATCCTGAAAATAAACTTGGCTATACTTTAGCAGATGCAGGATATGAAAGGCCCGGTTCGGTTATCCCCTTATATTTTAAGATGATTCCGCTTGAAAATCCTACACAGGATTTTCATTTCGTAATTGAAAACCCTGTTTTTGAAGCAATTGAAATTTTACCTGAAACATTTGGCACAGAAGAGGTAAAGGGTGAATTGCAGATAAAGAAAACCCGTCTTCATTCGGCAGGAACCTCCTCAGTTGAAATACAGATTCCTGCGATTATCCTCAAAGATAACAAGGTAATGCTCCTGAAGAAGTTTGAATTAAAACGAATTCCAAATAAACTAAAATCAGCTGTTGCCGCTAAACTTGAATGGAAAAAGGAATCCGTACTTCGGGAAGGGAAATGGGTAAAGATCAGTACTGAAGAAAAGGGAATCTACACAATCCCCTATTCAAAACTATCCGCCTGGGGGTTTTCCAATCCTTCACAGGTAAAAGTTTTTGGTGCAGGAGGTATGATTCTTTCTGAAAATCCCGGAACCATCAACTACGACGATCTGCCCCAGGTAGCAGTTTGGCATGGTAAAAATAACGGCACCGACTGCCTGTTCTTCTATGCACCGGGGTATGTTGAATGGAAGCATGTAACTTCGGAGAATTTCCTGGAACATACAACACATAACTATACTACAAAAGGTACATTCTTTTTAAGTGAATCGGGAAATTTAAAAAATGTGCAGTTGCTGCCGGAAGTAAGTACACCTGCTACCCATTCTGCTTCTTACTTCGATGAATATATGCTTCATGAGAATGAAACATCAAATTTATTAGAGTCAGGCAAGCAATGGTTCGGCGAAAAGTTTGGACATGGCACAACGCACAGCTTCAACTTCCAGATCAGTGATCCTGAAAATTCCTCCACAGTCCGTTTCCGCATTAAAGCTGCAGCACGATCTTCTCTTGTATCTGAGATGCAAGTATTAAAAGAACAGACTTCACTTGGCAAAATAGAATTTTCAAGAGTAAATACTTCTTCCAGCACGGATGATTTTGCCAACGAAAAAATAGCTCTTTTTACAACCCCTGCAATACCAGGCAGCCTGAATCTTAATCTCAGGTATAATGGCAGCGGGGCAGGTCCTGAAGCCTGGCTCGATTTTATTGAAGTTCATTACCGCAGAAAACTAAAAGCAGGCAGTCAACCCCTGTTCTTTAGAAATATTGAAACCACAGGAGCAGGTAATATTCTGGAGTTTTCTCTGGAAACAGGTTCTTCTGACACGAAAGTATGGGATGTAACCGATATGTTTAATATATCGGAAGTTCCGCTAAAAATCAGTGGGAATGTTGCAACTGGAAAACAATCTTCAGCCACTTTACGGGAATATGTAGTATTTACTCCGAATGGTACTTTTCAGGAACCTGAACTGGTGGGCGACGTGGAAAATCAAAACCTTCATGCACTTTCAACCCCTGAGTTCCTGATCATCTCCCACCAGAATTTTATGCTGCAGGCAAATGATCTGGCAGATTTTCACCGCACATATGACGGAATGGAGGTGGAAGTAGTGCCGGCAGGACAGGTTTATAATGAATTCAGTTCAGGTAACAAGGATGCAACGGGAATCCGCAACTTCATAAAAATGTTTTACGACCGGAACGAAGGGTTAAAGTATGTCCTGCTGTTTGGTGATGGTAGTTATGACAACAGAAACATCAAAACCGGCAGCTTTACTTTTTTGCCCACATTTCAATCGGACAACTCCTTGAGCCCTGTCGCTTCATTTGTCACCGACGATTATTTTGTTATGCTTGATCCGGGTGAAAGTGTTTATAGTGGGGCCATTGATCTGGGTATTGGACGCATACCTGCATCCACAACCTTTCAGGCTGATCTTGCTGTTAAAAAAGTCAGGGATTACCACTCACAGGGTGCACTGGGCAGCTGGCGCAACAACATAAGTTTCATCGGCGATGATGAAGATGGCAATATGCACATGCAGGATTCAGAAAAACTGACAACTGATATTAACAACAACCATCCTGAATTTATTACAGATAAAATCTACTTTGATGCTTACCGCCAGATCACCGGTCCCGGAGGAGAAAGTTATCCGGAGGTAACATCAGCGATTAACCAGCGTGTTAAGGATGGAATTCTGCTCCTGAATTACATCGGGCATGCCAATGCCCGGTGGATAGCCGACGAAAGGGTACTGGATATCAGTCATATCAATGCATGGTCGAACACAAAGAACCTTTTTATTTTTGTTACTGCAACCTGTGAATTCAGCAGGTTTGATGCTGATGTAACTTCGGCAGGCGAGTATGTGTTATTTAACCCCAACGGAGGTGGCATCGGGTTATTCACCACTACCAGGCTTGTATTTGCCTACTCCAACTATTTACTGAGCCGCAGTTTTTACAACTTTGTCTTCAGGAAAAACGAAAATGGAGAACACCACAGAATGGGTGATATCATGCGGCTGGCAAAAATCAATACCATTAATACAATAAATAAAAGGAACTTCAGCCTTCTTTCCAATCCGGCAATGAAACTTTCATACCCCAGGCACAGTGTTGTTACATCATCCATTAACGGGAATGAAATTAGTGAAATTCCAGATACTTTGGGAGCCTTGCAAAAAGTAACTGTCTCGGGTTTTGTTGCCGATGCTTTTGATAACAAGCTCAGCAATTTCAATGGAAGGATCATTCCTGTTGTTTATGATAAAGCTGCCATGAAAAAAACCAGGGGGAATGGAGGTGAAACTCCCATGGAATTTAAGGTGCAGGAAAACATTATTTTCAGGGGCCTTGCCGAGGTTAAAAACGGTGATTTCACCTTCAGCTTTGTTATTCCCAAAGATATTTCATACAAAACAGGTCTTGGAAAAATCATTTATTATGCCGATGATGGTAACCATGATGCCCATGGAGCCTACGAGAACTTTATCATCGGAGGATCTGCTTCACAAATAGCCGACAATAAAGGACCTGAAATAGAATTGTTTCTTGAATCACCAGATTTCAGACAAGGTGACAGGGTAAGCCGGAATCCCATGCTGTTTGCCAACCTGTCAGATGAGAATGGCATCAATATGGTAGGCTCCGGGATCGGACATGACATTACTGCCATTCTTGATAACGACAATTCTAAGGTAATAATACTTAACAATTACTACCAGTCTGAGATGGATGATTTCACCCGGGGTTCTATCAGGTTTCCGCTTAAAGACCTGTCTATAGGAAAACACACCCTGACATTAAAAGCATGGGATGTTGCCAATAATTCAACTGAGGCAACCATTGAATTCGAAGTGGGTGGTGAATTTTATATCTCAGAAGTGTCTAATTATCCCAACCCTGTAAATGATTTTACCTTCTTTAAATTTGAACATAATCAGGCTGATGCTGTTTTTGAAACTGTTTTTGAAGTATTTGACCAGACGGGACAGCGGGTGGATTATTTTACTTCCCGGGTCAGTTCAAACGGACTGGAAAGCAATCCTGTGCGTTGGGATCTGGCTGAAGCAAAGGTTTTATTGCGAAGCGGCATTTATATCTACAGGGTAACTGTCCAGTCGGGTGATGGATCTATTGCTTCAAAATCGGGTAAAATGATTGTTGCACGATAAATTTTTTCCGCATATGTACTTTTTACCCGAAACATGCGTTATCTGTTTTTAGTTTAATTGTTGCAGAAATCATATTAGTGTATCTTTGCAGCTCCAATTTTACGATGGATTATGATAAAATTACGTTTACTTCTGGTTCTCGCGTTAGCTGTTTCAACATCAGCAATTGTTAAAGGGCAGGCTACTACTTCAGGAGCCAATACAATTACCACTGCTGTTCCTTTCCTGTCAATCACCCCCGACTCCCGGGCGGGTGGTATGGGTGATGCGGGGGTTGGAACAACGCCCGATTTAAGTTCACAGCACTGGAACCCGGCAAAATATGCATTTATGGAAAGCGATATGGGTGTGAGCCTCTCCTACTCTCCCTGGCTGCGAGCCCTGGTCGATGATATTAACCTTGCATACCTGGTGGGTTATAAAAAACTTGATGATGTTCAGACCATCAGCAGTTCGCTTCGCTATTTCTCGCTTGGCGATATCATTTTCACAAGTGAATTTGCAGAATTTATGGGCCAGCAAAGCCCCAATGAATTTGCTTTTGACCTTGGGTACTCCCGGTTGCTGTCAGAAGTATTTTCAGGAGCAGTGGCAGTAAGATATATACGTTCTGATTTAACAGGAGGGCAACTTATCAATGGAGTTGAATCGAAAGCAGGAAACTCTTTTGCAGCCGATGTTGCTTTTTATTACCACACCCAGTTTCGTGCCAACCGTAAGGATAACGTTTTTTCAGCAGGTATAAACATCCAGAATATTGGTGCGAAAATCTCGTATACCGATGGTGAAATAAAAGATTTCATTCCTACAATGATGAAACTGGGAGCAGCCTATACCACCGAACTCGATGAATACAACACGTTCACTTTTGCAGTTGAAGCCAACAAATTACTGGTTCCGACTCCACCTGCCGACACCACCCTTTTTGAAGACGGTGCTATTATTTATCCGGGTGGAATAAATTCCGACAAATCTGTTATTGCAGGTGTATTCTCTTCATTTACCGATGCTCCGGGAGGATTAAAGGAAGAACTGCAGGAAATAAATCTTTCAGCTGGTGTAGAATACTGGTATAACAAACAGTTTGCCCTGCGTGCCGGATATTTCTACGAACACGAAAACAAGGGAAACAGGACATTTCTGACAGCCGGTGCTGGTTTCAAGATGAATGTATTTGCTCTTGACTTCTCTTACCTGCTGCCAACCCAAAGAAACCATCCACTGGAAAATACCTTGCGTTTTACCCTTTCTTTCGACGTGGAAGCTTTCAGCAATCAACGCTAAAATGTACCGGATAGGACAAGGATATGATGTACACCGCCTTGCCGAAGGTGAAACCTTATGGCTTGGCGGTATTTTAATTCCCCATACTAAAGGCACAATTGCCCATTCAGATGGTGACGTGCTTATACACGCTTTATGTGATGCACTATTGGGTGCCCTTAGCCTGGGGGATATCGGAACACATTTCCCCGATACATCAGACAGGTACAAAAACATCGACAGTAAAATATTGCTGGCTGAAACCAATAAACTTATTCATGAAAAAGGATTTGAAATTGTTAACATCGATTCTACAATAAGTGCCCAAAAACCAAAATTAAAACCCTACATCCCCGGAATTAAAAATAAACTTGCACAGGTACTTGGCATTTCAGCAGAACAGGTTTCGGTAAAGGCAACCACCACCGAAGAAATGGGATTTGAAGGCAGGGAGGAAGGAATTTCGGCACAGGCAGTAGTTTTGCTGGAAAAGAAGATTTAATATTCCACAAATTTTCCCCACCTAAACCTTTTTCACCGATAGAGGTTTATTCTGAATATGAATACAAATAAAAAAGTTAATAAAAGAACCCTGGTTATAGGTGCCAGTGTTAAACCTGAACGCTACTCAAACAAGGCAATAAAGCTTTTAACGGAATACGGTCATGAAGTTGTTGCCCTGGCTAAAAGACAAGGGTCTGTGGAGGGAATACCCATCGAAACAGTATTTCCCCAAAACGATGATATCCATACAGTATCGCTGTATGTTGGGCCTGCACATCAGCCTGAGTACTACGACCAGCTGCTAAGTCTGAACCCCCGTAGGGTGATATTTAATCCGGGAACAGAAAACAGTGAGCTTAAGGAAAAACTGGATAAAGCAGGAATAACAACAGTGGAAGGTTGCACACTTGTCATGCTGCGTTACGGGTATTATTAAACCTGCATTTCATCCTCTGCCGAACAAATTTATGACAGAAGAAATTCACACACAGGAACAATTCAACCGGCTGGCAGCTGCTGAACCTGCTTTGCTGGCATATTTTTTCTACAGATTTCTGCAACGTATGCAAATCATTAAGGCCAAAAGTAGAAAGTCTCATTCAGGAAGAATTTCCTCTTATAAGAACAGTTTATGTCAATTCGGAAAAAAACCCTGAAATAGCAGGACAGTACCGTATTTTCACTGCACCGGTTATCCTTGTTTTTTTGAGGGCAGGGAGACACTGCGTAAAATGCGAAATGTCGGCATAAATGAATTACGACAGGATCTGCAAAGGCCTTATTCATTATTTTTCTCCGGAGAGTAAAAGTACATTCCCGGTAGAATACCAAATACTACCCAAAAAAAGGCATCTGGTGCAATTTGAATTTGCTTTATCAGGCGATTAAAAACAGGAACCAAAACAGCAGAACGCACTCAATTACCTCAGGAAATAATAATATTGCCTAAAATAAATTCTTGGCAGAGTGTACAATAGCTCATTGAAAAATTAATTCAAAATTGAAATGCCAGATACTTATTTACGACACCTTAAGTAATGTAATGTGGAACTTAAGGACATTTGAAACTGCCATCTGATTGTCATCATTATTATGATTAGTTTTACCAGTTAATTCTAAATATTGCCATTTTTGTCAGCTTTTCCTGTTGGCTCATCTTTTGATTAATCATCTCCGGCGGTAAAAACTGCCCTTTCCCCGAAAACATGTGAAAGTTATTTGTTATAATGATTGATATTTGAACTTATTTAATTCTAAAGAAAATGAAAAAGAGTTTAGTTGTTCTTTTTTTAGCAGTTTCAGGCTTGTTTTTATCAGGCTGCGGTTACAACCGAATGGTTGAACTTGAAGAACAGGTGACTTCTCAGTGGTCGCAGGTTGAAAATGTTTACCAGCGCCGCGCCGATCTTATACCAAACCTTGTAAATACTGTCAGGGGTTATGCTGATCACGAACAGGAGACATTTGTTGAAGTGGTTGAAGCACGGGCCAAGGCAACTTCTGTTAATGTTGATGCCGATAATTTATCACCCCAGGCCATTGAACAGTTCAATCAGGCACAGGCAGGCCTTACATCCGCATTAAGCCGGCTGATGGTTGTAGTAGAACAATATCCTGATCTTAAAGCCAATCAGAATTTTCTGGATTTGCAGGCTCAGCTTGAAGGGACTGAGAACAGAATTGCCGTTGAACGCAGAAAGTTTAATGAAGTTTCCCAAAATTACAACGCCTATATCAGAAAGTTCCCGCAAATGATTTATGCAGGATGGTTTGGTTTTGAAAAGAAAGATTATTTTGAAGCCCAACCCGGTTCGGAACAGGCACCTGAAGTGCAGTTTTAAATACTTTGAAATATGAATGTCAGAAAGTACTTTTCAGAAAAGGAAAAGCTTCAGATTAAAAATGCCATTCGTGCTGCCGAATTTAATACCTCAGGCGAAATACGTGTACATATAGAAAGTCATTGTAAAGAAAATGTGCTCGACAGGGCAGCCTTCTGGTTTGAAGAACTGGATATGCATAAAACCGAATTGCGAAATGCCGTCCTTTTCTATCTCGCCATTGAGGATCATCAATTTGCAATTCTTGGAGATGCAGGAATCAATCAGAAAGTTCCTGTAAACTTCTGGGAGAACATTAAAGAACTGATGTCAGAAAAATTTAAGGAAGGCAATTTTACCGAAGGCCTTTCCACCGGAGTATTAATGGCCGGAGAACAATTGAAGCAACATTTTCCCTGGAAGAGCGATGATGTGAACGAACTTACAGATGATATATCTTTTGGATAAAAAAATGAAGAACCTGATATTTTTAATTATAGCAATCTTTTTTGCAACTACTTTAAAGGCAGAAATCCCTGGCAGGCCAAATCCGCCCAGGCTGGTAAATGATTTTGCAGGCATACTTAGTTCTACTGAAAACCAAAACCTCGAAAACAAACTGGTACAGTTTGCCAGGGAAACCTCTACCCAGATTGTTGTGGTTACAGTTCCTGACCTGGAAGGTTATGACCCGGGTGATTATGCAGTTAGACTGGGAGAAAAATGGGGAGTTGGCCAAAGAGGTGACAACAACGGCCTGGTGATCCTTGTAAAACCAAAAATATCAAATGAAAGAGGCCAGGTTTATATCGCCACCGGTTACGGACTGGAAGGTGTGCTGCCCGATGCTACAGTAAACGGAACGATCATTGATACTGAAATGATTCCATATTTTCAGCAAAACAACTATTACCAGGGGCTTGTAAGCGGAATTGATGTCATCATAGACATAACACGCGGAGAATACACAGCAGAATATTATGAAGAAAATAATGCCCGTGAAAGTGGAAGTATTATTCCTTTCATCATTTTCTTTTTCATCTTCTTTGTAATCCTCCCTATCTTCAGAGGACGCAGCAGAAGAGTTTATTCTCCCGGCAAAAGCCTGCCTTTCTGGTTGGCAATGGGACTGCTGTCAGGAGGACGGTCACACCCCGGTTCCTTTGGTAATTTTTCCTCTGGAGGCGGTGGATTTGGCGGATTTGGAGGCGGAAGCTTTGGCGGTGGTGGTGCCGGCGGAAGCTGGTAATCAACGCACTCTTACGCTCAGAACCTGTAACTGATGCCCACCCCCAGTATTTGTTTCAACTGGATTCTTCTGCCTTGATTTCCCTGATCATCAATGGGAATCAGTATATCGTGGTCATAAATCAGGTTGGCGGTGAAGCTGGCCGATAAATAATCATTGATTTTCATATTAAGCGCTGCATCCCAGTTTACATCTATGTTTTGCGGATTATTGAAGTAATTCGAAAATAAAGATAGGCTGGTTGACAGATCCACATTTTGCATGATGGCTGCCTTATATTCAACCTTGGTTGTTGCACCCAATTCAGCCCTGAACTTTTCGCCAGGTTCCACTCCAAAAGCTCCTGCATCAGACAACATATCATCAGCAACGATCGTAAATTTTGCTGAAAGTGGTGTAAAGAAGATGGATAATGATTCTGAAGGCTGGTAATCTAGACCAGTGGCAAAAGTCAGATATGCAGGGGCAAGGAAATCAGAAATTTTATTGGAGGTGTCGGGATATTTATATCCGGGTGCAAACTGGGTCAGAAAATTAAGATACGTGGAATAAAGCAGGTTTTCGGTGTTCATTTTTACGCCAAGCTTTGAATTCAGTTCCAGTTTATCTTCATTTTTAATGACCTGACTTTCTCCTTCTTTCATAAGTCCATAACCTGCTTTAAGAGAATTGTCCCATTGAAGCCTGTCTTTCTCATATACAGCATTATAATCAAAAAGCCAGATTCCTGAAACTGAACTTTTACCGCCTCCTACCCAATTCGACAGGGAGACCTGGCTAAAATTCAGGGAAGTCTGTCCAACCCTTTTCCAGTATGTAGTATCCTGAATGTCCTGTGCTGACATATAAAAACTTAAGGGCACAAAAAAAAGAATTAAAATCGATTTTTTAAGATCAGAAGATTTCATATTGGTATTATTTAGATTTTAAACAATAATAACGGTTAAAGGACAATGGTTTAAAAAATTTCTATCATTAAAGATACAGGATTATAACGAAAAAAGTACTGCAAAGGTTGCAGTACTTTTTTCAAATGAAATATTTTTTAGCCTTGTTATTCTGATTGTACCAGGTTGATGTCTTTATCAACAAGAATGCGGCCGCAATACTCACAAACAATGATCTTCTTCCTGTTTGCTATATCCATCTGACGCTGTGGGGGTATCTTGTTAAAACAACCTCCGCACGCATCACGCTGGATGGTAACAACTGCCAATCCGTTTCTGGCATTTTTACGGATACGTTTAAATGCAGTTAACAGGCGAGGCTCAATAAAAGATTCGATCTTTTCAGATTTATTCTTGAGTTTTTCTTCTTCAATCCTGGTTTCCTGAGTAATTTCATCCAGTTCGTTCTTCTTCCTGTCCAGATCTTCTTCCCGTTCCTGCAGCAGCTGCTTCGATGAATTGATGGCTTCCTTTTTTTCTGCCATCTCAGTACTGAATTCCTTGATCCTTTTTTCCGACAGTTCAATTTCAAGGGTCTGAAACTCAATCTCCTTTGAAAGTGAATCAAATTCCCGGTTGTTTCTTACATTGCTTTGCTGTTCGGTGTATTTTGCAATAAGAGATTCTGAATCCCTGATGGCAATCTTTTTATTCTTGATAGCTGTTTCAAGTGTCTTGATCTCATCCTCAAGATTCATTAACCGGGTTTTCAATCCGGCAATTTCATCTTCAAGATCCTGCACTTCAAGTGGAAGTTCTCCCCTGAGTGTCTTGATCTTGTCAATCTCAGAAACCACACTCTGCAAATCATACATGGCCCTTAATTTATCCTCAACTGACAGGTCCTTGTCATCATGCCTTGAAATCTGTGTATTCATTATTTGTTCTCTTTTAATTCAACTTATCAACCCAAAAATTAACCATTTTGTTGAATGGCAGTTCCCCCACCCTGTTCATCATTTGAAATAATAAACAGGATTTGTATTTACCTCTGAAAAATGGACTGCAAATGTAGGGAATTTTTTCACAAGTAATTCATAAAAAAGTTCTTTAGTAAATTGCTCGCTCTCAAAATGTCCAATGTCAGCCAGCACTATTTTTCCTTCAGCATCAAAAAACTGGTGATACTTAAAATCAGCTGATACAAAAAAATCAGCACCAGCAGAAATGGCATCTCTCGTAAGATAAGATCCAACTCCCCCGCATACCGCAACTTTTGAAACTTTTTTTCCGAGCAAAGCTGAATGCCTGATGATTCCACTGCCAAAAATTTCTTTCAATTTCAACAGAAATTCCCTTTCATCTGCCGGCACAGGAAGATTGCCTGCCATACCCATTCCTGCATTGCCAAAGTCATTATCCAAAGAATAAATATCGTACGCCACTTCCTCATATGGATGTGATGTTATTAGTGCTCCTACGACTTTTGACTGCAGCCAGGCCGGGAATATGGTTTCAAACCTGATCTCCTTTTCTTCATGTACCTCGCCTTTTTCACCTACATAGGGGTTGGCATTCTCACCTCCCCGAAAACTTCCTGTCCCCTCCAGCGAATATCCGCACCAGTCGTAATTGCCAATATGACCGGCCCCTGCACGAAAAACAGCCTCTTTTACTGTTCCTGCTGCACTATCTGGTATAAAAGTTACGAGCTTTTTCAGTTGCCCAGGCAATGGCCTTAAAACCTTCAACTGTTTCAACCCCAGTTTCCTGCAGATCATAGTATTGACCCCTCCGCCAACATGATCAAAATTGGTATGCCCCGCAAAAACCGCAATGTTGTTTTTAATGGCTTTTATGATTGTCCTTTCAACATAGTCGCTGCCGGTAAGTCTTTTTAACCCTTTATAAATAAGCGGATGATGTGCCACCACCAGCCCGGCATTTTTTTTAACCGCTTCATCGATGACATCCTCAGTTACGTCGATTGTTACCAGAGCAGATGAAACCAGTTCTGCCGGGTTTCCGCAAAGCAATCCTGAGTTGTCCGACGGATCCTGCAGTGCAGGTGGTGCTACTGTCTCAAGATATTGCACAATTTCCCTGATGCTGGTCATACTATCCATTCATTTCATTTCTTAATTGTACCAATTCTTCCCTTACTTCCTGCAGGCGCCTGATCAATTCAAGTGAATGCACAGTTTCCTGACGGCTGTATTTAAGCTTGGTTTTAGCCCCTTTAATTGTCAAACCTTTATCCTTTACAAGAAAATGTATAAGCTTCAGGGTTTCAATATCTGATTCTGTAAACTGGCGGGTGCCTTTGGTGCTTTTCCTGGGCTCCAGCTCTTCGAATTGATTTTCCCAATAGCGTATCGATGAAGGAGTAACACCCAATATGTCTGCAACCTCACCAATGCTGAAAAAAATCTTTTCTATATTTACTTTTCGTGGTGACACTGAAAATTAATCAAGAGTCTGACCGATATTTGATGAAATGGCAATCATTCTCTCATACTCCTGCGGAGTAAGGTCTTTGAAGTAATAATGCTGCGGATTGACTGCACTCCCGTTTCTGTGAACCTCATAATGAAGATGCGGAGCAGTTGAACCGCCAGTGTTTCCTACATATCCAATGATTTCACCGCGCTTCACTTCCTGGCCAACCTTTACTGCAAAAGAGTTCAGGTGAGCATATACAGTTTCATAGCCATAGCCATGATCAATCTTTACCACCAGCCCAAAACCAACACGGCTCCTGCCCGATCCGCTCGTTTCTATAACTTTCCCGTCGCCGGTAGCATGAACCGGAGTTCCGACCGGAGCAGTAAAGTCCATACCGTAATGCATCTTCCTCACTTTATAAATTGGATGAATCCTGTACCCCCAACCGCTGGCAGTTCTTTTTAAGTCTTCATTGGCAACCGGCATGACAGCGGGAATGCTTGCAAGCATCTTTCCCTTGTTAAGGGCCATCTGCAAAACTTCATCGTATGACTTCGACTGGATATATGCTTCTTTTGATAAAACATCAAGTTTCCTTGCTGTTTCTATGATAAGCCTTGAATTATTGAAACTCTCAAGATGTGAATATTTGTTTGCGCCTCCAAATCCTGCTTTCCTTATCGAGGAAGGAATCGGATCAGATTCAAAAATAACCCTGTAAATATTGTCATCACGCTGCTGCAGTTCAGCCAGCACCTTTTCGAGGCGGTTCAGGTCATGCATCATCAGCTCGTACTGACTCAGCAATTGCTGATTTTCTCTTTTCAGCGCTTTGGAACGGGGTGTTTCATAATAATTTAAAAATACCACAACCATGATTAAAGTCAATGCAAAACTGCTCGAGAGGTATGTTATTATCTTCCTGGACTTCTCCCGGATCGAAATTCCTACCCGTTCATAGCTCAAGGTTTCAGGATTAAACTTGTATTTCTTTTTTGCCATAAAACACCGGCTTTTTTATTTTTACCTGTAAGCAAAATTAATTAAAACACCTAACTTTGCAAGAATTTTAAAAAAAGCTGTGAAATAAATCACGCTCTAATGTAAACAAATAAGTTGAATTCAAACTATTTGTTTCATTATAATTATAAACAACAACAAAAAGACAAAAAAAAGGTTGGGGGAAGATGATTCTGAAGCTGAAGCTTTTAGCTGAGAATCCTTCATACAGGCCAATCTTTTTTAGTTGAAAAACGTAACATGATTCAGCAGATGAAACGGACTTCAAAAGAAATACGAAAAGCTTTTCTTGACTTCTTCAGGGAAAAGAACCACCAGATTGTTGATTCGGCCCCTATGGTTATCAAGGGCGATCCGACCCTGATGTTTACAAATGCAGGCATGAACCAGTTCAAGGACCAGTTCCTTGGTAATGAACCTGTTGTATGGCCAAGAGTAGCCGATACCCAAAAATGCCTCCGTGTATCAGGAAAACATAACGACCTTGAAGAAGTGGGCCTCGATACATACCACCACACCATGTTTGAGATGTTGGGCAACTGGTCGTTTGGAGATTACTTTAAAAAAGAAGCCATTGACTGGGCATGGGAATTTCTTGTAACGCGTATGGGAGTCCCTGCAGAAATCATTTATGCCACTGTTTTTGAAGGTAGTAATGATGATAACCTCCTGCGTGATGACGAGGCAGCTTCCTACTGGGGTAAATACCTTCCCGCAGAACGCATCCTGAATGGCAGCAAAAAAGACAATTTTTGGGAAATGGGCGACACCGGCCCCTGCGGCCCCTGCTCTGAAATCCATCTTGACCTCCGGTCACCGGAAGAGATTGCAAAAAAACCCGGTCGTGAACTTGTTAATAAAGACAATCCGCTTGTCATCGAAATCTGGAACCTGGTGTTTATCCAGTTCAACAGGAAGGCTAATGGCGCCCTGGAAGAACTACCTGCCAAACATGTTGATACGGGAATGGGTTTTGAAAGGCTTTGCATGGCATTGCAGGGAGTAAAATCGAATTATGACACCGACATCTTTCAGAATGTTATCGGTGAACTTGAAAAATTAAGTGGCATCCGTTACGGGCAAAATATCAAAACTGATATTGCCATGCGTGTAATTGCCGACCACCTTCGTGCTGTAGCCTTTGCCATTGCCGATGGACAGCTGCCTTCAAACAATAAGGCCGGATACGTAATCAGACGTATTTTACGGCGTGCTGTCAGGTATGGTTATACGTTCCTTGGCTTCAGGGAACCTTTTATTTTCAGGCTCATTGAAGAACTGAAAAATACAATGGGCGATACCTTCCCTGAACTGGCCGCCCAGCAGCAACTGATTGAAAAAGTTATGAAGGAAGAAGAAGAATCTTTCCTTCGTACTTTATCAACCGGCATCCGGTTGCTCGATGAAATTATATCCAAAACCAGGCAGGAAAACTCAACCATCATTTCAGGAAGGGATGCATTCATTTTATACGATACCTTTGGTTTCCCACTCGACCTCACCGCGTTAATTGCCCGTGAAAACGGCCTTGAAACTGATGAAGAAGAGTTCAGGAAGGAAATGGAAGAACAGAAAAACCGTTCGCGTAACGCTGCCCAGCTGGAAACAGGCGATTGGATAGAACTGCGTAAAATAGAACAGACTCTGTTCCTTGGATGGGATACCACCGAAGCGGAAATTCGGATTTCACGATATCGCAAAGTAACCCAGAAGAATAAAACCTTCTACCAGATGGTATTCGACCAGACGCCCTTTTATGGTGAATCGGGCGGACAGGTCGGTGATTCCGGGTATATTGAAAACGATGGTATCAGAACCCCGATTTTTGATACCCAGAAGGAAAACAACCTGATTGTGCACCTGGCTGAAAAGCTACCCGAAAATCCCGAAGCACATTTCAGGGCCATGGTGAACACGGAAAAACGGAATGAAACAGCCAATAACCATACTGCTACGCACCTTCTTCATGCTGCCTTGCGGGAAGTACTGGGACATCATGTTGAGCAAAAAGGTTCACTGGTAAATTCCGACCACTTGCGTTTCGACTTCTCCCATTTCCAAAAAATGACAGAAGAGGAAATTGAACAGGTAGAAGCCCTGGTCAATACGAAAATCAGGCAGAACGATATGCGTGAGGAAACCCGTGAGATGCCTCTTCAGCAGGCACAGGAAATTGGTGCCATGATGCTTTTCGGTGAAAAATATGGTGAGTCGGTGCGTGTGATCAGGTTTGGGGAATCCGTCGAATTGTGCGGTGGTACCCATGTTGCAGCAACCGGACAAATCGGGTTGTTCAAAATTGTTTCGGAAAGTGCCATTGCAGCAGGAGTCAGAAGAATTGAAGCCATTACAGGGAAACGGGCTGAAACCTTTGTAAACGACCAGATCAAGACACTCAAAAGCATCCGTGAAACCATAAAAGGCTCAAAAGATATTCTGGCAGGTGTAATGAACCTGCTGAAGGAAAATACAGAACTTTCGAAAAAAATAGAAGCCTTTGGCCGTGAACGGCTGAAAATCCTCAAGGCAAACCTCAAAAGTAAGATACTTGTTGAAAATGGTATCAATATCATAGCCGACCAGGTGGATGTTGACAATGGAGCCATGCTTAAAGACCTTGCTTTTCAACTGAAGGGTGAAATAGACAACCTGTTCCTTGTATTGGGTGCCGACATTGATGGCAAACCCAACCTGACCATCATGATATCGGAAAATCTGGTATCCGAGAAAGGATTACATGCCGGTCAAATCATAAGGGAGGCAGGGAAGGAAATACAAGGTGGCGGCGGCGGACAACCATTCTATGCCACCGCCGGAGGTAAAAACGGAGCAGGAATGCAGGCTGCCATCGAAAAAGCCCTGACCTTTATCAACTAATGCATTCTGTTACCTGATTGCCACAACAAGATACCTCGAAGCCGACCAGAAACGTTCGGGATCCTCGATATACAGCGTATCGGCCTGCTCTCCGCCGATATGGTATGAATCAGACGGATGAACCGAAACAACATTGGCTTTTCTAGCATTGAGGGGCAGGTATTCCAACTGCCTGATATCAATCTCTTCAAAGGGATCAGGTGCAATATCACTGCGCAATACAGGGGTGCTTCCGATGCCAAGGATTCCACCCTGCCGTTCAATAATCCCTTCATCGCGTAGTTCACTCACTGTACCTACTGCATAATAGGCAGTATTCAGGGCAGTAGTCCGCATTTTCAGGGTATCCGACTGAAGCATATTGTAGGCAGTCATTTCATCAAGTTGTTGCTGAAGCATACTTATATTTTCATTCTGCTCCTGTACCTGCTGGCTTAACGTACCGATTTCAGTATCCCTTTCCTGAAGGCTTCTTTGAAGGTTATTGGACTGTTCCTCAAGCTCTGCCACCATTTCCTGAAGCTTCCCCGACTGAACATTTGAGTTGCTGAGCTGCCGCTTCATATTGGCAATCATTTGCTGGTTCTCTGCCAGCAAGTTATTAATGGCGCCAATGTCATTCAAAATCCGGTTCCTTTGACTCGTTGTAAGATTCCGTTCGGTTTCTCCGGATTCGGGCATTAGGCGTTCCGTCTTCTTAATTGAATCGAGGTTGGCCTGAATTTCAGCAAAATCATTTACGAAATTTTCAATGGTAGAATCTTTTTGTTCTGTTACACTTCTAAGGCTGTCTACCCTCATTTCAAGTCTTTCAGCCTCCTTTTTGTAATTCCGGCATGAACTGAAAGCCAGAACAGCTGCAAAAATTATCAGGTATTTCATTTTATAAGGTTTTAATGTATTTGGATCGGATAAAAGAAAACAAATAAATCCATATTTATTCATCTATAATCCCAACAAACCACATGTTTAATTGGTTCAATATGAACTTCCTTTTACAACGTGTCCCCTAAATCCTCAAAAAAATGAAGTTACCATTAATAAGATATATTATGGATAAATCAGATATTCATATCCAAATATATCAGCAGGTATATAGCAACCTTTTTATGAAATGCTTTTTCCTGCCTTTTCACAGGCAAAAATACAGATCAAGTCTATACCATGTCTATACCAAGTCTATGCAAAAGTGCAAAAAACATGGACGGGGCATAGAGAAGGTACAGAGAAGATTTGTCATTAAGGTAAGTCACAAACTCAATTTGTTATGATGCCGATCTCCGAATAACCAATGTTGTTGTTGTTCTCCGTATTTTTCAAAGCGCGGAACTTAATGAAGCGGCCTTTTTCTTCTTCAAACACTTTGGTCTGCCATAACGGGTTATTTTTAATGTTTGAAAATTCACCTTCGCTGACAAGCTTCCATACTTTATTATCGGCTGATACGAAAAACTGGTATTCTGATATAATTCCCGGCCCCCATAAACCCATATCGGGGTGGTAGGTAAAACCGGTAATATCGAGATCCTGACCGAGATCGATTACCAGGTCAACCGGCAGTTCTTTTGTTCTTTGATGCCAGGCTGTAACCGGATTACCGTCGAGAATAGCATAAGCCTTTTCATCTTCATTACCTAAAATTTTCCAATCCCTTCGCGGAAGGTCAAATTTTTCGTGACTGACGGTACTGCTTTTATCAGTAGAGGGTTCATAAGCAATTGCTTTAACTTCCACTTTGCTGCCGGCAGGTATCGGCCCGGTGTATTTACCGGAGCCTGCTGAAGGGTCACTGCCGTCAATCGTATAGTAAATTTCTGACTCCGGGTCAGCAGGTGTAATGATCACATCACCTGCCTGGTTTCTGATAATGGTTGGAGGTGTAAGAATTTGTGGCGCATTGTATACCTCAATATTTGATATGACCGGGCAGGCTTTTGAACCGGTAATCTTAAACCTGAGCATACTGGCCTCAATCGTAGAAAAACGCAGGATCCGTTTATATCCTATTGTTGTTCCCCGTGCAATCTCTTTCCAGTCGTCACCAACAAGTGCTTCAACCGTAAATGATTTTACCCGCTGCCCCAAACGGATGTATTCCTGGGCCATAAAACGGTTGAAAGTGGTTGGCTTCCCAAAATCGATTGTCAGGGAGGCAGAAGTAACACTATCGTCGGTTGCCCAATATGTTTCAATGTTATTATCGAGAGCTTTATGTACATCAAATTTTCTGTTGTTTCCCCTGACATTTGTTGCTTTGGCCTTTTTGTTTTCAGCAAGGTTAACAGCAAATGCTTCTTTCACAGCCTGTGCAAGGTCGAGTGCAGCTTTTTCGTCGGCATGATGGATCAATCCGTTAGGCATAACAGGTAAGTTCAGTAAAAATGTACCATTTCTGCCAACGGAATTATAGTATGTATCCAGAAGGTGAGGAAGCGTTTTAACTTTTCCGTCCTCAGCAGGGTGGTAAAACCATTCGGGTCTGATTGATGTATTCACCTCTGCCGGCACCCATGAATTTCCATTTTCAAGTCCGTGATGCAACATGGCATAAGGAACATCACCCAAACTGTCGAGGAGGCTCCAGTTGGTTTCGCCAACATAACCTGCTTCGGTACCTACCCAGCGTAAATCGGCCCGATCCCCGCCATCATTCCAGATAACAATTTCAGGTTGCAGTTCCCTGATCATTTTATAGGTAGGTTTCCAGTCGTAATAGGTTGTCCGATCGATCTTGCGGTTTTCATTTGCACCACCGTAGTATCCTGTACCTCCGTTGGCGCCATCAAACCAGACTTCAAAGATTGGCCCATAGTTGGTGAGCAATTCCCTGATCTGGTTCCTGAAATAAGTGATGTATTCCGGCCTGCCGTACTCCGGATGATTCCTATCCCATGGAGATACATAAATCCCGAGTTTAAGGCCGTATTCTTCACAGGCTTCAGCCAGTTCGCGCACCACATCTCCTTTGCCGTCCTTCCAGGGTGCATTTTTAACTGAGTATTCTGTATATTCCGAAGGCCACAAACAAAATCCGCTATGGTGCTTGGCGGTAATTATAATGCCTTTCATTCCGGCTTCCTTACATATACGTGCCCATTGGCGGCAATCGAGTTCAGTTGGATTAAACAGGTTGATGTCCTCATTACCAAAACCCCACGACTGGTCGGTATAGGTATTCAAAGAGAAATGAATAAAGGAATAATATTCCATCTCCTGCCAGCGCATCTGGTTTTCTGAAGGGATTGGACCAACAGGGGCAGGAGGTTGTGAGACATTACAACTGAACAGAAAAATACAAAAGGAAAGTATGAATCCGGATAAGACATTTTTCTTCATTATTGTTTACTTTATTTAGTTTCTATGAATTTCAGTTCGAATAGCATACATCCATAACCCTTATGCCTGAAATGATAACATTTGTTTATTCTGATTGATATTAGTTGCTGCGGTATCATTCTGTGCAAAAGTACTTAATGATTAAACGCCTGTTATTCCTCACAGATGGATGAATCAAATCTGATTTCGTTTCCTGTCAAACATATTTAAGGTTGTAAGTTTATAAAAAATATCCCTTTCTTTTTGGAAAGATGATATTTCTGTAGGGAATGCAACGAAAATGAATATTATACATAGCTGCTGAAACAATGCAAATAACCCTATTATAACAGTGAGCGACTACAAGGAAGGTGTTTATGAATTTTAAAATGGTTTCAACTTGTTCTTAGGATGCTGTTTAATATCTTTAAATGTGATTTGAAAGAACGAGTTTTTGTTACCTGATCAAAGTTTTACATTATCATTAATGGCATTAACCGGTGTTACTAACAGAGAAATATAAATGCGAAATTGCAGATCATATGTAATAAGATTATATTTGCAATATGACTGAAAGAGAATTACATATAGCAAGTATAATTGGCAGGCGGATAAAGATGAAGGATCCAAAAGCTGAGGTGATACTGTTTGGATCTCATGCACGGGGAGAGGCAAATGAAGAATCTGATTGGGATATCCTCATCCTTATTGACAATCCAAAGAAAAACCGCTCCATTGAAGAGTTGTATAGAGATGAGCTATTTAAGCTTGAATTAGATCTTGGAGAGCCCATTTCAATTTTAATATATTCAAAGGATGATTGGGAATCCAAACATATTTTTTCTCCACTTTATAAAAACATCAAATGTGAGGGAGTTAAAATAGCATGACAGATTCTCATCAGGATTATATCCAGTATCGAATTGATAGATCGGCAGAGTTATTTCAAGACGCAAAAATACTATCAACCAATAAAAGATGGCGATCCTGTGTAAACAGATTGTATTACTCATCCTTTCATCTTGTAGATGCCTTATTGACATTGAATAACATATATACTAAAACACACGAAGGATTAAAAACAAAATTTCTTCAACTATATATCAAAACAGGTAAATTTGATACAAATTATGGAAAGCTTTACTCAAAATTAATTGACTGGAGACAAGAAAGTGATTATTCTGTATTTGTCGACTTTGAGGAAAACGATGTAATGCCATTGATTGATGAAGTTGAAAACCTCAATAATTTACTATTAAAGACTATTAAAGAAAAGCTATAACTCATTCTTCTGAAGCCCCATAACATAAAGCCTGGGAGATCAATGGGCAAGTCGACAATTGCAGGGTTCCACCAATAAAAGTCTTAAAAAAAACTGAAGTACTTTTAAACATTCAAATTCAAGTATCCTTACTGAATAAAAGTATATTATTTGCCAGAATTCATCACCAATATTAATTCGTTGAAATAATCAGCACACTGTACTGGTTTTTCCAGGGGTTTTGGAAGTTAGGCCATCTTCCCCATTCCTGTGTACCACCGTGAATATACTCTCCCGTAAACGGATTGAACCATGTTGCCTCCAGATTCCCGTTTTCAGGTTCAGGAACCACAACTGCAATCTGATGGTTTTCTCCCGGAACCAGGTAGAGGTACAAATTTTGCCCATTGGTAAGCGCATATCCACTTGACGACAGATTATCCATCCCTCTTACGCTGTTGGTGGTAAGTTTCTGTCTGGCAGGCATCAGTTTATTGTAGTCGTATTTTGAAAACAGGTCATTCATGTGTTTGTAGTAATCAAAGCGGGGCTTCTGAACAACATGCTCCGATTCTAAAGGATCATATATTACAATATTCCATGCTGTATTTTGCCAATAGTAGGTAGAGTAGACTCCGGCAAAGGCAACCATGTAATTTCTGATCAGGCATACTTCCGGATTGGTATAATTCCCCTGGTACGACAGGTATGGACCTTCTTCATAACCCCCGTGCTCAATATTCATTACCGGCTTGTTGTTGTGCAGCATGTATGCTTCAAGGCTGTATGAATAAAGATCAGAGCGCCAGTTTTGAATTGATATAAAATCTACCCGTTCAGGTTCACGGGAACAATATTCATAATCATGGACTGTAATTAACCGGTTGTATGCATCAGATTTTCTAATCCTTTCAATCCGTTCATTGATATAGGTAATATCACATCTTCCATAATCGAGTGCCTCCTTTGATACATCCCAGATCATGTTTGAATAACCCTGGTAACGTGTGACCACATAATCGAAAAAACGGTTGTCTTCCGTTGAATACATGGATGGCCAGTTAACCTCTTTATTCCATACATAAATCATCATGTGGGCTACGATCCCGTTTTTTTGCAGGTGGTCAATTACGCGGTCAAGATGCTTAAAGAAATTCACATTCAGTTTATTAAAATCCGGTTTTTCATTGGTACCTGTAAAAGGGGAAACAGCGGGTTCCTTAAAATTATATTCAGCCGGAACATCCTCACTTACTTTCCACTTTACATCATAGGCATAAAGGTTCATTACCACCTGGTTGAATCCGTTCTTTTTAATAGTTTCCACGATTTTCCCTGTATTGGGTATCTCTGAAGGATTATTCAGATCAAGGGCAAACAGCCAGTCAATTTCAAAAGCCAGTGCAAAATAAGGGGTTCCATCATGAAAAGCAAACTTTTGCGGTGCCTGAGGATCTATGATTACAGGGCCATGTACCTCAGGATTATTATTTTCGATAACCTCCACAACATCTGTTTTTCCTGATAAACCCGGAACAGAAGAAAAGGTCTGGTAAGACCAGCTACCCTCAATTTCCGCGGAAAATCTGATTATGAATTCATCTGCACCATTATAAAAACCATTCAGGGTAAGCCTTCGGTTATCCGGTCCTGTAAACACAGCACCTAATGAAACTTCAAACGGATCTTCTCCTTTTTTCACCTGATGCCTGAAAATGATATCATTGGTTGAATAGAGTGCCACCTGTTTTCGTTGTGAAGCAGCCTGTATCCGCTTCTGGCCCCGGGAGGTGCCGGATAATATACATGTTATTGACAGAAGCAGGAGCAATGTAATTCTATTCATAAAAGGGAATTTATATGCGACCTGGATAATAGGATAAATTTCAGGGTTTCTTTTTATCTGCCATATTATTTTCAAGATAGAGATGCTGTCCAGGCTTCCAGGGTTTGGAAAATATGTCGATATCGCCATCATTGTCAACATCACCTGCTACAAATTCATGGACTTCGTAGCCACTCAGAATCAGATGTTCCTTCCATTGGGAACCATCGCCATTTACGTTTTCCCAAACAAACAGCTTACGTGTGCCGGGGGTTAAAGGTCCTCCACCTGAGGCAATATCCAGATATCCGTTGCCATTGAAATCGGCAAGTGCAAGCGAATGAAAATCCTGCCCTGTAGAATCAGCAGAAACGAGGTGAAAAATAAACTCTTTTCCGTTCTGTACATTTTCCCACCAGAATATTCTTCCATTTTTTGTATCGCCCTCAGCCTGCACAATATCAGGCATACCATCGTTGTTCATATCTGCCACCCATGTTTTAAGGGCAAGGCCAAACCTGTCGGGACGGCTCCCTCCAGGAGGAATTAGCGGATGCTCCTTCCATGTTTTACCGTCACCGTTCACATTTTCAAACCAGACATCTCCCCGCACGATATCCATGTGACCGTCGTTGTTTAAATCTCCAAATCCACGGGGAGCTGCACCTCCGTGGATGCCATCTCCTATTTTGGTATAGTCCCAGTTCTTGGTGTAATCTTCAGGAATTTTGTACCATGCAGTCACGTTATGTTCCTTATCGTTTGAAACTGCCACAACATCCTCAATTCCATCTCCGTCAATATCCACCATTACATTGTCGTGTGTACCAATCATATTTTTACGGTGCAGGATAAATTCTTCCTTCTCAGGATTTCCTGTATTTTCAAACCAGGAGTCTCCAACAATAAAATCGGTTAGCCCATCCCGGTTGACATCATGCGGAACACCTCCGACATCAGTTCGGGCGCCACTGCCAATTTTTCGCAACTTCCATTCAACGGGAGAAATATATTCCATCCAGAACATGGTGCCCCGCTGTCCGTAAATAAAATCAAGATGCCCGTCATTGTTAAGATCAACAAGGGCTGTTGCACCCATATTTTCGCCAAATTCGCCAAATCCTCCAATTTTATGCACCTCAAACTGAGGTGTCTGACCACGTGAAACCAGACTGAAACATATTACAATTCCGAACAAACCGATGCTTTTCATCATATTTATAGTATTAACTGATTCACTTAATAATAAAAAGTAATCTTTTCTGCTTTTGTGTACATAAATTCAATAACAAGTCGATTTCGGCGTTGAATGTATGATAACTGTAATACGAAAAGGCAAACAATCATACTCCCATTCTGTCAATATCAACCGGTGAATTTGTTTTCCAGGCTCCATTTGTAAAATCAGGCACATCGATGGAATTTGAACGGTTTGCAACCGACCATTCGCTTAAAGGTGCCATAGCACTCCATAGCGCTGCATCATAAACATCCTGGTCAAGAGGAATGCCATTGCGCAGGCAATCGATCAGCCTCCAGTCCATGATAAAATCCATTCCGCCATGCCCGCCCACTTTTTTTGCCATTTCTCCGATCAGCTTCACCATCCGGGGAGTGTATTTTTCTTCTATAGCTTTCACCTCAGCTTCATTAAACCATTCATGCCCGTTCGAAAATCGACCAGGCAGGGGATACTGCTGTGCAATTCCTTCAGTGCCGCTTACAAGGTGAATTCTGGTTTTCGGCCTTGTGGTTTTAATATCGTGCTGAATAAGTATTGTCTTACCTTTATTTGTTTTCACAAAAGTAGTATTCATATTTCCCCCATATGTGCCAGTTGCAAATTCATTATAAAAATCATCCTGTTTTGCAAGATCTGCTGCTTTTCTTCCAAAGTCAAAATCATTGCCTGACATGGATGTCAGGTATTCCATCTTGTCGCCCCTGTTTATATTCAAAATCTGGCATACAGGCCCGAGCCCATGTGTAGGATACAGACTACCATTTCTTTTCTGGTTTTCCTTTAACCGCCACATATCGGAATAATAATCCTTATCGAAATTATGCCATTTCAGATCGTGAATGTAGGCACCTTCAACATGGATTAATTCCCCAAAGAAGCCTTGCCTCGCCATATTCAGTGTCAGCAGTTCAAAGAAACCATAGCACACATTCTCGAGCATCATACAATATTTACGGGTTCTTTCAGATGTCTCCACCAGTTGCCATGCTTCTTCTATTGTTACTGCCGCCGGTATTTCAGTTGCTGCATGTTTATCATTTTCCATGGCATGAACTGCCATAGGTGTATGCAGATGCCATGGTGTGCAGATATAAATAAGATCAATATCGGGATCCTCACACATACCTTTCCAGGCATCTTCATTGCCGCCATATTCTTTCGCCGGTTCCACACCTTTATTTTCCAGGTAATGCTGCGCTTTTTGCATCCGGTCAGGATATTTATCCGACAGTGCAGCAATTTTAACCCCTTCAATATATGGCAGCCTTTCAAGTGCCATCATTCCACGTACCCCAAGACCAATTATTCCAATCCGCACGGTTTCCAACCGGGGCGCTACAAAACCACACATATTGAACTGCTGAACATACTTTTTGGCAACAGCTTTGCGGATTGAATCAAGATTTGATGCAGGGGTACCGGCTGCCGGTTGATTGCAGGAGAATAAACCTCCTGTCATTAAACCTGTACCTGTAAGACCTGCAACCTGAAAGAATTTTCTCCTGTTGGTTTTCATTTAATGATGGGTTATCTATAGTGTGTAGTGATTGACTTAACTGTGCCTGTCAATGATTCACCGGTTGATTTAACAATAGTAAGGTTTTGTTGATTTAAATATTTTTTAGCAACTGCCACATCTGTCTCTCCCAGCTGGTTGATTGGATCAATCCAAAGATGCTTCCCGGAAGATGATAGTCTTGTCACATCCGGAATATCAAAATCCTTTAAAGCACCGGGCAGCCAAAAGTATCCCCAGGTATTGTTGTAATACATATTATCAATAAGGGGAAAATATGAAGGCAGGGTTCCTATTGTAACAATTCCATTTATGCGTTCATCAAAAGCTGCAGCAGTAACTGCCCACAGGCCTCCCAGGCCTTGTCCTATGACAACAATTTCCCTGTTCTGCAAATTTTCACGTGACTTCATGAAATCAACTCCTTTCAATATGTCCAGAGTTCTCATTCCGAGGGTAGTCATGCCAAAGGCGGCACTTTCAATAGCCAGATCATCATTCATACGCAGCATGGGTGTAAATCCTGTGAAGCGGTTGGATGCAAATGATGGCACAGGACTGGTTTCTCCGGTTCCCCTGACATCAATAGCGAACACTAAATATCCTTCCTTTGCCAGCAAAAAGGGAATAGTCTGGCTTTGGTATCCGGTTGGTTTTCCATTTTCTGAAACATAAACAAATACCGGACTCCCCTGCTTTACTTTCTCAGGCTTGATAAGAAGAGAAGGTATTAATATTCCTGGTTCACTCTCATAGGTCAGTTTCTCAACTGTTATACCCTCAACACTTAATAATTCGTAAGTTCTGGCAGGTAAAGCTTCTTCTTTCAGCTGCAGCTCAAATCCTATCCGCCTCGCAATCTTCTCCTTTAGCTTTACAGGATCCTTTTCCGGCTTATATATTTCAACAGCACGTTTGGCATTCAATGTCTGTCCAGTTTCACTACCAAGTGACACCAGTGCATTTCCACTTTCTGTGCACCACAGGTCTTCTTCTTTTTCCACCCTCAGGTTAACATTTTCGGCCTTTCCCTCTATTTCCTTATCGAACCATTTATTGAGCCATTCGTAAGCTGATTCCCTGTTGGAACGGTTCATAGAATGCGGGCCCGGCACCATATCAAGTTCAGCAGAATTTCTTCCTACCCTGAGCCCTTCATAGAATATCTGCATATCTTCCAGATACTCCCGGTGCCTTGGTTCTTCGCCCGATTCATTACCAACTATTATGCGTAAAGGCCGGGGGGGTATGAGGCTGTAGATTTCCTTATCCGTCAAAGATTTACCTGTGAGGTAAGTATTTTCCATTGGTCCTCCGGGATGGGAAGCGGCACAAACCTTGATCCTTTCGTCAACTGCAGTAATAAGCAAAGCCATTTGTCCGCCTCCGGAACAGCCAACTGCAGCAAGCTTATTCTTATCGACCTCAGGCCTTGACACCAGGTAATCCACTGCACGTATTCCGTCCCATGTGCGTAAGCCCGACAATGTCCAGTTTGCAAGGAATGCAGGCCTGCCTACATACCAATGCTGATCTACCCCCAAATGTACAAGCCAGTTGTTTTTTTCATCAATGTATTCTGAACGTTCCCCCTGCCCTATCGGATCAAATACAAGAACAACATATCCTTTAAGTACCATTCCCAGTCCGGACATATGGTATGCATCCCTTGATTTGCCGGCATCGCTGTGGCCCAGGGGGAACACTACACCCGGTAAAGGAAACGGGCGTCCTTTAGGCACATAAAGATTTGCTGTCACAAAGAATCCTGGCTGGCTTTCGAAGATTACCTTTTCAATTGTGTACTTTTCATACTCAAGCTTCCCCGTAATTACCGGATTCAGTGGGGACCTTTCAGGAAACTCACCAAAATGGGAACTTAGCCTTTTTCTTATTTCATCCTGCCTTGCTTTCCATTTTTCAATGCCACTATCCTGCCAACTTGCACCAATCGATTCATCTTCACGGAAATTTTTAATACCTTCGATTTCAATATTTCTCTGTCTGTCGACCTCTTCTGATTTATGCCTTACGTAATCATGAAAAATTCTTCTTCCCCTCTGAACCTCATCATATGATTCAAAAACTTTCAGTGTAACGGGCTTTTCCAATCTCTCCTGCTGTCCTTCAAAGACACCAGCAGGTGAAAATACAATCTTTTCAACCCGGCACCTGTCTTCATTGGTCCCTGAAAACTCAAGCAGGATTGTGCTCCATTTCTGAACATTTACATTTTCAAATGTTGTTTCCCTAAAGGAATGTGAATCACCATATTTAACAACACCAGCCTTATTTCCGTTTACAAGAATAATCAGCTCCGCACCAGGTTTCTTTGCCTCTACATATGTTACAGTGATGTTATATTTTGCAGAAGGTTCAAAAAATGCAATTTCTGCCCGCCCTTTGGTTGAACCTTCCTTTAACTGGATCACTCTTCTCCGGCTGTAAGAACCCGTTATGAGTTCTTCCCAAAAATTTATATCCCCAACTTCTAGCCCTTCTATAAGTTCGAACTCCTCATAAACTATTGGTTTATTATTTAAAGCACTCTTCTCAGGTTCAGAAACCCCGGCAGCCTGAAGCCCTTCCTTTTGAAATCCTGAAAAGACCAACAGAAATAATATGCTGTAAATTTTTAAACTTATCATGTTTATGTAGCCTGTTTGATTATCTGATTTCATATTTCCCCTCTTTCAGCAACCCCATATTTTCAATATCAATTTGTTTTATTCCCAATTTAAAAGCAGGAGAATTACCCTTTAGCCGGAACCCTGCATCATCAAATCCTTCAAATAAAGGATCGGCAACCATTGTATTTAAATCCAACCCGTTTGCCCGTACTTCTTCCAGTTTCTTCGTATTGTCAGGATCGTTTCCTGCATCAAAGTACAGGTTGTTATCCACCACCAGATCGCTATAACTCGTTTGTTTTGCTAAAGGATAATAAATGGACACCCCAAAAAATGGTTCAGTTTCACCTTCCGACTGATAACATATATTGTTTTGAATTACTGTACCTTTAATATCAGGTCCAACGGGTGAGACATTAATGAAATACTGTTTGGGATAATTTAATCCATGCCACCACTGCGACCACTGCCAGTTGATTATATAGTTATTGGTAACGGAAGCGGGATGCTTGATTTTAATACCTTCGTTGGTAAACTTATAAATTATATTTTCTGAAATGGTAACATCTTTAGCCTGATCATCGGCCCTGATGATACCATGGAGAAATACTGCAGTATTGTTATGCAGATAATTATTACGGGCAACATTTCCAAGTCCTGTACCTGAAAAATAGATGCCATTTCCATCATCTATTGTCAGGTCAATATCATGGAGCTCATTATACTCCACTACATTATCGCTGGCAAAAAGGTACTTTTCTATCATCTCGTCCCACACTTCAGCATAAGGTTCAAACCTGTACCAGTCTGGCTGGTCCCAATCATAATTGCCGATATTCGCATGATTGACTGTACCTGCAAGTTCTCTCAGTCCTTTCATCCTGGGATTCATAAATTGCGGACGGGGACCGCTGATTACGATTCCGGTATAAGGTGTATTATAAATCAGATTGTGGGCAATTCTGTTACCTCCGCTCTGCCAGATAAAAATCGCGGGTGAATGCCAGTACGACTGTCCTATATCATGGATCTCATTATTTACAATCAGATTGTTCCTGTTTACGTCCTCACCTCCCGGGCCATAGCCGACAAACAAAATACCGGTACCTCCAAGACGGGAGAAATAACTGTTAACTACCTTATTGTCCTGACTGAAGAAGTCAAAGCGCAGGCCCCCTCCCCCGCTATTGACAAAAGAACATTCATCAACGGCACAATTTTGGGTATCAATAAATCTTAAAAGTGCATCCGACTTGTCGTAAAATGCCCAGTCGTGCTGAATACCAACATCACCGTCCATCCATGTATCCCTGTTACTACCAGTGAAAGTAATTCCCCGGAATTCTATGTTTCGGATTATTTTGTTTTCCTTTTGATTTCCCTCTATCCTTACGATTTCCTTTAATACCGGATAGTAAACATTGCCCGGTTCTCCTTCAATAGGCCAGTAATATATTTTCCTTTCGGATGTATTAATCACCCATTCACCAGGCTCATCCAGAAAATCAATTGCATTTTGTACCCAGAGATTGTATTGCTTTTCATACCAGAAACCTTTCAGCCTGGAGATCCTGTAAGTGCCAGGGATGGCTGTATTAACAATATTCTTATTAAAATCAAGTGACTTTATTGGCAGGATATTCATAATCCAACCTTCATAAGGCCGAACCACAGCTTCTATATCCTGAAGATTTTCCCATTCCCTGAAATGTTCTTTTGGGAAAACAAAGAAGCTTAACTGTTCATTGGAGGGCGGCGTATTGATGTTCCTGAATGTATCTTCATCTTCAGCTGTATGAAGCCCACCGGAGACAGCAATCATCAATGGGCCCGAGTCATTATAAAGAAAACGCGCAGGCTCAATATTGTCAGGAATTGTTGTAGACCAAATGTTACCTGATGCATTTTCCGGTAAATGAGGTAAATCAGAATCTTCCTTCACCCATCCTTCCAACTTCACACCGGCACTGAAAACAGGTTTTTCATTTTCAAATGCACTAAAAATAGTCCTGTTATTTCCACTGCTGAATTCTGCCTCAGAAATCACTGTTGTTTCATTAAAGAAATAGGTACCTTCCCGGAAATAAACGGTGATTTCCTGGTTTTCATCACCCTCATTAAATATTTCAAGCACTGCCTCCTTAGCTCTGTTTAAAGTGGCAAATGGTTTATTTTTGGTTCCCGGATTATGATCATCACCTGATGGAGAAACATAAAAGGTGTTATTATCCGAAGTACATGCCCCTAATAATAATGCCAGCCATACTATCAATAGTTTTTCAAACTTCATTTTCTGCCTGTATAAAAGTTGATGTAGAATACGTGATTACAATTTTTTTATTCTTATTCGGCTTTGCCGTTCTTCAACAATCCCATTTTATCAAACTCTATCTGCTCAATACCAAGTTTGAATGCAGGTGAATCTTTTGCCAACCTGAAGCCTTTGCTTTCAAAACCTTCAAAAAGGGGATCTGCTATGAGGCTTTGGTGCTCCACATTTTGCTCCTGAAGTGCCTTCAACTGCTCCATGCTGCTATGCGGCATACCTGCAGCATAATACAGATTGCTGCCTATATCATAATCTGTAATTTTGGGGAATTCTTCCAGCGTTTCAAGCAAACGGCTGCTGGCCCCAAAGCCCAGGAAGGTTATAGAACTACCCGCCGACTGATAACAAATATTGTTTTTTGCAATGCCTCCCTTTATAGGCCCCCAGGCTCCAATATAAATAAATGCCAGGGGATTGTGCTTCTCTCCGTCCACCATTTCTGTCGGTATATAATCTATAATATAATTGTTTGTGATGGTGGCATCATACTTGGCAACAATCCCTGCCCGAGAAAACTTGTAAATGATGTTATCCGAAAATGTGATATCCCTGGCATAATCGTCAGACCGAAGCGAGGCCTGACGGTGTGGCGAGAAATTATGGTGCACGTAATTCTTTCTTACAATGTTGTTCAACCCGGTGCCTGAAAGATAGATTGCATTTCCATCATCCATGACCTCCATTACATGATGAATCTCGTTATACTCAATTACATTATCTGATGCAAAAAGGTAAGGAAACATCACATCCCAGTCGTTGGCATGGCCCGAATGACGCTGCCATTCCGGATTGACAATATCCTTCACTTCCTCCCAACGCACCGTACCGGCTAATTCCCGTCGGTTGCCCATCCATTTAACATTGAAAAACTGGGGCCTTGGACCACTGATTACAATTCCTGTATAGGGGATATTATGGATCAGGTTGTGGGCAATCCTGTTGCCGCCACTCTGCCATACAAACAAGGCAGGCGAATGAAAATAAGACTCACCATTGTTGTGAATCCAGTTATTCACGATTTCATTGTTCCTGTTTACATCCTTTTTTCCTGGTCCGTACCCCGATAACAGGATGGCTGTTCCACCCAGGTACATGAATTTGTTGTTGATGATTTTATTATGCTGACTGTACGCATCCAACCTGACACCGCCCCCACCACTAGAAACGAATGTACATTCATCTATTATGCAATTCTCTGTATCTACAAGCCTTATGAGTGCATCCGATTTATTATAGAAAGCCCAGTCGTGCTGAATTCCAATATCCCCATCTTCCATTGTATCCCGGTCGCCATGAGCAAAAGTTATTCCTCTAATGACAAAGTTACTTATAACGCTGCCATTATCCTCACTTCCCTCAATCCTGATGATTTCTTTAGTTACCGGGTAATAAACATTACCAGGCTTACCTTCTACGGGCCAATAATAAATTCTATTTTCCTTTGAATTTATCACCCATTCGCCAGGTTCATCGAGGTGGTCAATTGCATTGAGCACCCGTAAATTTGGATTTGCATCGTCACCCGATCCTGACAATTTCGTTATGTAATATGTAGCCGGCACTGTGGTATAGGCAACTTTTTTTACTGTATCCACCGACTTTAATGGCAGAATATTGGAAACCCAGCCATAATGAGGCCTGGCAACTACTTCAATATCCGTAATATTTCCCCAGTTGCGAAGATCATTTTCAGAATAAATAAACCTGCTGTATGGTTCCGGGTCATCATAATTGGCACCCATAAAATCATCCTTTGAAACATTCATGTCATCAGTTTCATTAGTAGACATATGTCCTGAAATTGCATTCTGCAGAGAAATTGTATCCTTTCCAAGAAAACGTGCAATTTTATTTGGATTGCCTTCAGGAATATAGGCCGTCCAGATTTTACCCCTTGCGGCTTCAGGTAAATGCATAAGACTCTCTTCCAGCTTTTGCCAACCCGTTATTACTTTTCCTCCGCTAAAAACAGGTTTTTCATCCTGGTAAGCTGAAAAAATGATCCTGTTATTGCCGGCCCCAAATTCCTCTCCGTTGAAAACTACGCTTTTCTCGAAATAATATGTACCCTCTCTGAAGTAAACAAGAACTTCATGGTTCTCCATACCATCGCTGATTAACTGGCTTACTGCTGCCTTTGCTCTCTCAAGGCTCTGAAATGGTTTTGATATTGAACCTGAGTTTTCATTATTTCCATCAGGAGAAACATAGAATACTGTTGAACTTGTATTAAATGAAGAAAATAAAACGCCCAGCATAAAAAGCAGTACCAGGATATTAATAGGTTGATAAGATTTTTTCATAGCCCCTTAAAATAGAATTTGTTAATCGTTTGCATATTATTACATGTCATCATGATTTTTATCTGCCGCCAGAATCAACTCCATGCTTTCATTTTTTAATTACTGAATTACGAAACCGGTTTGCAGTTTCAAAGAATTCTGTGCTGTACGATCCTTGCACGTAAAGAGTTTCAGCCTTGCTGAAATCATTGCCAATAACAGTTACTCCAGTAGTATTTTTATCTGCATAAAGAATTGAGCCGCTGCCTTCAGGTGCTTTACAGTTATGAATAAAAGCATCACGTACATCATTCAGTGACATTACAGGTGCATTTGAATTTAACGTCTGTCTTCCAGAAAAACCATCGATCTCCAAATCATTCACAGACCAGCAACGAATTGCACTGCCAAGATTTTCCTTTTCTGCACCTCCCCATTCAAATTTGATATTTCTTAATTTTAAGTCAGTTACATACCGGCAAAAGATATCAATAGGGGCGGTATGATGTCCAAATACAAAAAATGGATCTTCAGGTTGTTCATGTGATTTCTCTTTTCGCTCCCCTGTAAGTTTTATCCTGATATTATCAAGAGTGATTCCTTCGATATAGGTTTCTTTATTACCGCTTATAAAAATACTGCCTCCCGTATTCATGGTAATATTTGATATAAGCACATTTTTGATATGACCCCATGGAGTGCTGTCAGTCCTGCGGTGTGACCACAGGAAAATACCCTGTCCATGCCTGATCCTGGTGCTGTCTATCGTGATGTTTGAAACAGTAACTCCATCAATCGACCCACCATCCCTCATAATCAGGCCAAACCCTCCGCCTGAATCATGGATTGTGCAGTTTGAGAAGGTTACATTCCTAAACTCCCCATGCGTTTCCGTCCCAATCTTCAACGCTGTTTCAGTGGTAATCAATACACAGTTGGTAACCACTACATCACGGCAGACTTTGGTTTTTGAGCGATCTGTAATCTTTAATACGATGCAGTCGTCGCCGCATTGGATAAAGCAATCTGAAATAATAAAACGTGAACAACCATCCGGATTAATTCCATCCGTATTTGGCCCATCTTCATCATAGATGCCATTCAGTATAGAAATTCCCGAAATAATAACCCTATCGCAATCAATAGGATGTATAGTCCATGAAGGACTGTTCTCTATGGTAAAATCATGAAGCCTGAGGTTCTCACATCTTATAAACAGGAACATCCGGTTTGGCCTCCAGTTATTCTTTCTCCATTCTTCAAAAGTTACTTCCTTACGCATATATTCCGCCCAAAAGGAAGTACCGTTTCCATTGATTGTACCCATACCGGTAATGCTGATATTTTTGGCATCTTCAGCATAGACCAGGGATTCAAATCCCTCATAATCATCCTTATTGGAACTTCCCCATACGGTTGCCCCCGGTGATAGATAAATATTTACGTTATCTTTTATCCTGAATGCACCTGTTAAGAAGTCGCCAGGAGGAAAAAATATTGTACCCCCGCCATTCATACTGCAAGAATCAATTAATGACTGAAATGCCTTTGTATTCATAGTGGAACCGTCACCTGAAATTCCATACTCCAAAACATTATATACAGGCAGTTTCACCTCTGAAGGAGATCGTTCCATACCTTTGGCAGAACTTTTCGGAAGAATGGTCAAACCAGCAAAAGCAGCTGCTGCACCTCCTAAAAAATTCCGGCGCCCCATTATACTTCCTTCATGAATATCCATTTTTTTCTTGTTAATTTAGTTTTACTAATTTTAAACCTGATGTCCGTTCCCGTTAACGTATCACGTATCAACAACTACTTCAATCATTTATACCGAAAAAATAAAACCTCCTGCAATTTATTCAATTGTCACCATGTCTTTCTTTACACCTTCAGAAAAAGTTACCTTTTCGCCCACCATTCCAATCACGTTATTGATCAGAAAAATTTTATCTGTAGATTTTCCTTGTACTTCAAGAAACGATTCTAACTTCTTATCCAAATAATGATCCGCAATAACTCCCTGTACAGAATTTTCTACTACAAAATATGATGGGACATCTTCTGTCACATCAGCCCGAATATTTCTAAATGAAAAGTTTTTGATCTGATCAACTGCAACAACATACCGGTGATCAGGAGTTACTGTTTGAATGCTTACGTTCCCGATGTGAACATCTTCTGCATGGCGGATATAAGCTCCAAATGCAGGAAGCCATTCACTAAAATAGCTAAACTCCGGATAGTCTGAAATATTCTCAGGAACTTCAACCAAACGATCCTCTTTTTGCCCACCTCCATGAATCCGGATTGAAATATTTTCCAGGCTTAATCCCTTTACCGGATGACCCGGGATCCCTGTAACAAAAATCCCGCTCTGGTGCACTAAATGATGACCCTTTGTTCTACCAGGGGAATTTGTATCAATCTGGATATTGGAGATTTGAATGTTTTCTAAACTTCCTGTACACTTCTTTTTTTCACCCTGGTGGAAAATATTCAGGCGGCTTCCCAGGCGAATAAAAACGGGCATCTCCACATTCTGCATAACCATGTCAGAAATGTTGATGTTACGGACAACTGCTCCATCCATGCAAAGAAGTTTGATTCCTCCGCCGGCTCCCCTTACTGCACAATTAGAAACGGTAACATTTTGAATATCTCCAACCGATTCTGTACCTATTTTAAATGCTCCGGTGCTGGTATGTAAAATACAATTTGAGACTACTACATTCCGGGTAGGACGGTTAGCCGTCGCTTTTAGAACTATTGCGTCATCCCTGCTACTAATATTGCAATTGTCAATGCGGACATTTTCACAACAATCGATATCGATTCCATCATTGTTGCCATTACTCCATGAATCAATATTCACATTTTGAATCAATACATCTGTACATCCAAAATAATGGGATACCCATGCACCGGAATTGCGTATTGTCACACCCCTCACCCTGATTTTAGTGCAGTTATAAAATTTCATCAATGATGGACGAACATCGCCCCGGGCATCTTTATGGATTTTAAACTCTGGAGAATCGCCCTGACCATCGATCATTCCCTCACCTTCTATACTGACATTGCGGGCCTCAGAAGCTCCGACAAAAAAACGGTTTTTAGCATTTCCCAATCCATCTACAAAATTTCCGATCGTTTTATAATCTTCCACCCTTTGACTCCCTAGCAACACTGCATTGGGGCCAAGATGAAGAGTTACATTATCCTTCAAAAAAATTGAACCAGACAGGAAAATACCTTTATTGATATATACAACACCTCCACCTTTAAGTGAACATGAATCTATTGCCTGCTGAATGGCAGAAGTATTCAAATGAATACCGTCTCCCCTTGCACCAAAAGATTCAATATTGTATACATTCCGGCCGGTGTTTGCAAGAGGCATTAACCACATGCAAATCAGGATCAAGAGGCAAACTATTCTAATTCTCACTTCAGACATTTTTCTACTTTTGGGTTAAAGGCTTAAGCTCAGGTGCCCGGCAAATGAGCAGTAAGGATAACATAACAGGCTCTGACTTTTAATAAAAAATACAGAGCAACAAGCATCTGACACTTATGCCCTGTATTTCTTTCCTGTTAATTTATTGAATAACGATTATTTATAATCTATTTCTTTAATTCCATTCATTACTTACTTCACCCAATCCGAAATTGGAATCAATTTCATTTTTGGGAATGGGGAAAAGGTAATGTTTATCTTCAACGTTTTGAGTGCCAAATCTTGCGTTTAATTCCACATTCATTACTTCTCTAAGCAATCCCCATCTTTTTAAGTCATTGAAGCGATGTTGTTCTCCCATTAATTCCAGTTGCCTTTCACGAATCAGAAGATCAAATGTTTCCTCAGCAGTGTAGGTGTTATTATAGGTAAAGGCACCCACTCTTTCTCTCACTTCATTTATCAAACTTAAACTTCCTTCCAGGTCGCCTAAATTTAATCTGCTTTCAGCTTTCATCAATAAAACATCGGCATACCGCATCAATCGGATGTTATTTCCACTCTCCCCGCTGTTACGGATCTTATCTTCCTTATTGGTGAACTTCTTGTACCAGTAACCAAGATTTTCAAAGTCAAAAGGTACTGGACCTTCAGGCAGATTATCCTGCCAGGTATTATCTCCAATGCCTCCATAAAAAGTATATTCAGCACGGGGGTCAACATACGTTTCACCATTTTCATCCTCATATACAAAATCAGCAGCCCTACGGTCTGGAAATTTCCAGTTTCCCCATTCATTCCAGCTGTATAAAGTGGGCACAACATTCATATTTGAAGGACTGGTGCGACCTTCAGGCGAACTGAACAATCCATATTTCCAACTGCCCGGATACCATGCATACTGAACCTCAAAAACACCTTCCTCATTATTATCATTGGTTTCCCCAAAGTTATCCATGTACTGTTCACGCGGGAGTAAACTGTATTGTCCCTCCAGTTTAGAAAATTCAGCATCTGCTTTGGCATAGTCTTCATTGTACAAATACAATTTGCCCAGGAAGCCTGTTGCAGCCCCTTTTGTAGCCCTTCCAACATTTTGGGTATCCCATGAGTCAGGCAAAAGAGTTTGTGCCTTTATTAAATCGCTTTCTGCAACTGCCCATACCTCATCCACATTACCTGCACGGGGTGCGTCAATATTATCCGACTGATCAAAGGAGGTCCTGATTGGAACTCTGCCCCAGTAAAATGCCAGTTGAGTATAAGCCCACCCTCTTAAAAAATAAGCTTCCCCCTGGCTATAACTTACAATGTGGTCTGCATCGTCCCCATTCTCCTGGATATATTCCTCCGCCTTGTCAATTGTCAGATTTGCCCGTAAAATCATGCGATATAACATCTTCCAGTAGTTTTCAATTGCCCGGCTGGAGTTGTTATGGATATATTGCCAAATGGGTACTATATCCGGTTCATTGGGAAGTGCTGCTGTAGTTGGCTCAGCTTCTGCAGCCAGAACATTGAACATAGAATTCCATTGATATCCCACCATGCTGTTTGAATGAAAAGCCAGATAAGTAGCTGTTGAAGCCTGCCTTATTTCTTCCGGTGTTTCAAAATAGCTGGAGGTGTCGTAGGCACCCGGATCACTGTAATTCATAATATCTTCATTACAAGATACTAATAGTATTATTATCAGCAAATATGCTTTTATGGAAAGAAACTTTTTCATATCTGTTTTTTGTTTATTATTCATGATTTATAAACCTATCTGAACACCAAGTGAAAGCATCCGGGGAACCGGAAATACGTTTATCTGACCAGAAACTCTGAAATCTGCACCCCCCTCAAGGTTGCGAGAGATATCAAACTCAGGATCCAAATATGGATATTTTGTGATGGTGAACAGGTTGTAGCCGCTCGCATAAACCCTTAAACTGGATAACCCGATTTCTGAGGTCAAATTTCCGGGAAGTGAATATCCAATAGATAACTGTTTCAGTTTTAAATAATCACCCGGATAGACCTGTAAAGTAGAGGTTCTGTTGTTACCTGTTGGATCGCCAATGATTGCACGGGGAACTATGCCGTTTCCGGGTTGTGCTTCACTTCTCCACCTGTCCAGAACCCAGGTTTCCTTATTCAGGGTAGTTGCCATTCCACGGTTGATATAATGATACCCGTAGTGAACGTCATTTCCGCCAACACCCTGAAAACTGGCATTCATATCAAATCCTTTGTAATCCAGATTAAAGGAGAAGCCATAGAAATGCTTTGGAATGGGATTACCAATCATCGTGCGGTCATCATTTGTTACCCTGCCGTCGCCGTCAACATCTTCAAACCGAACATCTCCCGGTGAGGTTGTTGCAAATTGATAATAAATATTTTCCAGTTGGGCCGGGGTAAGCTGAGGATTTTCAGCAAGTGCTTCTTGTCTTGCAGATTGATTGGCTGCATCCAGCTCTGCCTGGTTCATAAATACTCCATCAGCAACATGTCCGTAGATATAACCGATAGGATAACCTACTGCTGTCCGGCTAACCCCCGCAATGTATGGCTGACCCAATCCCAATGACGTTACAACATTTTCTACATTCGTATAATTGGCATTTACTGAGTAATTTAAATCGCCTATGCGGTTCCGGTACCCAACCTGTAGCTCAAACCCTTTGTTTTCTGCACTTGCTGCATTCACAATGGCATCACCTGCTGAACGTAATCCATAACCTAATGACAATGGTCGTGGTACAGAAAACAGAATGTCATTGGTATTCTTAATAAAATATTCTGCTGTGAATGATAAACTGTTATCCAATATGGCCATATCGACTGCAATAGCCTTTGATGTAGTAGATTCCCATTTTATACCCTGCGATGAATCATCTAAAACAGTTGCACCTAAAACTGGCTCAGAAGGTTCGCCAAACGGATAAAATACGCCTGTGTTCCATACCTTCGACAGGTAACGGAAATTGCCTATTGCATCGTTTCCTGATACACCCCAGCTTGCCCTTAATTTTAACAGATCAAAAAAGTCCAGATCCTGGATGAATGATTCTTCATTCAGTTTCCAGGCTAATGCTACTGAGGGGAAAGTTCCCCAACGGTTTTCAGGTGCAAAACGTGGTGAGGCATCGCGGCGTAAATTAACAGTTATAAGATATTTATTTAATAACTGATAATTTAGGCGTCCGAAGTACGACAGATAGGCATACTGCCCTGTATTATGATTCAATACCCTGTTGTTCCCGGCCATAAAAACATTTTTGATGTTGGTTTTATCATAATCCTGTCCAAAAACACCAATCCCACCAAACCGGGCATAATTTTGCCAGGTATTTCCAATCATAGCTGAAAAATCGTGAACCCCTACCGTATTCCTGTAAGTCAGGTAGCTTTCAATAAGTGGGTATATGCTATACGTTGATTGTTCAGTAAATTCATTCAACACAATCTGGCCATTCGGCCTCAGGTATTCATCATCCCAGCGTGTATACCGTGTAAAATCGCCTGTTACTCCTGCCTGAAACCGATAGACTAATCCTTTTATGGGTTCAATTTCAGCCCATGCATTTGCCTGGTAATTGAATGCATTTGTCTGGGGATGGGTTAAATAAACATCCGCTACAGGATTGGGCGAATCTGATAAGTCACCAGTCCTGTCGACATTGGCAAAACCACCAAGTACATTTTCATCGCGAACAGGCAGATATGGAAGGGCAGAATAAAAGGGAAGGGTTCCTCTCTGAGGGCCAATTCCCCGGTCGATGCTATAGGTAAGCGAAATGTTTTCACCGGCTCTGAGCCATTTTTTTGGATTAAACTGGTTTTTTAACCGAATCCTACCCACATCGCTGTTTTTATCTATATAAAACTCTTCGTTATGCCTGTAAAAAAAGCTGACAAAGAAGTTCGATTTTTCTGTTCCACCTGAAAAATCCAGATTGTATTCCTGGAATTTACCTGTGCGGTATATTTCATCCTGCCAATCGGTAACATCCTGTCTCACTGCATCAGTTTTCAATCTGTCCGGAATAGCTATATTGGCATTCGTTAAAGCATCGTGAACATAGTCAATATACTGACTCGCATTGAGTAAATCCAGTCTTTTGGGGGTATTGGAAATACCGGCAACAGCATTTATCCTGACTTCCAGCGGACCTGGCTTCCCGCTTTTGGTTGTAACCAGAATGACGCCATTTGCACCTCTTGACCCATAAATAGCTGTTGAGGAAGCATCTTTTAATATCTCAATGCTTTCAATATCATTGGGATTTACGTCTTTCATGCTTCCGCCCAGAAAGCCATCAATTACAATCAGCGGGTCTGTATTATTAAAAGTTGTAACACCCCTGATCCTGATATTATCTCTTGAAACTTCAACACCTGCAGCCTTTCCCTGGATTAGTGTGGCAAGGTCAGTTGTAACCCTGTCACCGATATCTCTCGATGTAACAGAGGATACTGAACCTGTCAGGTCGCTTTTTCTAACTGTGCCATAACCAATTGCAACAACTTCATCAATCCCGATGGTTTCCTCTGCCAATACAACCGAAAGTTCTGACCTGCCATCGAGAGAAATTTCCTGGGTTCTCATACCAACAAATGAAAACTGGAGAATTTCATTATTTGATGGAACTGATAATGAAAATCTTCCATTCCCATCCGTTACAGTTCCCTGGGTTGTGCCTTTCACTAAAACAGTAACACCTGGCAATGGCTCTCCATAGGCATCGTTTACTGTACCGGAAACCCTCATTTGCTGTTGTACAAACCCTGAAGTTTCCCCTGAATAATCAATAACAGAAGAGCTTTCCTGCTCTTCATCATTCAATATGACGATCTGGCGATCATAAATTTTGTAAATATTCCTGGTGCCCTTCAATGCCTGACCTAAAATCTCTTCAACAGTTTCATCATTAACCTCCACATTGACCCGCCGGTCCACATCAACCCATTTTTCATTATATAATAATATGAATTCACTGTTTTCTTCGATGTGTTCAAAAACATCCTTAAGGGTAACATTCTCCAGATTCATGTGAAACCTGGTTCCCTGTGAATAGGTATCTGCAGCAGTTGAGGCAAATACCAAAAACATCATAAAACATAGCAGTTTCATTCTTAATACAATTTTTTCATAACCCCTCACCTGGAGAGTTAAGATTTTACAAAGTTTTTCCATACATTTACATTGATTTGATTTAATAATTAAATTTTCACTAAAGGCTGTCGGGCGGCCAGGCCTGACGCCTTTTTTCCAACTTCGAATTCAACTTCTGTTCTGTTTTCTCAATAACGATCTTATCCTTTTCAATACGATATTTAAATCCACTGGCATCGGCAAGGATCTGCATGACAGTTTCTACTGAATTTTGTAAATCGAGCTTACCAGAAATTTTATCATCAGAATGATAATCTTTAGGAAGTTCAATCTTCACATTATAGTATCGTTCTACTTTTCTTAAAACTGAAGCCAAAGTTTCCTGCCTGTATATAAGTAATCCATTAATCCATGCTGTATAGACGTTCAGATCATTATCCTCAAATACTTCAAATACCTTGCTTTCTCTTTCAAAAACCAATCTTTGGTTGGGTAATAATTCAATATCATCAGATAAAATACTAAAAGCTCTCTCATTTTTTATACTTATACTGCCTTCAACCAATACAGTTTCAATTATTTCTTCATCAGGGTATGCTGACACATTGAATTCTGTTCCCGAAACCACAACATCGATCATACCTGCATCAACTATAAATGATTGTTTATCATTGTGTAATATTTTAAAAAAAGCTTCACCTTCAAGATAAACCTTTCTGTTATTTTTTAAGTATAAAGTTTGAAATGCCAGCCTGCTTCCTGCATTCAGCCAAATGGCTGTACCATCAGCCAGTATCAGTTCTGAAGTGTTGCCAAAAGGAATGACCAGTTCGCTGTAATTCTGATTACCTCTGCCATTATAATGTGCCAGCCTGACGAGACTGTCATTAATTATAATTTCATCACCTGATTCATTTATCAGGATTTTTGAATTATTATTGCCCAGGAAGATCCTTTCCCCGTTCGCTAAAAGTATATAAGCTTCTTTCTCATCATATTGTGCTGAAAACTGATATTCACCGGGAAATAAATTTTGCCAGTTGAATAAGGCTAACGTTCCGATTGAAAGTATCAATAAAACCATAGCAGCCCAGCCTACAGTTTTGTAAAGTTTCAATACGCCGGCTTTTTGTTTATTGCGCTGGAAATAATTTTCAATATCCTTCCATAATAATTGAACAGAAGAATCATTCATCGTTTCATGCTTATCATGAAGTAACGCATGAATTTGTTTTGCTTTTTCTACTTCCCTTTCAAATTGAGGGTGCTGTTCTATCAAAAACTTCCATTCATTATCATTTTTATTTCTTGTGATCCACGAAATAAAAGCATCTTCCTCAAGTAGCCTTTCCCAATTATATTCCAAAAACCTTTTATCCATTTTCAGCAGTTATAACTAGAAAAAGACAAACAGACATTTTATGTGGACAACAATATGATTTATCTTTTGAAAAAAAATTTACACCATTCACCAAAAAAGGGAAGGACAAATCGCTACGAAGGATTAAAGAGGCTTCCGATACAAAACTCTCCCGGTAAAGATTTTTGTTGATTATTTTCTCCTGAAACCCATAATGAATAACAGGAATTGCTGAGAACCAGCCAATATGGATCTTAATGATTTCAAAGCACGCGATACCTGTTTACGGGCGGAATCATATTGCAGTGACATGATTTCACAGATTTGTTCATATTCATATCCACAGGTGTACCTGTAAAAAAGTATTTCCCTTTGTTTGGGACTAAGTTCAGCCAAAGCGTTCCGAATGACCTTTTCACGCTGCGATATTTCTTCTTTCCCAATCAGTTCATGCTCATAAGAATAAACAATTTCCGGTTTCAAATCTGAATCATCCGGGTTATAACTTATGGAGCCCCTTTTATTGATGTTCCTTGATAACTTTCTGCGGAATGATGCCATAAGGTAATAAGAAATATTATCAGTCTCCCCCAGGTTTTTACTAGACCGGATAAGATCAAAAAATAGCTCCTGGATATTATCCTTTATCAAATCTTCATCCCTGGTGAATTTTTTTCCATAGCGGTAAAGCAACTGAACATGATGATGATAGATAGTGGAGAGTGCATCTTTTTCTCCATTTCTAAAATCATTCCATATTTTTTTATCAGAAGTCAAGGAATCTACATTTTAATCCATAGTATAAAATTAATGAAGCTAATTAAAGAGAACAACAATAAGTCCTGAATTTTTGTTAACAACAAAGTACTTCAATTTCTATTCTGAACAAGGTATCATTTTTATTCCTATTTCGGATAATTGAACCTTTGCCACTTTTTATTTTATTTCATTCTGTGATTGAAAATAAATATATCTGCAGTCAATGAATATTGGTTCCAACCTGAATAAAAATCTTCAGCCTGATGATCCTGTTTTTTTTAATGCCAGATGGTTATCCACACCGGATAAACCAGATGTGTTAAGGCATTTCTGCAGAGTTTAATTCAATGAACTGGCACAGTTCAAAGCTATACCATGTCTATACCAAGTCTATGCAGGCATTATGTAAAACATATCGGGATATAGCGATGGTGTAGGCAGTCAGATGACGTAAACCTGAATCATCTTAAACTTAAAAAGTTTTATATAAACTGAAAAATAAGTCAATGTAAAGATCTGGCAGCCTCAGATCCTCCTACGGATCACCTGTATGAGCATAACAATACCGGCCTCTGGCACAGCTGTAAAGAATTTAAATCAAGCAGCTTACAGGAAGAAATAAAAAAAGGGCTAAGAAATACATCTTAACCCTTATAAAGCTTCGTCGGGGTAGCAGGATTCGAACCTGCGACCCCCTGGTCCCAAACCAGGTGCGCTAGCCGGACTGCGCTATACCCCGAATTAAATGCGGTGAGGGCGGGATTCGAACCCGCGGTACAGTTTCCCGTACGGCAGTTTAGCAAACTGCTGGTTTCAGCCACTCACCCACCTCACCTTTTAATATTTTATCTAAGAACGTACGGCAAGTTTAGCATCCGTCAGCTGACGGATCAGCCACTCACCTTCCTCAACATTTAAGTTCACAAAGAACGTCTTATTTTTTGTGCGTGCAAATGTATCAATTGTTTTTTCAAAACCAAAATCTTTTTTTCCAAAAAATAGCCGGCCTCGTATTCTTTATTACCAAGGCCGGCTAATTCATATGCTTAATAACGTAATATAACACATGAACTTCTAATAATCCTGATGAGCTTTTTTCCTTCGTCGACGTAAGAAAAAATATTTAGCTGCCAAATGATATCCGAATTCAAAAGCCATGTTTTTCAGTTTGCCGGCAAAATTATCCAACGTCCCTGATGCGGAGGCAAGCAATTCTTTTTCATAAAATTTTACCTCAATCTCGAGCTCCCGCTTTTTAAGCTTCAAATCGTGTTTGTTTTTAATAGTCATACTTCTTTATTTTTCTCCGTCATTAAAAAGAATTTTAGAAAGTTGTTTCATTACTGAATTTGTAACGATTTGCTTTCTGAATATAATACCAGCCACGGCAACTAATACAAGCACCCCTGCGGCAATAAAAACTCCCACCAGGTAGCTGTTGCCCATTCTTCCATACCATACAACGAGTGCACTTAGAAGGAAGGCGGTAATCAGCAGTAAAAAGAATGCAATTACACCCAGCCGGAAAAGGTATGCTCCGAAAAGGGATAGTTTTTCAAGTAAATTAACCTTTTCTAATTCGGTGAGCGCTTTTATATAATCTTTGACTGCTGCACTTAATGCACTAAATTCTTTTTTGAATTCGTAATTCATCAGTTGATATCTGCAGAGGTTCCTGTATTATTTCATGAATCTATTGTCCATAGATTTTATCACCCGTACCTCCGGAAGTAGCAGTACCCATGTTCTTGGTTCCTGTATCGGCTATTTTTTCTGCTTTTTTACCGATGTCAGAAACTTTTTCTCCGGATTTTGATACTTTCTCACCTACATCTTTTACCCTTTCAAGAACATCTGCAACTACTTTGTTAACCTGCTCCTTAAGTTCTTCAACTTTTTCATGTAACGTCTCTGAAACTTCCTTAGAAACATTTTTAGCGGTTTTAGAAATTTCTTTACGGGTATTTAATCCCTTATCAGGTGCCAGCAATATTCCGGCTAATGCTCCGGCTGTTGCTCCAGCCAGAAATCCCAACAATGCGTTTTTTGTTCCATTTTTCATGATCTTTCACTTTTAATTGTTAATTATTCCTACTATTTGTACATCTTAATTCTCATGATAAACCAATAGTGGTAACCTGATATGTTTCAACATATTTTTGGTTTCACTTGATTTGAAAATTTCTTCGAAGAATCCTTTCTTCTCTTTTAATATACCTATTATATCAACCTCATTTGTATCAATAAATTCCTGAAGGGCATCTCTTACGTTTTTTTCCTTTTTCAAAACCGGGTTAATTGAATCAACTCCTGTAACCTGCTTTGCAAGTTCTATAAACCCTATCCATTTGATTTTTTCTTCAAACTCAAAATCTTTTTCATTATGCAAAACAGATATCTTCAAATCCGGAGCATTGAAAAGGTCAGCAAGGTGCGTTTTTACCTTCAGGTCCTCAGGATGAAAATTGGTGAGATAAACGATATTCCTGATAACAGCATAATGTATATTATCAGGAATGATTAAAACAGGGCAATTTATATGTGAAACAAGATCGGGATATGCGAATGCACCTCCGATATTGTGATAGGAATGCTCTATGTTACCTATGAGCAGAACCAGATCGCTATCTTTCTTTGCTGCTTCCTCTTCTACAAAGCTGATTTTGCTGTATTCTGTTGTAACAATATCAAAAGGTACATCAACAGAATGTTTCTTCAGATATTCTGACACTACATCCCTGATCCTGGCTTCAGCATCAGAAAAATCGTTATATACGTCAGATTGGTAATCAGTAAGACCAACATCAGCCATCGTTGCAGCTCCTGCCGTATAATATTGCCTAATCCATTCCTCATCGTAGACATAAGCTATTTTTAAATGGCGGCCGGATCGATGACTAAATGAAAATGCATACGAAATAAGTGAATTCATGTTCCTGTATGAATCAAGTAATAATAAATTCACTTTCATTAGCTCTGTTTTTTTTATTGTTATTCTGCAAATACTGAACGAATTGTATCAATAGAAAATTCAATAACTGATAGTATTATCTGGGAAATAAAATTTTCCACTTCTTAATTACTTTCCTTTTTGAAAAAACTTTTTGAAACATTTCTGATTATAGTGTTGGAGAGGAGCCTTTTACCTATTACAACCAAAAGAATCGCCAGCACTAAAAGAGCACCTCCACTGATAAGAAGCCCTCCTACATAATCGTTATAAGTTTCTCCATACCAGACTGCAAAAGCCGCAACACCAACTGCTACAATGAGAAGTGAGAAAAAAAGTACAATCATCAGTACATATAAAATAGTAACCGCTTTGGCAGCTTTATCAAGTACTGAAAGTTTTATCAGGTCCAGCCGGGCATGAACATAATTTCGTACAGCTATATTTAGTTCACCAATATCTTCAGTTAAATTCCTACTCATGTTATATTATTAGGGCTTTTAATTTTAGCTGTTTCAGCTTTTAAAGGACTCTTTTGAAAGTTTACCTGACCTGTCTTTCATTTTTTTTTCAGCTTTTTTAGCTCTGCTTTTCATTTTATTTTCAGCATCATTTAGCTTTTTCTGCATTTCTTCAACCATTTCATTAACTTCATACTTTAATTCATCCACTTTTTCCTTCATGGTTGCTGCAAGATCTTTCCGTGAGTTTTTTATTTTACTTGAAATCCCGCGCCGGGTTCTTGAACCTTTATCAGGAGCAAGCAGGATACCTGCGGTTGCACCTGCAACTGCACCTGCCAAAAACCCTAAAAGAACATTACTTATTCTTCTTTCCATAGCTATAATTTTTTAAGATTATTAATTTTATTTCTTCATCTTCATGAAAAAAACATTCCACCCTGCAAATTTTATGGTCTTTAATTTATCGGTGTTGAATATCAGATATATAAATATACGAATAAAATATGGATTGTAAATGGTGTGTGTAGTAAATTCCCCACATTGGGGAGAAAGAGAACAAGGCGTTATTCTGCCTTATTACGAAGAATCAACTCACCTGACCGGTTATAAGAAATTCTATGTATTCCGCTGGAATAGGTTTGGAAATGAGTGCACTTACAGAAGGATATTGCATAATACTATTTCGGGAATGATTGCTGGCATCACCCAACAGTACAATTATCTCAGGCTTATTCAGAAAATCATTAAGACCCTGAAACTTTTCCATAGAATTGGTCAACACTGAATTTCTTAAGCTTTTCTCATCAAGAATGATGTAATGTAATCTTTTATTTTTCTCAAGAATATGTTTCTCAATAAAATTGAAAGCGTCACCCATTTTATCGAAAGAATATAAATGGTTATCAAGTTGCTTGTTGCTTAAAACCCTTTTATGACGCTCGATATATAAAGGATCAGAATCAATCCACAGCACCTTTTTTCTCTTTTGTTTCATTTAATTTATTGCTGAATAATTGTTATCCGGAATATAAGGTCAAGAATCATTCCAAAAAGTCTTTTATTCAGCGCATCACAGCCTGATAAAACTTTTTTTAGGTATTAAGGTAGGATTTTTGTGCTATTTCAACCACTTTGTCAATTTCAGCCGAAACTTTAGTTGCCAAAGGTGCAATATCCTGAATCTTTTTCTCTCTAAGCGCAAGATTTTCAATTTTAGTCAGAACTTCAACAATTCCTGTCAGCTTAAAATAAGAAAAAGAAGGAATTGCTTTATGTGCCTTTTCTCCTATTACAGTCCACTGGTTACTTTCCTGAAGTTTCCTGAAATTCTCACTGGTATCACGGGCATTCATAATAAATGTATCAAGCATTTTGTTAAAAAATTCAGTATTTCCTCCGGTTGTTTTCAACAGAATGGATGTATCAAATTCATTTTCCTCTTCTTTTGCTTTATTGATCATGGGTTTTTCTTTCATTGAATTACTTTCAAGTTCCAACGCATTGCATATTTTATTGTAAAGTAGTTCTTCATCAAACGGTTTAAGGATAAAGCCATTGAAGCCACTTTTCATGTAATGCTGAATTTCGCTGTCCATGACATTAGCTGTCACCGCCAATATTTTTGTATTTACATTTGGGTTATTCTGATCAGCTCTTACCTGCTCTGTAACTTCAGTACCTTTTAAAACAGGCATTCTGATATCGAGCAACACGATATCAAACTTTTTTTGATGCATCAGGCTAAGTGCTTCACCACCATCCCGGGCGATGTTATAATCGATGTTCCAGGTTTTTAAAATCCATTCACCCAATAGTATGTTATTTTCATCATCATCGGCATATAAGATTTTTTTACCTTCCAGAAGATTATAATCTAATTCATAATTTTTGGCAGGCGAAGGATTTTCAGCAAGATGTGTTCTGCTAAATGGTAATACGACTGTAAATTTTGAACCTTCACCAACTGTACTTTCAACATAAAGCCGTCCATGTAATAAATGAACAAGTTTTTTTACAATAGTAAGCCCCAGGCCGATGCCCTTATTATTTGTGTTTTTCGAAAGTTTTGATTGAGCGAATTCATCAAATATAATCCCAACATCTTCCTGTGGGATTCCGATACCGGTATCTGTAACATCAAATCGCAGGTAAACATCTGTTTTCGTCAGTTTTTCACGTATCACATGAATTTTAACCTCACCTTTCCAGGTAAAATTGATAGCATTACTTGCAAGGTTCATCAAAATTTGTTTAACCCTTACAGGGTCACCTATCATTACCTTTGCCACATTGCGTGCCATATCAATTTTAAATGAAATATTTTTTTCATTAGCCTTTAGAGAAAGCGACTCATGTACATCCCGAACCAGGTCATATATATTAAAAGGAATATGCTCAATATACACTTTCCCCATTCCAAATTTAAAGAGGAACAGAATCTCATTCACAACAGAAAGCAGGTGCTCTGATGACTGACTTATCATTTGTGAAAATTTCTTTTGCTCCTCTGTCATCCGGGTTTTTTGAAGCAACCCGGAGAAACCGATTATGGCGTTCAGGGGGGTACGAATTTCATGGCTCATATTGGCCATGAATATAGTTTTAGCCTTATTTGATTCTTCTGCTTCCTTTTTTGACTTCAAAAGGTTTTTTTCAATTTCTTTTTCCACAGTTATATCCTGGGAAATGAGGGTTCCTCCAATAACATGATTATTCATTCCAAGAACCGGTGTTGCCTGAACATGATAAACCCTCCGTTTTATACGTACTTCACCCTCCGATTCAATTCCATCAAGTGCATTACGATAAAACGGGAATAAAAGTTTCATTGTTTTTTCATTGTACATCTCAAATAAGGTTTTCCCCAGAAAATCGGCATTGGTGAGGCCCATTCTGCTTTTCTCCCGGCCTCCTGCCATAATAAAACGGTAGGATGTATCAAACAAAAACAAATCAATTCCAGGGATATTTTCTATAAGTATATCTCTGTAATTTTCAATTTCAGCAGGGGTCTGGCTGGAATAAACCATGCCTGCTGAAAATATATTCCCATTGCTTCCTATCTGAACATTTTCAAGTATGATCTGCACCGGCAGCAGAATACCATTTTTTGAATAAATTTCTGAATGAAAAGACTGGGGGATGCCTGTTTTATGAAGCAACTGTGTTCTTTCTTTGAATTCATCAAAGCCTTTGGTGGTAAATAAATTTTCAATTTCCGGCAAAGCATCTTTATTGCCACTCCCAGCCAGATTGTTTAAGGAACCAAAAAACCGGATCATTTTAAACTGCCTGTTATAATAAAAAAGGGCATCCTGACTAAGACTGCTGTCTGACCATTCTTTCTCTTCAGAAAAACCTGCCTTGGGAAGCATTTTTATCTGATGTCCCAATAAATCAAGAGATCTGCCTAATTCCATAAGCCTTTCCAGGTCGGAATATTCGCCTTTTAATCCCGATATGAGTTTGTTGATTTGTTCCAGTTGCTTTGTAAGTAATTCATTCATTCTATAAAGATAAAACGAGTATGGTAAAACATCAAAATAAAAAGAATAACATAATTGAACATGAAAAATTCCTGTCAGGTAAATATCAACCTTAACTTCATTATCTTTAACAAACAAAAAAAGATATTGATGTTAAAAAATACCTGTTTCTGGAGCTTTTTCTTGCTGGCATCATCAGTCTGGGGTCTCCTTTTTTTCTCAGGATGCACCGGAACTGAAAGCAGGAAACATCAAAATCAGGAGAATAAGGACTGGACTCCACTTTTTGATGGCAAATCCCTTGAAGGATGGGAAATTACAAACTTTGGAACACAAGGGCCAGTCCAGGTTTCTCAGGGCAGCATCGTAATTGGCATGGGTGACGGATGTTCGGGAATACACCTGAAAGATACATTTCCGGTTATAAACTACGAAATTAAGCTGCAGGCTAAAAAAGTTTCAGGAAATGATTTTTTCTGCGGAATGACATTCCCTGTCGGCGAAACCTTCTGTTCATTCATTTGTGGAGGCTGGGGAGGACCAGTTGTCGGGTTAAGCACCATCGATGGAAATGATGCCGCCCATAATGAGACACAGGTACTTAAAAAATTTGAACATGATCAATGGTATTCAATTCATCTCAAGGTTACAGACACAAAAATAGAAGCCTGGATCGACAGTGAACAGCTTGTCGATTTTAAAACAGAAGGCCGGAAACTTTCCATCAGGCCTGAAGTAAATCTTTCAAAACCCTTCGGTATCTGCACCTGGATGACTACCGGGGAGATAAAAGACATCTATTTAAAAAGACTCTGAATTAAGATATTCAAAAAGAGCTGGTCTTTTTTCAACCATGCATATTTTACGAAGTTCTCCAAAGAAGTTTATCTTATAAAAACACCTTCCCCTACTCCGATAGGCAAATCGAGCCAGAACCATATAAAAAGCAATACTACCCACATAATGAAAAGCACTACTGCATAAGGTACAAGAAGCGACAGAATGGTTCCAATACCGACATTCTTGTCATATTTCCTGACCCAGCCAATAAGCAGGGGGAAATACACATAAAGCGGACTAATGGCATTGGTGATTGAATCGCCGACCCGGTACATCAGTTGGATGAATGCAGCACTGTACCCCAGTTGTGAAAGCATGGGAATAAAAATAGGGGCAAAAATGGCCCATTTTGCCGAACCACTTCCAATAAAAATATTCAGAAATGCTACGATGACCATATACATGGTAAACATCAGAGGGCCGGTAAGCCCTGTAGACTGCAGGAATTCTGCTCCATTTATAGCAAGAATGGTATCGAGCCTGCTCCAGCTAAACAGGTTAATAAATTGTGCCACTACCAGCATCAGTACGATATATCCGGAAAGATCCTTCATGCCTTGTTCCATAAATCTAAGCATGTCATCCGCCTTTTTAATGCTGCCTGTAATTTTTCCATATACATAACCCGGTATGGCAAAAAAGAAAAAAAGCACAGGAACCAATCCTCTTAAGAAAGGAGAAGGTACTATTCCACCTGTTTCCTGGTTTCTTAACGGTGCATTTTCAGGAACAACCAGGACAGCTATCACTGCTACATAAATTAAAGCAGCCAAACCTGCATATTTTAATGCTTTCCTTTCTGCCGGGGATAATGCCGGTGCCTCATCATATGATTCAACTGAATGATCACCGGTTGCAAAGCCACGAGTGCGGGGAATGGTAAAACGGGAAGCAACAAAAGCCCCTCCGACTCCAAGCAGCAACGTAGATACAATCATAAAATACCAGTTTGCTGTAGCGCTGACCTCAATATCAGGATTGATCTGCTGAACGACTTCAGTACTGATACCTGCAAGCAATACATCGGTACCGGCAATAAAAAAATTGGCAGTAAACCCAGCTGTTGCTCCTGCATATCCGGCAATTAATCCGGCAATGGGATGTAATCCCATTTGTGAAAATATAAGTGCAGCGATTGGGGGAACTATTACCACACCAGCGTCGGAACCGATATTACCGCACGCTCCTATCATAAAAATGACCGGAAGTACAATTTTACGGGGGACCGCAAAAGCCATAGTTCTCAAAATTATGGTTAGCAATCCGCTTCTTTCAGCAACAGAAACTCCCATCAACATTACCAGAACAAGACCAAAGGGAGCAAAGAATGCAAAATTTGTTACCATTTCTTCCAGGAAGCGCCTTAAACCCCAGCCTGAAATAAGATTCTGTGGAACAACCACTTCACCTGTACCAGGGTCAACAGCACTGATTCCTGAAAATGCAGCTATTGCACTTAATAAAACAACAATTGCTGTTATCCATACAAACAACCAGAACGGATGAGGCAACCGGTTACCAAGTAACTCCACCCACTTCAATATTCCTGAACTTTTAGTCTCCGATCCTTCCTTCTTCGTCATGTTTTATATTAATAGATGTCAACCAATCTGCAATTTAAGCGGTTAAAATAATAAAACCTACTAACTTAGGCTTGTTTTGGCTTGACTGATGCCCAAAAAAATAAAGAATCAGACTTAATCTTTCATTATCCTACAAACGTTTCATGCAAAAAAACGAAATTAGCTGCCTACTTTCATAGCGAAAATTTATGGAATATATTTTCAAAACCATTGGAACCATTCATACCCCATTTAAAATGGTTTCAGGGATGCCAGTTCAATCAGCCCTGGCAGAAGGAATCAAAGGCACCGTTGTACTGGATGATGAATTTGTGGAAGGATTAATGAACCTGGATGGTTTTTCCCATATTTTCCTGATATACTGCTTCCATCAATCCAAAGATTATGAACTGCAGGTTGTGCCTTTTCTTGACCAACAGTCGCATGGGCTTTTTGCAACACGGGCACCAAAAAGACCGAACAGAATAGGATTATCAGTGGTGAAGTTAACCAAAATTGAAGGAAATGTAATTGAATTTGAAAATGAAGATATGCTGGATGGCAACCCCCTTCTTGATATTAAACCATACATTCCTGAGTTTGACGTTCACCAGGTGGAAAAAACAGGATGGTTGGGCAAGAAAAAGGAAAAGATGCAGGGCAAGTTATCTGATGAAAGATTTTCCTGATTAAAAATAATAGCCATAGCGGAAATTTTCCCGCTACAGCTATTATTTATGATTTAATCTTTATTCAATTTCCCTATGGTATTCCTGAAGGGATTTAACTTTATAAGCACCATTACGTCGCTCCCTGATTCCCTGCGTGGCAGCAAAAGCAGCAGCGGTTGTAGTAATGTATGGGATACCCAGTTTAATGGCAGTTTTTCGAATATAAGAATCATCATATTCGCTGAGTTTGCCTGCCGGGGTATTAATTACCAGGTCGATTTCCCTGTTTACAAGTGCATCCACAATATTTGGGCGATTTTCGTATATTTTATTTATAAACGTAGCTGAAATACCACATTTCTCCAGGTAATTTTTTGTACCTCCCGTAGCCATAATTTCAAATCCCATTTCAACAAAATTTTTAGTTGTATCCAGAATTTTATCTTTATCCCTGTCGCCAATGGTAATAAGAACAGTTCCTTTAGTTGGCAATGGGGTTTTGGTAGCTTCCTGTGATTTGAAAAAGGCCAGTCCAAAGGAATCAGCCATCCCAAGTACCTCACCTGTGGAACGCATTTCAGGTCCTAATACAGGATCCACTTCAGGAAACATGTTAAACGGGAAAACAGCTTCCTTTACGCCAAAATGCTTTAGCTTTCTTTTTTTAAGTCTGAAATCAGCAAGTTTCTTACCAAGAACTATCTCCGTTGCAATTTTTGCCATTGGGATGTTACAGATTTTGGAAACCAGCGGAACTGTGCGAGACGCACGTGGATTAGCTTCCAGAATATAAACCACATCCTTGTAAATTGCATACTGGATATTCATCAATCCAACCACTTTCATTTCTATGGCAATACGCCTTGTATAATCTTCAATGGTCTTTATCAGTTCATCTTTAATAATTACAGGTGGAATTACGCATGCAGAATCGCCTGAATGAATCCCTGCATATTCAATATGCTGCATGACAGCCGGCACAAAGGCATCATGGCCGTCAGCAATGGCATCAGCCTCGGCCTCAATGGCATCCTCAAGAAACATATCAATGAGCAATGGGCGGTCGGGAGTGACATCCACAGCTTCGGTAACATAATGCCTCAACATCTCCTCATCGATTATAATCTTCATACCTCTTCCCCCTAAAACATAAGAAGGCCTGACCATCAAGGGGTAACCTATACGTTGTGCAATTTCAAGAGCCTCATCCATGTTACTGGCCATTCCGGATTCAGGTTGGGGTATAACCAACCTTTCCATCATATTACGGAAAAGGTCACGATCCTCTGCCATGTCTATGGTTTCCGGGCTTGTTCCAATGATTTTTACGCCATTGGCTTCCAGTTCTGAGGCAATATTAAGAGGCGTCTGTCCTCCAAACTGAACCACTACTCCCTCAGGCTTTTCCTTCTCATATATGCTCAGCACATCCTCGACAGTAAGAGGTTCAAAATATAACCTATGGGAGGTATCATAATCCGTTGAAACGGTTTCAGGGTTACAATTTACCATGATAGATTCAAAACCTGCATCACGGATGGCAAAAGCAGCATGTACACAACAGTAATCGAACTCTATTCCCTGTCCTATTCTGTTAGGGCCACCACCCAAAACCATTATTTTTTTATTGTTGTCGACCGAGACTTTATCAGGCGCATTATAGGTTGAAAAATAGTAAGCTGCATCAGCACCACTGACCGGCACAGGCTCCCAGGATTCTTCCAGTCCAAGACCTATCCGTCGTAATCTGATTTCCTTCTCTGAAATTCCAAGCAACTTTGCAAGATACTTATCAGCAAATCCATCCTTTTTTGCTTGTATAAAAAGTTCATCAGGAAGGTTATTTCCTTTGTAAGTCAGGATTATTTCTTCCAGTTCCACAAGTTCCTTCATCTGCTCAATAAACCATGCTTTTATATAAGTTTTCTGATGCAGCTGATCAACAGTGGCGCCTTTTCGCAAAGCTTCATACATAATGAACTGCCTCTCACTGGAAGCATCCTTCAGCATCAGCATCAGTTCTTCCAATGATTTCCTGTTGAAGTCTTTGGCAAAACCCAATCCGTAACGGCCGGTTTCGAGTGACCGGATGGCTTTCTGAAATGCTTCCTTATAATTTTTACCAATGCTCATGACTTCACCCACTGCCTGCATCTGGGTCCCCAATTTATCTTTAAGCCCTTCAAACTTCTCATATGCCCATTTTGCAAATTTCACCACAACATAATCTCCCCATGGAGTATATTTATCCAGGGTATCTTCACGCCAATAGGGTATTTCATCAAGGGTAAGCCCACCAGCCAGAAGTGCTGAAATAAGAGCAATCGGGAAGCCAGTGGCTTTTGATGCCAATGCTGACGAACGGGATGTCCGTGGGTTTATTTCAATCACTACTACCCTGCCGGTTTTGGGATCATGTGCAAACTGCACATTGGTTCCACCTATTACTCCAATATCTTCAACGATCTTATAAGCATAATCCTGCAGCCGCTTCTGAAGTTCAACAGAGATGGTAAGCATTGGTGCTGTACAAAAAGAATCGCCTGTATGCACTCCAATGGCATCCACATTTTCAATAAAGCAAACCGTAATCATCCTGTTTTTGACATCACGAACCACTTCAAGTTCCAGTTCTTCCCATCCAAGTACCGATTCCTCTACCAGGATTTGCCCCACCATACTTGCAGCTATACCGCGTGAGGCTATGGTTCTCAATTCATCAGTATTATATACAAGCCCACCTCCTGTGCCTCCCATTGTATATGCAGGACGTATGACAACAGGGAATCCAAGATCAGCAGCTACTTTTTCTGCAGCTTCAACAGTTGTGACTGCAGAACTACGAGGCATGTCTATACCCAGCCGGGACATCGATTTCTTGAATTCAGTACGATCTTCTCCTTTCTCAATCGCTTCAAGATTAACTCCGATAACCTCCACATCATACTCCTCCAGAATTCCTTTTTTCGCCAGCTGAAGCGACAGGTTCAGAGCAGTCTGACCACCCAGGTTTGGCAATAATGCATCGGGCCGTTCCTTTTTAATGATTTCTGTCAGTGCATATTCATTAAGTGGCTCGATATAGGTATAATCTGCCATTTCAGGATCAGTCATAATCGTAGCCGGATTAGAATTAACCAGCACAATCTGATAACCCAGGGAGCGCAATGCTTTACATGCCTGCGTTCCGGAATAATCAAATTCACATGCCTGACCTATAATGATAGGACCAGAACCGATTATTAGTATTTTTTGAAGATCTTCCCGTTTTGGCATAAAACTGAATTTTTTAAGAGTTATTTTTTTAACTATTACAAAAGTGCCTTTAAATTTTTATTTTTTCCAACTGAACATGCTAAAAAATGTTGATTTGATAATTACTTTATGTGAATCACGAATATTTAAAAATTCAGGTCATCTTAATTTTATAATAATATAACCATAACGGAACATGAGAACTGTTTTAAAGACGAACAATTGTTGTATTTTTGGGTTCTAGTGTTAAACAGCATTAATGGATAAGAGCAAAACATATATGATATTTTTTATTGTAGTATTTTCTGTAAACCTGATAGTAAATTTTTATATCTTTTTTCGTACAAAAGCCTTGTTCCCTGAAAGTACAGCTGCATGGTGGATAACAACCATCCTGTTCTGGCTTTTGGCTTTTGCTTATGTTATCGGGCGGATTACAGAACGCAACGGATCGGAACTGATTGCAGAAGGTTTTATAAAATCTGGTTCTATATGGCTTGGAGCCATGGTTTATCTTACACTGTTGTTCTTACTTGCAGATATTTTACGCGGCCTTAATTCCTTATTTCATTTTACTGATTACCTGGGGTTCAACTGGAATGACAGCAAAGGCAAAGTAACCATTTGGCTTGTTTATGGGGTGACTGCTGCCATCCTGCTCGTGGGTTTTATCAATGCGAAAAGTCCTGTTGTTAAAAAAATTTCTGTAAATGTAGGGAAACAAGTTCCGGACGGTGTGATAAAGGTAGTACTTGCCAGCGATTTACATTTAGGCATGATGAACTCTACAAACAGCCTGAAGAAAATGGTCTCTCTTATCAACAACCAGAATGCCGATCTTATTCTTTTAGGTGGTGATGTATTTGATGAAGATCTTGGTCCGGTGATCCGCAACAATTTGGGTGACCTGTTAAAGAATTTGAAGGCAAAACACGGTGTTTATGCGGTACTTGGCAACCATGAATTTTATGGTAATGCCGCTGAAGCTCAAAAGTATTTAACCGATCATCATGTGACCGTTTTGCGCGACAGCATTACGGTACTTGAGAATGGTATAACAATAATAGGCAGAGAAGATCTGACAGCAGAAAGAATGTATGGCCGCAAAAGGAAATCGCTGGAGCAGTTGCTTGACGGGACGAACACTTCGAACATAATTCTCATGCTTGATCATCAGCCCTATCATGTAGCAGAGGTTGCAGAGAGTCCGGTTGACCTGCAGGTATCAGGTCATACGCATAACGGGCAGATGTGGCCTTTTAATTATATTACAAGCGCAATCTTTGATATAAGCGAAGGATATCGAAAAATAAATGGAACCCATTTTTATGTATCCTCCGGATACGGTACCTGGGGACCACCCATCCGCACCAACAGCCGTTCTGAAATCATAGTTATTGAAATTTCAGGAAATTGATTTTCGTGTTTATTATCATCATTATAAGGAAGAGCAACCAGACAAACACGCCTATGATACCACCGGTGTCCTTTAAAATATAAATTAACAGGAAATCATCTTCAGCCATGAGAATAAGGCAGGCCTCAAATGGCTTCATTCCTCCAATTCAAAGACCTTTACATAATCAATGTAGTACTTTTGAGGGAAAATGGATTCATCAATACCTTGCTGACCTCCCCAACCGCCTCCTATGGCAAGGTTTAAAATGAGATAATGCGGCTTGTCGAACGGCCAGGTATCGGCTCCCCTATTTTCATTTTCATAGACAAGGTAACATTCATCATCAATAAAAAATTCAATGCGGTCGTCATACCATTCAATTGAATAGGTATAAAAAAGATCATAAGGTTTTTCAAGGGTCAGCTTGTTTCCCTTTGCAGTTCCCTGTACATGATTATATGCTTTTGTATGAATGTTGCCATGAACTACATCAGGGTCATAGCCGACATTTTCCATAATATCAATTTCACCGCATTCCGGCCAGCCGGTACCTGTCTGGAAACTATTGCCCAACATCCATATAGCAGGCCATGTACCTCTTCCGGCAGGCAGTTTTGCCCTAACCTCCACCCTACCATACATAATGCTTTTCTTTCCATACGTATGTATACTTGCTGAGGTAATTTTATTTCCCTTCCAGTTATCTTTTCTAGCTTCAATTATAAGGTTGCCATCCTCAACTCTTGCATTTTCTGATCTTCCCCTTGTATAAAACTGAGCTTCGTTGTTCCTGACATAGCCTTCCTCATAGCTCCAAATTGCAGTGTCGGGAAGGCCTGAGTAACTAAAGTTCTCCTCCCACACAAGTTTCCATTTTCCTTTTTCACGAACAGGATTATTTGCATGGCTGAATGACCAGAAACACATTATAAAACATACTATCAATCTAAAACAGGTGATTTTACTTTTCATACTGCTGTAAATTAGCTTTTAATCAAAGATAAAAACAATAATCCATCTTGATATACTCCACACATTTTTTAACTTCAGGTTGGTCGTGTTACTACAGCTTAACTCTTGTTTAAATAATTTGTAATTCATGATGATTCTGATAATTATCTCTTTTGATATGTTAATTTTGCGGCAAATCATAAAAAGATATGGGTTTACATGTTCACCCTGAAGCCAGGGCGTTAATATTTGATCTTGATGGCACACTTTCAAATTCTCTGCCTGTGCATCTTTCTACCTGGAACCGCATAGGTGAAAGGTACGGATTCAAATTTGATCCGAAGATATTATACGAAATGACAGGAATGCCTACTATTGATTTTGCCAGGAGAGTAGTTGAACAATATGGCCTCTCAATAACTCCCGAAGAGGTAGTTAAGCTTAAACAGCAGTCCTTCTGGGAATCTGCAGCATTATTGAAACCTGTAGAGGAAATGATTGCCATTGTAAAAGAGTATCATGGCAGGTTACCTATGTCAGTGGGAACCGGGGCGAGCCGTAAAAGTGCCGAAGTTCAACTGAATGCCCTTGATATTACCAGATATTTCGATTTTATTGTATCTGCTGAAGACGTTACACTTCATAAACCTGAACCTGAAACATTTTTATTGTGTGCTGAACTTATGAAAGTAGAGCCTTCGAAGTGCCAGGTATTCGAAGATGGGGATCTGGGAATAGCTGCAGCACAAAAAGCCGGAATGATAGTGACTGACGTCAGGCCGCATATAAACTATGGCGAATGGATGCAATCCTGAATTCATTTGAAACTGTTCTACCCCTTTTCCTTGTAATCCTTACAGGTGCAATTTTTTCCCGTACAGGAGCAGCCTCTCATAACTGGGTAGAAGTTTTGAATAAGTATGCTCTGTGAATAGGCTTTCCGGCGCTGGTAGTATATTCATTGATGCAACTTGAAGGCCAGATACAAAATTTCCTGTCACTTATTCTTCTTAATTCAGCATACCTTATTGCCTGCATGGCCCTTGTTTATTTTCTTGCTATGCTATTCCCACTAAAATCAAAAATGAAACAATCATTGTTTCTTATCATTCCTTTTGGAAATATTGCCTACCTGGGCATTCCTGTTTTGGAAAACACCTATGGGCAAGGCATCCTGCCTGTTGCAGCAATATTATCTGCAGTATATGTTTTCTGGATGCTAACCCTGGCACTTGTTCTTGTAGAGATAAATGGAAACAGTTCAATTGATATAAAAAAAATGACCTTCAGCCTGCTTAAAAATCCTCTGCTGATTTCAGTATTTATAGGAATTGCAATTGTAGTATTTAAAATTCCTGTGCCAAAGGTTGCCGTACAAACAATAAAACTGTTCTCTCAATCGGTAACAGCTGTTGTACTGTTTTCACTGGGTATATTTATAGGTTTGCAGAAAATAGGCAATACGTTAGAGTGGGCACAGGTCGTGCTTATCTCGACAACCTCAATGATCATTATACCTGCACTGTTATACCTGGCACTTCGATTTGCAAACCTTCCTCCTGAAGAACTTAAGGCATCAGTAATAGATGCTGCAATGCCTCTGGGACTTACACCTTACGCACTTTCTGTGCAATACCAGCTTGAAATAAAACTATTTGCCCGTGTCGTTGTTTTTGGCACATTGATTTCAGTGGTCGTCATTCCGCTGTGGATTTTCATTCTCGGATGAAAATCTTTCCAGAGGTCAATATGCAAAAAGCGGAAAAACCTTCATCATTTCATGCACTTTAGCAGAAATAGATTTCAGAACTTTTTCATCATCTATATTTGAAATGACCTCATCAATCATTTGTACGATCTCAGGCATCATATCCTCCTTCACTCCACGGGTAGTAATGGCAGGCGTTCCCACTCTTAATCCGGATGTCTGAAATGGTGAACGGCTGTCGAATGGGACCATGTTTTTATTTACTGTAATGTCTGCCCGCACAAGCACATTTTCCACCTGCCTGCCTGTAACAGCAGGAAATTTTGTTCGAAGGTCGATAAGCATGGAATGATTGTCAGTACCCCCTGAAATAACCTTATATCCCAGGTCTATAAATGCGTTTGCCATTACCTGTGCATTCTTCTGAACCTGCCGCTGATACTCTTTAAATTCAGGGGCAAGCGCTTCTCCAAAGGCCACTGCCTTTGAAGCAATTACATGCTCAAGAGGCCCTCCCTGCTGACCTGGGAAAACTGACGAATCGAACAATGACGACATCATTCTGACTTCTCCCTTTTTAGTAGCAATCCCCCACGGATTTTCAAAATCCTTTCCTATAAGAATGATCCCTCCGCGCGGACCCCTTAATGTTTTATGGGTAGTTGAAGTTACTACATGTGCATGTTTAACCGGGTTATCAAGCAACCCAGCTGCAATCAAGCCTGCCGGGTGTGCCATATCAATCATAAGCAGGGCTCCAACCTTATCGGCAATCTTGCGCATACGCGGGTAATCCCATTCACGGCTGTATGCTGATGCCCCTCCAATAATCAATTTGGGTTTATGTTCCAGAGCGAGGGCTTCCATCTCATCATAATCAACAAGTCCTGTATCTTCCTTAACCCGGTATCCCACCGGATTGTATAGTATACCTGAACTGTTCACAGGTGAACCGTGAGAAAGATGGCCTCCGTGTGAAAGATCAAGTCCCAGAAAAGTATCACCTGGTTTTAATATTACACTGAGCACAGCAGCATTTGCCTGCGCCCCGGAATGAGGTTGAACATTGGCCCATTCTGCACCATACAGTTTGCATATGCGGTCAATGGCCAGTTGTTCGGTCTGATCTACAAACTGACATCCGCCATAGTATCGGTGCCCGGGATACCCTTCAGCATATTTATTTGTCATAACTGATCCCATTGCCTCAAGCACCTGGTCACTTACAAAATTCTCGGATGCAATCAATTCAATTCCGCTCAGCTGGCGCTCACGTTCTTTTTGAATAATATCAAATACCAGTGTATCCCTTTTCATTTTTCTGAAAATTTGAAATAATGTCCAAAGGTAGTATAATTAAAAAAAGCCCCTGAGGGAAGAAGCTTCTAAAAACTCACTATTTTTGAACAATTAATCTTGAAGTGACTGATCTTGCTTAAGTGAAATACGATCTATAAAATAACATTACGGTTTTCCTGAAAAAAATAAGATTTGAAACAACCTGAAAACATATACCAGCGACCGGCACTGTTAAGTGCACTGTGCTTTTTAACTTTTACGGGCAGCATCATTGGGTTTATTGGTTACTTTATTGCCGCCCTTTTTTTTGAAGAAGTTTCAGAACTCATTATCAGGTATTCTTCATGGCATACAACCAGCGAAATCTCCCCTTTCTATTTTCTTATCCTGATGGTGTTTTACTCCTTTTCTCTCATTGGAGCAATAAGGATGTGGAAACTGCATCGTGACGGTTACTTCATATATGTGCCGGCACAACTTATCATACTGCTTCTTCCGGTGATCTGGATCAACTTGCAGGCCCTGTCAGTTACCAACACTCTATTTACAATTGTTTTTATTACAGGTTATACACTTAATGTAAAATATATGAAGCATTAAGATTAAAATGGCTGTATCATGCTTAAACATGATTTGATCTTCCATTAAACCAAAACACCTATACAATGTTAAGAATACAAACCCTAAACATTTCATAGCAAATGATGAAAAGCAAAAAAATTCTGTTTCACAAGGTTCCTGAAGGATTACCCGGTCCCGACTGTTTCAAAATTGTTGAAATGCCGGTGGCCGCCCCCGGGAAAGGGGAAGTACTGCTTAAAACCTTGTTTGTTTCTGTTGATCCATATTTAAGGGGAAGGATGAGTGAGAGGAAATCATATACTACAGGATTCACCCCAGGTGAACCAATGAAATCAGCAATAGTTGCCCGGGTAACAGAATCAAATAATCCTGAGTATAAAAGTGGGGATCATGTAACGGGATTGCTAGAATGGGCAGAATACCAGGTCAGCCGGGGAGATGGTCTGACAAAAGTAAATGAACAGGATGCTCCTTTATCGGCATGGCTTGGGCTGCTGGGAATGCCTGGTTTAACGGCTTACCTTGGACTAATGGAAATAGGCCGACCTCAGAAGGGCGAAACACTGGTTGTTTCAGGTGCTGCAGGTGCTGTCGGCACTATTGCAGGGCAAATCGGAAAACTATTGGGCTGCCATGTTACAGGAATTGCAGGAAGCGACGAAAAAACAGACATGCTTCTCCATGAATTAAACTTTGATGAAGCCATTAATTACAGGAACTCAAATAATATAAGAAAGGACATTTTAAAAGCTTGTCCTTCAGGGGTGGATATCTATTTTGACAATGTAGGAGGGGAAATTTCTGACGGAGTACTCATGAACATCAGTAAATTTGCAAGGATCATTATTTGCGGTGCCATATCACAATACAATAAGGATCAAATGACAACAGGTCCGCGGCTTCAATCCCTCCTGTTGGTCAACAGTGCAATGATGAAAGGTTTTCTTGTAAATGATTATTACAGCAAGTTTCCCGAAGCACTCGGACAATTGATGCACTGGTACAGGGAGGGGAAGCTTCTTTTAAAAGAAACTGTAACTGAAGGTTTCGAATACATACCTGATGCATTTATCGGCCTTTTCGAAGGTGCCAACACAGGTAAAATGATTGTAAAAGTTTAATGCCAGCTTCCCTGTAAAAGAAAATTCCTGCTAAATATCAAGCAGCTTCATATAAGGATCTTTCCCTGAAGAAAGCATCAAGGCAGGATTCTCAATAAATTCCTTAACTTTCATCAAAAAGCCCACAGAATCTTTACCATCTACTATCCGGTGATCATAAGAAAGCGCTACATACATCATCGGTCTGATTTCCACTTTACCGTTAATTGCAACCGGCCTGTCGAGAATATTATGCATCCCCAGGATACCTGACTGTGGAGGATTGAGAACGGGTGTAGAAAGCAACGAGCCAAACACTCCTCCATTAGTGATGGTAAACGTCCCTCCGGTCAGTTCTTCGACCGATATTTTTTTAGTTCTTGCCTTTTCTGCCAGATCCTTTATTTCCAGTTCAATCTGAGCTATAGATTTACTTTCTGCATTTCTTACTACCGGAACCATTAACCCTTTTGGCGTTGAAACGGCAATACCTACATCAACAAACCGGGGTGAAAGGATTTCATCCCCGTCAAGCTGTGCATTTACCATCGGATGATATTCAACTGCCATTGCCGCCGCTTTTGTAAAAAAAGACATGAATCCTACTTTAAAACCATGTTTTTCAACAAACTGCTGCTGATACTTCTTCCTGAGGTCCATCAGGTAACTCATGTCAATCTCGTTAAAGGTTGTGAGCATGGCTGTTTCATTTTTTACGGCCACAAGCCTCTGGCTCAACTTACGCCGCAGGGAAGTCATGCGGTTTCTGTCAATCTCACGGGAAGCATTTTTATCTTTTCCCGGTTCAGCAAATGAGTCTTCAGGCGCATTTAAAACAGCCTCCACCTCCTTTTTCCCCAGCCTCTTTAACCCTTTGATCACATCCTCAACCGATAAACCATGTTCTTTCATCAGTGACCTGGCAACCGGGGTGACCTTTACCTGTTCATGTTCCGGTTCATCTTCCTTCCCGGCAGGTTTTTCAGGCATCTCCTTTACCGCAGCCACAGGAGCTTCCTCTTCTATGGTTACTTTATTATTATCTTCCTTAATAGATTCCTTCTTTTCCGGTTTGCCTGTTTTGTCACCTGCGGCGGAAGCAAAATCCGTATCAATTGTACATACAACTGAACCTACTTCAACCATTTCACCTTCGGTAACCTTTATATCTATTTTACCTGCTTCACCTGACACTATTGTAAGAGTTGCCTTATCCGACTCCACTTCAGCAATTTCCTGATCTTTTTCTACAACAGACCCATTTTCAACAAGCCATGTACCTATTTCAACTTCGGTAATTGATTCTCCCGGACTGGGAACTTTAACTTCTACTATCATTCTGGTTCTTTTTTATGAGGCTATATATTCTTTCTTTTTGAAAACGCTTTCAAGAATCCTGTCCTGTGCCTGAGAATGAATTTCCATAAGACCCACTGCCGGACTGGCACTTTCTGCACGTGAAACAAGTTTTAACCCGAGGGTACTGAGCTTCCGGTTAATAAAAGGCCAAGCACCCATGTTTTCAGGCTCATCCTGTGCCCATACCAGTTCACTGGTATTGTACTTTTCGATGATTTTATGGATCTGATTATTGGGAATAGGATGAAGCTGTTCTATTCTGACAATTGCTACATTTTCAATTCCATTCTCATGTTTGTATTTTTGAAGCGAATAAAATAATCTGCCTGAAGTAAATACCACCTTATCAATTTTTTCAGCATCTGCCTCAGCATCATCAATAACCTCCTTGAAAACTCCGTTTTCCAATTCATCAAGCCTGGATACAACCTGAGGATGGCGCAGCAGGCTTTTGGGTGTAAAAACAATCAGGGGCAACCGCATTTTCATTTTCACCTGGCGGCGCAGCAGATGAAACATATTAGCCGGTGTTGTGGGAACAGTTACCTGGATGTTGTTATTGGCTGAAAGTTCCAGAAAACGTTCAATTCGTCCGCTCGAATGCTCCGGCCCTTGTCCTTCATAACCATGAGGCAGGAAAAGAACAAGGTTATTCATCATTCCCCACTTTTCAAATGCAGCAGTAATATACTGATCGATAATAACCTGGGCAACATTGTGAAAGTCGCCAAATTGTGCTTCCCAGATGGTTAAACCGTTGGGCTGGGCCAATGCATATCCGTATTCAAAACCAAGTACTGCATATTCAGAAAGCAACGAATTATAGACATGAAAAGGAGCCTGATCCTCCGCAACGTGTTTCAATGGAAAATACTTTTCATCCGTTCCTTCCAAAACAAAAGAGGCATGCCTGTGGGCAAAAGTACCCCTTTCTGTATCCTGTCCACTCAACCGGACAGGGTGACCTTCCGTAACAAGTGAACCGTAAGCAAGTAATTCTGCCATAGCCCAATCAAGACGATCTTCAATCATCATCATGCGCCGGTCAGATAATATCCGGTTGACCTTGTTGAAAAATACCATTCCCTTTGGAAGGTTGTTTATCTTCTCAGCAATTTGGACAAGCCTTTCATGGTTTACCCCTGTCTGAACCGATAAATCAAACATCGACTTCTGTGGGAGTTCATACCCTGAATACTCATCCATCAGAAATTTCCGGATAATCAGCCTTTCAATTTTCTTTGAATCTTCAAATTTCTGTTCAAGATATTTATCAAACTGCTTTATTTCTTTTTTTACTTCTTCAGGCGACATAATTTGAAGCTGATGAAGTTTTTCTGCGTAAATATCCCGCGGATTGGGATGTTTTGCAATTGCCTTATATAGCAATGGCTGTGTAAAGCGGGGTTCATCTCCTTCATTGTGTCCATATTTACGGTAACAAAGAATGTCAATGAAAACATCCGCATCGAATTTCTGCCTGAATTCCATAGCCAGCCTGATGGTATAAACAAGTGCTTCAACATCATCGCCATTTACATGAAATACAGGCGAACGTGTAACTTTAGCCACATCTGTGCAGTAGGTACTGGAACGGGCATCAAGATATGATGTGGTAAATCCAACCTGGTTGTTGATGATAAGATGAATGGTACCTCCGGTACGATAGCCATCAAGCTGCGACATCTGGATGGCTTCGTAGACAATTCCCTGTGCAGCGATAGCTGCATCACCATGAATAATAATTCCGGCAGCTTTATTAAAATCTCCCTTATAAACTGAATCAATCCGTGACCGTACCATCCCCTGTACAACAGGTCCTACTGCTTCCAGATGAGAGGGGTTTGGAACCAGCATCAGCTTCACTTTTTTTCCCAGGTCCGTATTGACTTCATTTTCATAACCCAGGTGGTACTTTACATCACCTGCCCAAATATCCTCCTCATACTCTTTACCATAAAATTCCTTAAATATTTTTTCATACGGCTTTTCAAGTATATTGGCAAGAACATTTAGCCGGCCACGGTGTGCCATTCCTATAATAAACTCTTCAATTCCAAGTTCCACTCCCCTTTCAATTACCGCGTCAAGCGAAGGAATAAGGCTCTCTGCACCTTCCAAAGAAAAACGTTTCTGTCCGACGAACTTTTTATGTATAAAATTTTCAAATCCTACAGCCAGTTTAAGGTGGTAGAATATATCCTTCCGCTGGTCCTCAGAAAACTGAAGGGAGTTGCGGGTGCTTTCCATCTTTTCCTTCAGCCACTTTACAACCTCAGGTTTGCGCATATATACATACTCAACCCCCACAGAGCGACAATAGGTTTCCTCCAGATGTGCAATAATGTTTCTTAATTTTGCAGGGCCCAAACCGATATCCTTACCGGCCTGAAATGTTTTGTCAAGATCTTCTTCAGATAATCCAAAATTCTCAATATCGAGTGTGGGTACATATTTCCGCCTGGCCCTGACAGGATTTGTTTTCGTGAAAAGATGACCCCGCTGACGGTATCCATGAATAAGACTCAGAATGGCAAACTCCTTATTCATCTCATCGGGCATTGGCCTTAACCCCTGTGCAGGATATGTTGTCCTTGCAAATTCAAATCCGGCAAAAAAATGCTGCCAGCTCTTATCCAGTGATTCAGGATTTTGAAGATATGTTTGATACAGGTCGTCAATGGTTTCCTGCTCCTGGTTTCCGACTGATGAAAATTTATCCATTTCCAAGTTTAATGTTGTTAGTAACAAACAATACAGTTTTTTTAATGTTTATCCGAAGTTGTCTAATTCTCCTACAAAAATAGCATTAAAATATCTGTATAGAGGATATGTTATCTTCTGTTTAACCTATATTGCTATATTCCAGTTAAAAATAACCCTTTTCTGCTAAAACAAAATGCAATTCAAATATGTTTTTATACAAAATAATCAGATGATTAGGTATGTAATTATAGTACTGGCGGTATTCCATTTTCAGATTTCCATTGCTCAACCCGATTCAGCAGAGGAAATTATTGATAACAACTTCAGGGGAACCCGTTTTGTTAACGAGCATTCTGTAAACCTTGCAGAAAAAGGGGAATTGTTGTTTCTGATACAGCACAGGTTTGGACAAATTGACGGAGGATTGTACGAATTATTCGGACTTGACCAGGCGACAATGCGTTTGGGATTCGAATATGGTGTATCCAATCATCTTAATATCGGGCTTGGACGGAGTTCATGGCTGAAGACCTATGATTTGTTTGTAAAATATAGATTCTTGCAGCAAAATTCAAATTTCCCCCTAACTCTGGCTGCTTTGGCAGGAACATCGGTTCCGACATTGAGGAATTATTTTCCTTCATCAGAAGATGACCTGACTTCAAAATCATCAGCTTATGGCCAGTTGCTGGCTGCAATCAATCTTGGCAATACTTCATTCCAACTTTCCCCTGGCTTTATGTCAACCGGATACCTTCCAACCGAAAACAGAAGCTACTCCTTAATAACCACCGGACTTGCAGGAACAGTTAAATTTTCAGATATGGTATCCGTAAACCTCGAATACCTGCACTGGTACAATTCAGAATTTTCAGGCACAAAACCCCTATCTCTTGGGTTAGATATACATACCAGGGGCCATCTTTTCCAGTTAATCCTTTCAAATTCACAGCAAATGTTCAGTCAGGGCCTTTATACAGCAACCATGGGAACATGGGAGAAAGGCACTGTCTATTTCGGGTTTAACCTGATCAGAGAATTTAGATTACATTATTAATACCCCATATTTATGGAAAGAAAAGTCTTCATTCAAAAATTTGCGATGGGTAGCAGCCTTTTGCTTACTGCTCCATTAATCTTCAATTCCTGCAGTGACGGAAATGACGATGTACTTGACGATGTCAATAATCCAGGCGGTGGTATTAAAGTTGATTTAAACAATCAAAACTTTTCTGCCCTTAAAACTGTAGGCGGTTTTGCCTATACTGGTGATATTATTGTTATCCGGACTACAGAAACAGCTTATATTGCCCTCTCGAAAATTTGCACCCATGAAGGTTGTACTGTAGGTTACAACAAAGATACAAATCAGTTGCCATGTCCTTGTCATGGATCAGTTTTTTCAGCAACCGGAAGTGTAGTCAATGGTCCTGCCCAGTCAAACCTGAAGGTTTACAGTGTAAAGAAAGAAGGAGACATTCTCACCATTAGCTGAAGTATCTTTTTATAACCATATGATGGCTGTGAACCCAGAGTCTGATGCAAAGCAAGTGCATATAATACCTGAATATATCAGGGTGTAATTCTATTAAACAAATCAGAATTGAAATGATTTACTGTCAAGCCAGTTTTAAGCTGACTTATTCATGGGTATAATGCTTTCGTATTTTTGTTTGAATATCCCAAACAACTTCCAGTCCGGCAGGAAAAATCAGGTAATCACCGGGTTTAATGATAATAGAATCGAATTCAGAAACAACTGTGGCATTCCCTTCTATGATATAACAATGTTCAGTTTTATCATAATACCATTCAATCTTATCTTCTTCATGTTCCCACACCGGCCAGGAAAATACTCCAGCCTCTTCCAGTTCTGCCTGTTCCGGTTGTTCTATCTCAATTCTCATTGCTGTGATTTTGTGCAAAAATAAAAAAGAAACTTATTTGTATCCCGTTACGAACAAAAATTTATTCTGACAAGTAACAACTCATCCATCATATTGTTCTGATTAACCAAAAGCAAGTATTGTTGTTCCCACCATGAAAAGCCAACAACATGAATGAATTCTGGAATAACCGGTATTCAACCGGTGAGTATGCTTACGAAACCCTGCCTGGTGAATTTCTTAAATCTGAGGTGGAAAAGCTTAATCCGGATAAAATTCTTTTTCCGGCAGAAGGAGAAGGAAGAAACCCAGCCTATGCAGCCTGTATGGGTTGGCAAGTATTTGCCTTTGATATCAGTACTGAAGCTAAACTAAAAGAAGATAAACTGGCAGGCCTGAACAAAGTAAATATTCATTACACCGTATCCCCAGTTGAAGAAATAATTTATCCCGACGCATTTTTCGACTGTATCTTCTTCATTTTTGAACATTTCCCGCCTCAAATCCGCAACAGGCATCACCGGAAACTGCTCAGATTTCTAAGACCCGGAGGAACAATTATTCTTGAAGGCCTTTCAAAAAAACAGATTCCAATGGATTCATGCGGACCATAAGATCCTGGCAGGTTGTTTTCCAAAAAGGAACAGGAAAATGATTTCGGTTCTTTATCAGCTTGCCTGATCAGTGAAACCAATTATATCCTTGACGAGGGTAAGTACCACCAGGGACCAGCAGCAGTAATTCGGTTGACGGGAAAAAAATAGGTCGTATTTCACCTGAAACCCATAGGCATTCGTTTCTTCACGGGCGAAGAAGTCAGTTATATTTTGTCAAATCAGCTTCAGCAGAACCTTTGGCTGGCAATCGGGGTTCCAGTGGACACTGAAACCGGGCAATGAAATTACCAATGCATAAAATACCTTGTTTGCCAGTCAAACCAATGTATTTCAAATGGATGAATAAGCACTCCGGCTAAAAACGAAATACAACATAAGATTTTAGAAAAATCTGAAACAAAATAGTTCTCTATACGTTTTAAATATATCAGGCATAAAAATCCATGCACACATTCTTTTATAAATAGGAATAACTGACGGAATGATTATAAACACATATCTTATTTATTAATCCTGAAAGCCACAAAGGTTCTAAGTATAAATTGATTGCACAATAAGAAAAGACAACAAAAAAGAGTATAAATTTTGGTATGTAATAACTATTTGTTATAATTGCACCCGAATTTTCAACAGATTCTCGTCTCCACTTGATTTTTTTTCCAACAATTATCAATTATACTTTAGGAAAAGATAATAATACTATATACAATGTATGACATTTTAGAATTGAACAAAAAACTGGTTCCTGAATTGCGTGACATAGCAAAGGAACTGAATATTAAACGTGTAGAAGCTTACAAAAAACAAGATCTTATATACAAGATACTGGATACACAAGCTATAAGGGAGGCAGAAAAAAAAGTAAAAAAAGAATCTTCTCCCGAACAGCAGGAAAAGAAAGAAGAACGTTCATCTTTTAAAAACTTTCTGCGAAGAAAACAGGAACCCGAAGATAAATCTGTTGGCGAAAAACCACGCCGGGGAAGAAGGCCGCGCCGCGACTACGATGATAGCGCCAATCCTGCACAGAAAATGGAAATCCAGGCGAAAAAACCTAATATCAGGGAAAGCAATATTCAATCGAGACAAGACCAGATTAAGGCGATCATTCAGGGATTTACCGAAAAAACAAGAACCAACAGGGATGAAAGTGCTGTTGCCAGGGAAAATCAACCCAAAGAAGCTGAAAAACCCAAAATAATACCGCAGGAACCTGAAAGAGACAAACCTGTAATTCCTGAGCCTCAGACACCTCAGAATGTGCAACCTGCTGAAGAAGAAAAAAAACCCAAAGAAATTAGGGAACAGGAAAAACCGAAGATTCTAAAAAAAGAATTCAGGGATCATAAACCACATCAGCAACACAAACAACAAAATCAGAACCAGTCTAACAACCAGTCAAATAATGGCAAGCATTATGAATTTGACGGAATTGTAACCAATACAGGAGTATTGGAAATTATGGCCGATGGTTATGGTTTTTTACGTTCTTCCGATTTTAATTACCTGAATTCACCCGACGATGTATATGTATCACAGTCTCAGATCAAATTGTTTGGTTTAAAAACCGGCGATACGGTTACCGGCACTGTAAGGCCCCCCAAAGAAGGGGAAAAATATTTTCCACTTATTAAAGTTCAGGAAATCAATGGGCGCAGCCCGCAGTATATTCGCGACCGGGTTCCTTTCGATCACCTGACCCCCCTGTTTCCTGATGAAAAGTTTGAACTGACCGGCAACGGTCACGACAACATTTCAACAAGGGTAGTCGATATGTTTGCCCCGATTGGAAAAGGACAGCGCGGGCTTATTGTGGCACAGCCCAAAACAGGAAAAACCGTATTGCTGAAGGAAATAGCAAATGCAATAGCAGCTAACAATCCCGAAGTTTACATGATCGTCCTGCTGATTGATGAAAGGCCGGAGGAAGTTACAGATATGGCCCGGAGCGTTAATGCTGAAGTGGTTGCCTCTACATTTGATGAACCGGCTGAGAAACATGTTCGGGTTGCAAATATTGTTCTTGAAAAAGCAAAAAGGCTTGTCGAATGCGGACACGATGTTGTTATATTGCTCGACTCCATTACAAGGCTGGCCCGCGCATATAATACCGTACAGCCAGCATCGGGGAAAGTTCTTTCGGGTGGTGTGGATGCAAATGCCCTGCATAAACCTAAACGTTTCTTCGGTGCAGCCCGTAACATTGAAGAAGGTGGTTCACTTACAATACTTGCTACTGCCCTGACCGAAACCGGATCCAAAATGGATGAGGTAATTTTTGAAGAATTTAAGGGAACAGGTAATATGGAACTCCAGCTCGACCGCAAACTTTCAAATAAAAGAATCTTCCCGTCGGTTGATATTCCTGCTTCAAGCACACGCCGTGAAGATTTGCTTATCAGAAAAGATTTGCTCGACAAATTGTGGATTTTACGAAACTACCTCGGCGATATGAACTCACTCGAAGCAATGGAATTTATGAAAACCAGGCTGATGCGGTCAAATTCAGTAGCTGAATTTCTGGCATCTATGAATGATGGTTAACATTAAGAAAACATTTAGTTGCTAAAGCAGGCCTGATAAGCCTGCTTTTTTATTTTTATCAATTATAAATTACACAAATTAAGGAATTCTGACATCTGCACATTGCAAAAGCAAATGAATTCTGATTATTTTTGTCCAAAATATAAATTTTGGATTTCTTTAGTACCACACATAAAACCCTGCTCGAAAGCAACCACTCCACACTGGAGAGGGAACTGGTAAAAACAGTTGACTGGTCGCAGCATCTCATCTGCATCAAAGGATTCAGAGGTGTCGGGAAAACCACGTTTATTCTGGATTATCTGAAGAAAGAATTTCCCGAGGATAATACTGTACTTTACATCGACCTTAATAATTTTTATTTTACCAACCGAACAATTCTTTCCTTTGCTGATGAATTTTTCAAACGGGGAGGCAAGTTACTGGTTCTCGATCAGATTCAAAAATATCCCAACTGGTCGGCTGAACTTAGAAAATGTAACGACAGGATGCCAGGCTTGAAAATCATCTTTACATCATCGCCTGTTTTACGGGTAACAGAAGAAAATCCTCACCTGAAGGGCAGAGTGAAAGTAAATCATCTTGAAGGTCTTTCATTCAGGGAGTTTTTAAACCATTCAACCGGGAATAACTTCCCTGTTTGTTCATTGGAGGAAATCCTTCAGAATCATAAAGAAATTGCTAAACACATCGTTTCCGGCGTAAGGCCACTGGCATATTTCAGTGATTATCTCAAAAATGGTATCTATCCTTATTATTTCGACAATCCAGGCTTTTATATCAGCCGGCTATTAAAACATATTAACCTGGCACTGGAAATCGATGTGCCTTATATTAACCAGATTGAGCTAAAATACTTGTCAAAACTCAGAAAACTGTTGTATATCATAGGCTCAGAGACACCTTTTTCGCCAAATGTAAGTAAATTAGCAGCCGATATTGAAACATCCAGGGCAACAGTAATGAATTACCTGCGTTATCTAAAAAACGCCAAGCTCATTCAGCTGCTTTATGCCAATGGTGATGAAAATGAAATGAAGAAGCCAGAGAAGGTGTATCTGCACAATACCAACCTGTTGTATGCCATTGCACCAGATAACACTGAAAAAATAAATCTCCGGCATACGTTCTTTTACAACCAGGTGGGATACAAGCACAGGATAAACAGTTCCTCTGTAGCCGACTTCCTGGTGGGCAACAAATATCATGTGCTGGTAGGAGGACACAAAATCAGCGCCGGAGCAGATTATTATGCCGCTGCCGACATGATTGAAACAGGGCAGGATAAAGTAATCCCCCTGTGGCTCTTTGGATTTTTATACTGAATGAAACAATAATTATTTAACGGATAAATTAAAACAGAGATGACAAAACAAAAAAAGTTTATTACCTGCGACGGAAACTATGCAGCTTCTCACATGAGCTACATGTTTAGTGAAGTCGCATGTATTTACCCTATTACTCCTTCATCTACCATGGCTGAATATGTCGATGAGTGGGCAGCCTTTGGGAAAAAGAACATGTTTGGACAACCAGTAAGGCTGGCTGAGATGCAAAGTGAAGGTGGTGCTGCAGGTGCTGTTCATGGTTCTCTTCAGGCAGGTGCACTGACAACCACATACACAGCTTCTCAGGGATTGTTACTGATGATTCCCAATATGTACAAAATAGCCGGAGAATTGCTTCCCACTGTATTCCATGTCAGTGCACGCGCAATAGCCGGACATGCCCTTTCTATCTTTGGTGATCACAGCGATATTTATGCTGCACGCCAGACTGGCTATGCGATGCTTGCTTCTGGTTCAGTTCAGGAGGAAATGGACCTGGCAGGTGTTGCACATCTTGCAACATTGAAAGCAAGGGTTCCTTTTGTAGCATTCTTCGATGGATTCCGGACTTCTCACGAGGTTCAGAAAATTGAAGCAATCCAGATGGAGGATATCATTCCGCTCGTGGACAAGGAAGCATTGCAGGAATTCCGTGACCGCGCACTGAACCCTGAGCACCCTGTCACCAGGGGAACAGCTCAAAACCCCGATATATTCTTTCAGGCAAAGGAATCTTCAAATAAGTACTATGATGCCGTTCCTGATATTGTAGCTAACTACATGAAGGAAATCACAAAAATTACCGGCCGTGAATATCATCCATTTGATTATTATGGTGACCCGGAAGCTGAAAACATAATTATTGCAATGGGTTCTGTAACCGAAACCATTAAAGAAACCATTGATTACCTGGCAGCACAGGGAAAAAAGGTGGGTATGGTTGCAGTCCATCTGTTCCGTCCTTTCTCAGCCAAATATTTTATGCAGGCTGTTCCGGCAAGTGTTAAACGCATTGCAGTACTCGACAGGGCCAAGGAACCAGGATCAGCAGGCGAACCCCTTTATCTTGATGTAAAATCTACTTTCTATGGAAAGGATAACGCTCCTGTAATTGTTGGCGGACGTTATGGCCTTGGATCAAAAGATACCACTCCTTCCCAGATTCTTTCAGTTTACGAAAATCTGGACATGAATGAGCCAAAAAATGATTTCACAATTGGTATTGTTGATGATGTTACTTTCAAGTCGCTTCCATTGAAGGAGGATATAGATATTACACCCAAAGGAACCTACCAGGCGAAATTTTATGGACTTGGATCTGACGGAACTGTGGGTGCAAATAAAAACTCCATCAAAATTATTGGCGACGCAACCGATAAATTCTGCCAGGGATATTTCCAGTACGATTCAAAAAAATCAGGAGGTTTTACCTGCTCGCACCTAAGGTTCGGCGACAAGCCCATCCGTTCAACCTACCTGGTTACCACACCCGACTTTGTTGCATGCCATGTACCTGCATACATTCATTTATATGACGTATTAAAGGGACTTAAAAAAGGCGGTTCATTCCTTCTGAACTCTATCTGGGATGAAGAAGAAACCAAGAACAGGCTTCCCGATCACATGAAAAAATACCTCGCGCAAAACGAAATCAACTTTTATATTATCAATGGTACCCAATTAGGCGAAGAAATAGGCCTGGGTTCACGTACCAACACCATCATGCAATCGGCATTCTTTAAAATCACAGGAGTAATTCCTTTTGACCTGGCTGTACAGGAAATGAAAGATGCCATTGTAAAAAGCTACGGCAAGATGGGAGAAAAAGTGATCCACATGAATTATGCAGCAGTTGATGCAGGTGGAAAAAATGTAAGAAAGGTAGAAGTGCCGCAGGAATGGAAAAACATTGAGGTCAGCTATACCAATGGTACTTCTGAACGCCCTGATTACATTGTGAAGGTAGTTGATGTAATTAACAATCAGAAAGGTGACAGTCTTCCTGTATCTACATTCGTAGGTTCAGAAGATGGTACTTTCCCATTGGGTACTGCGGCTTATGAAAAACGAGGAATCGCAGTAAGTGTGCCTGAATGGCAGGCAGAAAATTGTATCCAGTGTAACCAGTGTGCATACATTTGCCCTCATGCTGCCATCCGTCCGTTCCTGTTAACAGACGAAGAAGTTGCAGGTGCTCCCGAAGGAACTGAAACCAGGGTAGCAACACCATCAAAAATGTACAATGGCATGAGCTTCCGTATCCAGGTGAGCGTGCTCGACTGTACAGGCTGCGGCAATTGTGTAGAGGTTTGTCCTTCCAAGGAAAAATCACTTGTAATGGATTCCCTTGACAACCAGAGGAAGGAAATTGAAAGGTGGGATTATATGGCCAATAAGGTATCGCTGAAGGAAAAAGTGGTCGATAAAACCAAGTCTGTTAAAAACTCACAGTTCGCACAACCTTTGTTTGAATTCTCAGGTGCTTGCGCAGGCTGCGGAGAAACACCATATATAAAACTTATTACACAGCTTTATGGTGAACGCATGATGGTTGCCAATGCCACAGGATGTTCATCCATCTTTGGCGGATCAGCCCCTTCAACTCCTTACTGTACGCATAAGGATTCAGGACACGGACCTTCATGGGCCAATTCGCTTTTTGAAGACAATGCCGAGTATGGCTTTGGATTTTCTGAGGGTGTAAATGCCCAAAGGAACCGCATAGCCGATATTATGAAAAAGGCTCTTGAAAATGGCGTTACTGCTGAAGAACAGGAAGCTTTCACCTATTGGCTTGAAAATAAATATAACGGTGAAGTTTCCGGTGAAGCTTCTGAAAAAGTACTGACAGCCATTGCAGGCAACAACAGCGAATACGCCAAAGATATTATCAGGCTTAAACAGTACCTGGTAAAAAAATCGGTCTGGATATTCGGTGGAGACGGCTGGGCATATGACATTGGCTACGGAGGCCTCGACCATGTAATGGCATCGGGTGAAGATGTAAATGTGCTGGTACTCGACACTGAAGTTTATTCCAATACCGGTGGACAATCATCAAAATCAACACCTGTTGGTGCAGTAGCTAAATTTGCTGCATCAGGTAAGAAAATCCGCAAAAAGGATCTGGGTGCAATGATGATGACATACGGATATGTATATGTAGCACAGGTAGCCATGGGCGCCAATCAGTCGCAGTATCTGAAAGCCCTCAGGGAAGCCGAATCATATCCCGGACCATCCATAATAATTGCCTATGCTCCTTGTATCAGCCATGGTTTAAGGGCCGGTATGGGTGCTACCCAGAACGAGGAAAAGAGAGCTGTTGAGTCAGGATACTGGTCACTGTTCCGTTACAACCCGTTACTTGAAAATGAAGGAAAGAATCCATTCCAGCTCGATTCCAAAGAGCCTGACTGGAATAAATTCCAGGACTTCCTGAACGGCGAAGTACGTTACACATCACTGAAGAAATCGTTCCCTGCCGAAGCAGCAGAATTGTTTGCCGCAGCAGAGGAAAATGCAAAATGGCGCCACAATTCGTATAAGCGTCTGGCTGCTATGGATTTTTCCAAACCCGAAGAAGTTCCCGCATTGTAACTCAGAAATCTGAAATACCTAAATTATTGCAAACAAAGGCTGTCTCAAAAGGACAGCCTTTTGTTTTGGTATAATGCGTTCACATTTCATGGTTAACACCATATGTATGCTATACCATCTCCAGATTAAATTCAATGTAAACTCAATATAAACTCAATCTAAATTCAATATAAACTCAATTATAATTGAATTTACTTTGAGTTGTTATTGAATTAATATTGAATTTAATTATACCCTGGTAGTGCTACAGATAGTTTATCAATAACACGCAGCCTTACATAGGACGTCCTACTGAAAGGCGGGAAATCTCTGGTGTCTCTTTCCTGGCCGGGAATCTTCCGGCTTCTGATTTTTCTGTAACCATAAAATCCCTTCATAATCAAGACGGACTGAATGAACCTGAAAAGGTTGTATGTTCATAGAAAAGTAACGGGCCAATGGGGCGCGCCCTTAAAGGGTTCGGTTGTTCTTCCTCGTATGAAAAGTATTATGGGAATGAGGTCTTTATGTGTAATTGTTAAAGAGCCACTCACGGGACTCGAACCCGCGACCTGTTCATTACGAGTGAACTGCTCTACCAACTGAGCTAAAGTGGCTGAATGTTTAAATCATAATTTTGCCTGGGAGCGGCTGATCATTTCCTCCCACACCCGGCGCTGCTCCTTCAGGGCAGCCACCTTATCGGCCGGATCGGTGCGGCATTCCAGCAGGACCCATCCCGGATAATCCATCCTTACAAATAAATCCATCAATTGTTGGTAAGGATAATTGCCAACATTAAGTTCCCGCACATGACTGATATCTCCAAAACGGTCTTTCACAAGGTTGAAATTGTAATCCAGCCCCTGCCCTTCCAGGTCCTCATCGTTACTGTTCCAGCATACTGTTGTTCCCTTGTTCTCAACATAATCCATTATTTTTTTTATGTTGGGCAAAAGCTGGGTACCTGGTCCGTGTACTTCAAGCCTGATCTCCTGCCCCATATCCAGGGCATACCTCCCCAGTTCATCAAGGGCCCTGCCTATCTGCTCCAGGGTTTTTTCCTGAGGAATACCTTCATGAAACTGGTTTGGTTTGACTTTAACGCCGGAGCCGCCTATATCCTCACTCAGATGCAGCCATTCCTTTGTAGTTTCTATTGCCTTTTTCAATTTTACGGCATCGGGCCAGTCGTATTGTTCATTGGTACCCATTCCCACGACTTCCACCGGGCTGTCTGCAAATTGTTTCTTAACCTCAATGCGTTGGTCTTTACTCAACCCAAGCGTTACACCATGTGCATGTTCAACACGCAGTTCAACACCTTTAATACCTGCTGCCGAGCAATTACGTATGATGGCAGGTATATCCCAGTCCCTGGCCCACAGATAGGTAACCAGGCCCAGTTTCATTTTTGAGCCGGGCAATATGAGCTTTCCGGCATATAAATTCCATGGAAGTACAGATGCACCTGCCAAAAGCGATACATTTTTGAGGAAATTTCTTCTCGTTTGAGTGACACCGGGATGCTTAATCATAGGTTTATGTTCTAAATTTCCCTAAAGATATTTAATATGAAATTACTCAACAACACCCCCGGCAAAAATGTCCGGGATTTTTTTACTTTTGCGCTTTAATTAATGAAAAAGAAATGACAAAGACGACAAGAGGGGTTATTCATACTGTAAAAGGTGATTTGAAAGTGGTTTTTTATGATGCCGATGCACCTGGAACAGTTGCCAATTTTGTGAAACTTGCTAAAAGTGGTTTCTACGACGGGCTGACATTTCATCGTGTTATCCCCGGTTTTGTAATCCAGGGTGGTTGCCCGAATGGTACAGGGGCAGGCGGACCGGGTTATTCTATACCATGCGAAACCAGCGGCGGCAATCAGTTCCACGACCGCGGTGTTCTTTCTATGGCTCATGCAGGTAAAAATACAGGCGGTTCGCAGTTTTTCGTCTGCCACAACCGTGAAAACACAAAACATCTCGACCGTCACCATACATGTTTTGGCAAAGTGGTGGAAGGGCTCGAGGTAATTGATGCCATCAGGGCAGGCGATGTAATTGAAAAAATTGAAATTACAGAGGAATAGCCATTCATCTGGATTCACTTCTGTAATACCGGAAATTTAAAACGGAATGTCAGGCATGACTGCATTCCCACTATGGAAAATCTTACAGGAACTGTTTATGATATCAGTAAATTATTCATTCGACAGCCTTGGTTTTATTTCCGGTGAAATTGAAGAACTTTTAGGATTTAAACCGGGACAGGCTCCTGAGCCTTTTCCCGGTTTAATCGCTCAGGGGTTAAAACTGGCTAACCATAATTGCATGGGGACGGGTGGCTATGTTATGTTTAATGAAGTATATACTGATCCCGTTTGTGTAACCATCCAAATTCATGACAAGGTATTTTATCCTGGCAAGACTGTTGTCAGGGAACTAAAAGATGCATCCCAGGCAGCACTTTTTCTTTGCACTGCAGGACATGAAATTACAGATTTGACAAAACAGCATGCTGCTGATGGAGACGATATGATGGCATATGTGCTGGATATCATTGGATCTGTAGCTGCCGATAAGGTAGCGCAAAAACTTCTGCAAAAACTGGAGATGGAAATGGCTTTACTGGGATTAGGCATCACCGATTCATTTTCCCCCGGATACTGCAACTGGAGCGTAGCAGAGCAACAGACACTTTTCAGCCTGCTGCCACCGGGGTTTTGCGGCATAAAATTATCACCTTCATCCCTGATGGATCCGGTAAAATCAGTAAGCGGAATAGCCGGAATCGGAAGAGGATTAATATCTAAGGGATACCAATGCAACTGGTGCACCGACAGGCACTGCATCTACGGAAAAATAAGACGCAGTAAAAAAGCCAAAAAAAGTCAGTGAACAGTTGCAAATATCAAAAGTAAAACATTTATTTGCTGTCAGGAATATCAATTAAAGGGTAAACCATTAATAGACTAACTACGTTAAGCTTAATGATATTTTGTGTATTGGTTAAAGAAAAAAAATACAAATTATGGCACCTGACAAACCAAAAGTGATTAAGGATTATAATAAACTTGAAAAGAACCTTCAGGAACAGATAAAACTGGTTTACTCTGACGGTTTTGCTGATCACTTAATTCATTTTTTTGATAAAAACGGCATTAAAGTCACAGCTCTTCCCTTTGAAACTGAAGACAGGTATTACATGCTTAGAATGACTGAAAATGAGGCAATCCAGATCGTGGATGAAGATGAGGATTTTGATGATGATGGTTTCCTGAAAGATGAGGTAAAACAGGATTATGAAGATAAATATGCTGATCTGGATCATGTGGCAGATCAGATTTCTGATGACGAAGATGAAGATGACGAGGATTGACAGGCATAGCCGGGGAACCAGCATGCCTAACAACTTGTCAGCCTAAAAGCTCTCTTACTTTCACAGCAATGTCAGATCCTTCAGCTTTCCCTGTAAGTTCTTTTGAAGCAATCCCCATCACTTTTCCCATATCTTTCATTGATGAAGCCCCTGTTTTTGAAATGATATCTTTAACAGCAGCTTCAAGCTCATCAGGTGTAAGTTTTTTCGGAAGATAAGCTTCATATACCTTCACCTGTACCATTTCCTGCATATACAGGTCCTGGCGCCCCTGTTCCCTGTAAATGGTTGCAGAGTCGAGACCTTGTTTAGCCAGTTTACCGATTATTTTTACCGATTCCTCATCCGTTAATTCAGAACCTGCGCCTTTTGAAGACCTTGCCTCAATCATCACCTTTTTAATGTTCCGCAATGCTTCCAGTTTCTCCTTATCACGGGCTTTCATAGCCACTTTAATATCCTCGTTAATTTGTTCAGACAATGACATATCGGTTTATTTTAATGTTTAATCTACCTGTCCGTGAAGGTATGAATTTTTATCGGTAATTTTATTTTCGCTGGTTACGGAATAATTTGAAAACTTTTTCTTGTATTTAGGATCATTCATCCTCAGTTGGCGGCGTTTATAAGCAGGGATATTTTCGAGTTCATCCAGGTCTTCGTCGGAGGCCGATGAGAAATCCAACCTCACATTGTCTGTTGGGTTGTTCCGCTCCTTCATAGTTTTTGGATAGAGAATTTCAAATTCCAGTTCTTTTTCCTCAGGTTCCTTTACTTCAGGTTGAGTCTCTCTATTGTTATAAACAGAACCAGGTGCAGGTTCTTCTTCTATAAGCACAGGTGCAGTTGTTACCTGAACAGGCTGAACCGGTGGTGCGACTGTCAGTACAACATGTTCTTTTTCAAGTTTATGTTCTCCTGTGATTGCAGATATTGAACTTTTTCCAAATCCTGTGGCAATTAACGTCACAGAAATTTCTTCTCCAAGTGCCTCATCTTTTCCATTACCCCAGATCAGGTCCGCTTCAAACCCTGCCTTATTCTGAAGGTAATCGGTAATGATTCCAACCTCATCCATTGTTACTTCATGTGTCCCTGAGGTAATGTTCAACAGGATATTTTTTGCTCCCCGGATATCACTGTTATTCAGAAGGGGAGAATTCAAAGCTCTTTCAACCGCTTCTGCAGCCCTATCCTTGCCGCTTGCCAACCCTGTTCCCATCAGGGCCAGCCCGCTTTTACGCATTACAGTTTCCACATCTGCAAAGTCAACATTAATATAACCCGGTACTGTTATAATTTCAGCAATTCCTTTGGCAGCTGTGGCCAAAACATTATCCGCTTTTGAGAATGCTTCAGAGATCCCAAAGTCGCCGTACATTTCACGGATTCGTTCATTATTTATAATCAGCAGGGCATCAACATGGTTTTCCAGCAAAGTAATACCGTCGATAGCCTGTTTGAGCCTTCGCTTTCCTTCATTGCGAAAAGGAATGGTTACAATCCCAACGGTAAGGAATCCACTGGCACTGCAGGCTTCAGCAATAACCGGGGCTCCGCCGGTGCCGGTACCGCCACCCATTCCTGCAGTGACGAACACCATTTTCGTTTTTCCTGAAAGTACCTTTTTCACATCATCAATATTTTCAAGAGCAGCCTGTTTCCCAACTTCAGGCCTGTTACCAGCACCCCGTCCCTCGGTAAGGGATGAACCCAGCTGCACCTTCAGGGGGACAGGGCTGTTTTTCAGGGCCTGGGCATCCGTATTACAGATTACAAAATCAACATCATGGATGCCCTGTTTGAACATATAATTCAGGGCATTTCCTCCTCCACCCCCAACGCCAATTACTTTAATAACATTTTCGTATTGATCGGGATATGTAATATCTACTGCTTTTTCTTCCATTGTGATGTATTTTCAAGTTTAACATTAACCTTCCAACGGCTGATCATCATCATCGAATAAACGGCCCAGCCTGAAATTCTTATAAAACCAGTTATCAATTCCTTCCTGCGCTACAGGTTCCTTTACATTGTCTTTTTTCTTCTTCTCTTTTTTCTTACGGGAGAAGGTATTCCTGATTCCGTTGTCCTTTGTCTTTACAGAAAGATCAGTAACAAATAACTTCCCCGGATCAGAATCCATCTCACTTTCTACAAGTTCACCCTCCTCTTCCGGTTCATATGAGAAAAGTTCCTCATGGATCTTTTCTTCCTTCTTAGCCTTTTCTTCAAGATTATATTTTTCCGGCTCCTGCCTGGGCTGCAACAATTGATTTGGATTAATTTTAAATCCGGTGGCAAGTATTGTTACACTAACATTATCGCCCAGGCTTTCATCAACTCCATTTCCCCAGATGATGTCAGCTTCCTGCCCTGCCCTCTCCTGGAGGGTCTGAATAATGCTTCCGATTTCGCCAATGGTGATTTCCTCTTTACCTGAAATGATGTTAAGAAGGATGTTTTTGGTGCCACAAATATCATTGCTGTCGAGCAGGGGTGATTCGAGTGCTGCATTTACGGCTTTCAGGGCCCTGCCTTCCCCTGTAGCCAGTCCTGTACCCATTATAAAAACATGGCTGTCATGCATTACGGTATATACATCAGCGAAGTCAATATTTACATTGCCATGCACAGTAATAATTTCGGCCACACCTTTAACTGCCGTTCCTACAATGTTGTCGGCTCTTTTGAACGCCTGACTGGCAGGAAGGTCACCAAATATGCTATGTAGCCGCTGGTTACTTACTACAAGCATGCTGTCGACAGACTCCGATAATTTTTTTATTCCTTCCATGGCCTGGCCAAACCGTTTTTTACCTTCAGCCGGAGAAGGTACAGTAACAACAGCAATTGTCAGTATACCAAGATCACGAGCCAGACTCGCAATTACAGGTGCAGCGCCGGTTCCGGTTCCACCACCCATGCCTGCGGTGATAAATAACATTTTTGTAGAGTCCTGCAAAACCCTTTTGATGTCGTCATAATTCTCACGGGCAGCTTCTTCTCCCATCCGGGGCAGGTTTCCGGCTCCACGGCCCTCAGTAAGGGTTACCCCTAGCCTGATTTTAGTAGGTACCGGGCTATTCTCCATGGCCTGCTGGTCGGTATTGCAAATTATAAAATCTACACCGGCTATGCCTTCTTCATACATATGACTGACCGCGTTACAGCCACCTCCGCCGACGCCAATCACTTTAATGATGGAAGATGATGCTTTGGGAAATTGAAAGTTTACTAATTCAGTCATATAGTTAGGATATTATTTAAATGCGACATCTTCATCATCGTCCATATAATCAAGCACACCCTGAACAACGCCCTTGAACCATGGACCGATTTTGTTCTCCTTCTTTTTCTTAACCTTTTTTCTTGATGAAACAATTTCAGGTTCTTCTTTCTGCAAGATCAGTTTTAGTAAACCAAAAGCAGTAAGGTAATCCTTACTTTCAAAATTTTTAGGCTGATTTGCAGGCTTGAAAACCGGGAACGCAATGCGGGCATCCAGACCGGTTCGGAATTTAATGAGGGATACCAGGTTATTTAGTCCTGATGTTCCACCTGAGACTACGATTCCTGAGCCCAATTGATCAGCAATGCCTGATCTTTCTATCTGGAAATTAACACTGTCAATGATTTCTTCCATACGAGCCTGGATGATAAATGCAAGGCTCTTAAAGGATATTTCCTTTGGTTCCCACCCACTGTGTCCGGGTATGGTTACGACTTTTCTTTCGTCGGCAAAATCGCCGAGGGCCTGGCCATATTGTATTTTAAGCTGTTCCGCCCATTTCAGAAGAATCGAACATCCTTCCTTGATATCATGTGTAACCACTTCACCTCCAAAGGGAATAACAGCCATATGAATTAAAGTTCCTTCATGGTAAACTGCCATTTTTGTCGTGCCGGCACCAATGTCAAGCATAATTGCTCCCAATTCCTTTTCATCATCGGTTAAAACAGCCTCGCCTGTAACAAGCGGCGATAACATGATATCACCAGCCTCAACACCTGCTTTTTCAAGTACTCTCCTGAAGTTTTGCACATAACTTTCAGGAACCATAACAAGTTTGTAAGTACCTTCAATTTTCCTTCCTGTAATACCAGCCGGAGAAAGATCGCAAATCTCCTCATCAACGATATACCCCTGGGGGACTACATGAAGAATGACATACCCCGGTTCTACCTGAAGTTCATGTACTTCTTTCAGTAATCCATCAACGTCCTGCTGGGTAACAACTCCTTCACCGGTTGTATACCGGCCTGTTTTATAGTCGATAATTTTCATTGGCTGACCGGCAAACGACACGCTTACCTTCAGAATATCATCTTCAAGCCTGGATTTAAGCTCATTCAACAGTTGGGTAACACATGCCGCTGCTTCATCGATATTGAAAACCACTCCCCTTTTTATCCCTTTGGCAGGAACTTTTGCTACAGCTAAAAGTTCAACCTTCCCTCCTTCATCCTGCCTGCCTGCCAAAGCTGTCAGTTTGGAGGTGCCAAAGTCGATTACTACTGAAAAATCTGTTTTTGATGCCATGACTATCTTTTTTTCGCTATAACCTGGTTTTTGTATTTCAAACTTATCAACCTGTACTTATCCCAGTTATTTTGTGCCAGTACCTGCTCATAAAAAGCTTTCATATTTCTTAACTTCTCCGGGAAATCTTTTAAAGATCCAAGTTCTATAATCTGATCACCTACAAGAGGCGTCAGTAATATGTCACCATTTTTATCAATATGGATTTGTTTTATCTGGGCTTTCCAAAATGGGTTATCATTGATAAATGTAACAAAGGGAAGCAGTTCCTGCCGGGCGTACTCTTCTGAAAAGTTGCCGGTTGCCACCAGCACATTGGCAGAGTAGCTGGTTGACACCGGTATCTTCTCTCCGTCCTTATCCAGGTAATAGTTTCCTCCCGATGACATCACTCTAAGCGCAGGCTCACGGTGCCTGATCCTGATAGCCAGTGTGCCATTGAAAGAAGTGCTGTCGCGCGTTAAAATCTTATAAACTTCAGCTTTTTGAATGGCTTTATGTTTTTCAACTTCCAGTTCTATCCACTCAGTATCGATCAGCCTTAAATCTTTCCCCAGCAGTTGTTTATCGGCAGCATGTACAAGGCGGGCGATTTCATCCTTGCTTATCCTGATAGATTCGTCTTCCCTTAATTCAATATGTATGTTGCGGCAGGTTACGTGCCTGCTTTCCCTTGCAGTGAACGCAAGTGTAACCACAAGAAATGCAGCAAGAAGAAAATAACCCGCAAGTATTAATATTTTACGCAACATCAGTTTTTATTTTTCAGAATTTCAATTATTTCACTTGCAATACCGTCAATATCTCCAGCTCCCATTGTAATAACAATTTCTGTTTCGCGCTCATGTAATAATGCCGGAACCTGTTTTTTATCAACAAGAACCTTGTTTTCCAGTTTCATCAATTGAAGGATCATATCAGTAGACACACCAAAAATGGGTTCCTCCCTTGCAGGGTAGAGTGGCACCAGGATCGCTTCATCGAGCAGGTCAAGACTTGTGGCAAATTCCGGCGCAAAATCCCGGGTGCGGGAATAAAGATGCGGTTGAAAAATCCCGGTGATTTTCCTTCCCGGATATAAAGCTTTCACAGAAGTTATCACTGCTTCAAGTTCGGCAGGATGGTGGGCATAATCATCAATATATATATGTTCATTACCTTTGTACCGGACATCAAACCGCCTCACCACACCTGTATAATTTTCAAGCCCGTATTTTATTTCATCAGCCGATGCACCTGCCAAATAAGCAAGTGCCGAAGCCCCTACAGCATTTTCAACATTAACAAGTCCGGGATAATTCATCCTGCAATTGGCAATAATTCCCCCTGGAGTATATAAATCGAACGTATAATATCCGCCTTCACTGCTCAACTGAAGATGTATGGGATAAAAATCGGCCTTTTCTTTCAGTGAATAAGAATACACTTCGGCTTTGGATTTAGAAGAATCAAGTTTTACTCCTTTTTTGATAACTAATTTCCCACCCGGCTTCACCTGTGAAATAAATTTTTCAAACGACTCCTCTACTTTTTCCTTATCGCCATATATATCAAGGTGATCAGCATCAACTGAAGTAACCAGTGCGATCAAAGGCTTAAGATGCAAAAACGACCGGTCAAATTCATCTGCTTCAGCAACAATCCATGGCGTACTTTCAGAAGGAAGCAACAGATTGCTGCCGAAATTTTTTGAAATACCACCAAGGAAAGCACCACATCCAACCTTAGAATGATGAAGAATATTTGCGGTCATAGTACTTACCGTTGTTTTACCGTGGGTACCTGCAACAGCAATGCAATTGTTGTCATTACAGATCATGCCCAGAACTTTAGCCCGTTTCAGCAGTCCAATTGTCTTCTCTCTGAACCACGATAGTTCCTTATGTTCATAGGGCAAAGCAGGTGTAAAGACAGCCAGTGTTTCGGCAGGGTCCCATTTGGAGGGAATGTTCCTGATGTCATCCTCAAAGTGAACATCGATACCTTCAGCCTGCATAGCATCGGTTAATGAGGTCGGTGTCCGGTCGTAACCTGCAACATTTTTCCCGGAGAATTTAAAATAACGTGCAAGGGCGCTCATCCCGATGCCCCCTATTCCGAGGAAGTATACATTTTTAATATTTTGAAGATTGCTCATTTTCTTAATAGTTTATCCACTTCATCAACAATATGTTTTGTGGCATTGGGTTTAGCCAGTAATTTTATATGGTCTGAAAGTTGCCTGCACTTTTCAGGAGATTGAACAAGTGAGACAGCCTCAGGCATCAATTTTTCATGAATTTCAATATCAGGGATCAGAACTGCGGCCCCTTCCCTTTCAAGTGCCAGTGCATTTTTAGTCTGATGGTCTTCAGCTACGTTAGGCGAAGGGACCAGAATTGCCGGTTTCGCAACAAGGCAAAGTTCGGAAATTGTTCCTGCACCTGCCCTGGAAATAACAACTGTAGCGGCAGCATACGCCAGGTCCATGCGCGAAATGAATTCATAAACATGCAGGTTCGGCGGAATGATTCCTTCCAGTTTTGACAGTATGTCTTTGTAATAACCAGAACCTGTTTGCCATATAAATTCAACTCCTGATGCTGCAATTAATTCCATACTATTCATCACAGCATCATTGACTGATTTTGCACCAAGGCTGCCACCAACAATCAGCACTACCTTTGCATTTTCTTTTAACCCAAAATATTCAACAGCTTCCTGACGGTTATCAGCCTGCTTCAGCAGATTTTCCCTTACAGGATTACCTGTATGGACAATCTTTTGTTTTGGAAAGTACCGGTCCATTCCATCATACGCTACACAAATTACATTTGCCTTTTTAGCAAGCAATTTATTTGTAATTCCGGCATATGAGTTCTGTTCCTGGATTAGTGTAGGAACTCCTTCACGTGCAGCAGCACGGAGTACAGGTCCGCTGGCAAAACCTCCCACTCCAATGGCAATCTGGGGCTTAAAATCCTGTATAAGCTTTTTTGCAATCAGGTTACTTTTTACGAGTCCCCATGCAAATTTAAATAGTCTGATTCCCGGCTTGCGGGGAAAACCGGTTACAGGAAGTCCTATGATCCTATACCCTGCTGCAGGTACTTTTTCCATTTCCATCCGGCCAAGGGCTCCTGCAAATAAAATTTCAGCAGCCGGATAACGGCTCCTGATTTCATTTGCGATGGCCAGTGCCGGAAAAATATGTCCGCCTGTGCCACCTCCGCTTATGATCACCCTTTCCATCTTATGTTCTTTTATTTATTTATTTCATAATCCTCATCTGGTACATTCACTTCAACAGGTGGCTTCATCATCTCACGGTTTACCTGGTTCTGATAGCTGACACTTAAAATGCAGCCAAAAGCAGCAGAGGTAAATATTAAAGAGGTACCACCCAGGCTTACCCAGGGCAAAGGTTGTCCGGTAACAGGGAGCAAACCGGTTGAAACTCCCATGTTGATCATTGCCTGAAACACGAGCATCATGGTCAGGCCTGTAACAAGAAATGCAGGAAATGTTCGTGTGGCTTTTCTTACAATCATCACACTCCTGAAAAAGAAAATCAGATATAGAAATATGACCATGATTCCTATCAGCAGACCATATTCTTCAACAATGATAGCAAATATAAAATCGTTATATGCTGCAGCCATATAGTCACTTACATCAGAGTAACCGGGCCCTTTCCCGAATATTCCCCCTTCATATATGGCAAGTTTAGCATAATCAGCCTGTGTAATTCCTATCTCCGCACTTGGGTCACCATTGATATACCTGTCAATACGGCCTTTTACAGTATGTATACGAGCGGGGGCATTGGGGAAGCTATCAGCAATTACGTAGGATAGCGCCACTATTCCCACTCCTACCACAATTACAAAAAATAAAAACCTGAAAGGAACCCTTCCCACAAACAGCATAATAAAAATGGTTGCAAACAACAATGCTGAGCTTGAAAAATTGGTTAGAAAGATTAATCCGCATACAACCACAGTATGGGCTCCTACCAGATAAAATGCTTTTGTAAGGTCTTCTCTTGTTTTCTGATATTTTCCCAAAACCTTGGCCGTATATAATATCAGGGCTATTTTTGCGATTTCGGCAGGCTGGAAGGATAAAATTCCCAGATTAAGGGTTCGCCCTGTACCATCGGTCAAACCTGCAAACTTTAGAACAACTGAAACTAACAGAAGTCCTATACTAAAATATATGAGCACATTGGAGAAGATGGCATAGAGCTTAACCGGTATAAAATTAACCATCACAAGCATTACACCGATCCCTGCCCCAAGAAAAAAGACCTGGCGTATAAGAAAATGCAGTGTATTGCCTGCAACCTGACGGTATGCAAGCGCCGCAGTTGAACTGTATACGATCAGCAGCGACAGTAAAGACAGCAGCAGCAATACAATCCAGATTACCCGGTCTCCCCTGAATATTTTTGACTGCAAAATATTCATTATAAATTTCTTACTTGTTGTTTAAACTGATTTCCACGGTCTTCATAATTATCGAATAAATCAAAACTTGCGCATGCAGGTGACAGCAGCACCGTATCGCCATTCCTAGAAAGATAATAAGCTGCCTTTACAGCTTCCTCCATACTGGAGGCATCCACTATATTTTTTATGGTTCCATCAAAAGCTGCATGAAGTTTGGAATTATCCTTTCCAAGGCAAACAATGGCTTTAACTTTTTCCCTAACAACGGGCATAAGCATGGAGTAGTCATTTCCCTTGTCAATTCCTCCGGCAATCCATACGATGGATTTTGGAATACTTTCGAGGGCATACCAGGTTGAATTGACATTAGTAGCCTTTGAGTCATTGATGAAATCGATGCCATGAACCTTCAGGAATTTCTCGAGCCTGTGTTCCACCCCCTTAAAATCCGAGAGGCTTTCCCTAAGCTGTTCATTCCTGATCTCAAAGACCATGCTTGCGATTCCAGCTGCCATTGAATTGTAGATGTTGTGTTTTCCCTGTAAAGCAATATCCAGAATTGACATATTAAAATATTTTTGGTTGTAGTGAATAATCATATTGTCGTCAGTAAGTCCTGCACCTTGTTCACCCGGCTGAGTCAACCCAAAGGGTATTCGTACCGGCCTGACGTGTCTTTTTTTAAGTTCATTTTGAATGATTTCATCATCGGCACAATAGATGAATACATCCTGTTCTGTTTGATTTTGTATGATCCTGAACTTTGAATCAATATAATTCTGCATATTGTAACCGTAACGGTCGAGATGGTCAGGAGTAATATTAAGCAATACAGCTACATCCGCCTTGAAATCATACATATTGTCGAGCTGAAAGCTGCTCAGTTCTATTACATAAAAATCATACTGCTGTTCTGCAACCTGCCAGGCAAAACTGTTACCTACATTTCCTGCAAGTCCGACATTGAATCCGGCATTTTTTAAAATATGGTATGTAAGGAGGGTAGTGGTTGTTTTGCCATTGCTGCCTGTAATGCAAATGGTTTTAGCATTTGTGTATCTTCCGGCAAACTCTGTTTCTGAAATGACAGGAATATTTTTAAACCTGATTTTGTGCACCATTGGTGCTGTATCAGGTATACCGGGGCTTTTAACCACAAGGTGCGCCCTGAGGATTATTTCTTCCGTGTGTTTTCCTTCCTCAAATTCGATCTGGTAATCTGACAATATGGTTCTGTACTTCTCCTTCACTTTCCCAAGGTCAGAAACAAAAACATGGTATCCATGCTTCCTGGCAAGAATGGCAGCACCAACTCCGCTTTCACCAGCACCCAATATGACAATGTTCTGTTTCACCTATCTTATTTTAAGTGTAACAATAGTTAAAATGGCCAGTATGATACCTACTATCCAGAAGCGTGCAACAATTTTGGCTTCATGCAATCCCTTTTTCTGGTAATGATGATGAATGGGACTCATTAAAAACACACGCCTCCCTTCACCATATTTTTTCTTTGTATACTTAAACCAGGTGACCTGAATCACGACTGAAAGATTTTCTATCAGAAATATGCCACAAAGCAAGGGGATCAATATTTCCTTACGGATAATAACTGAGAATACTGCCAGTATTCCACCCAGTGCAAGGCTTCCAGTATCACCCATAAATACTTGTGCAGGGAATGAATTATACCATAAAAAACCAACTGTTGCACCGATAAATGCAGCTATAAAAACAGTCAGTTCTCCGGCATTTGGAATATACATGATATTCAGGTAATCGGAATAAATGATATTACCGCTTACGTATGCCAGTACACCAAGTGTGGCGCCGCTTATAGCAGATGTACCTGTAGCAAGTCCGTCAAGTCCGTCGGTAAGATTGGCGGCATTTGAAACTGCTGTTATAATCAGAATGATTGCCAGGGCGTATACCACCCATTTTAGCCACGATGCAGCATCTCCTGCAAAAGCAACAAGCCATGCATAATCAAATTCATTACCTTTAACAAAAGGGATGGTAGTTTTGGTTGACTTCACATCTTCAGTTACATACTGAATACGTTCCCTTCCAGTTTCAGGATCCATTACAATTTCACGCAGATCAGTTCCACCCGGACTTTGCACGTGCTGCCTTACCATTACATCATCACTCAGGAAGAGAGTGGCAGCCACAAAAAGTCCAAGTGCAACCTGCCCAAGTATTTTAAATTTACCTGCCAATCCAGCCTTGTTTTTCATGAACACCTTGATGTAATCGTCGATAAACCCGATAAGTCCAAGAAAAACAGTTGTAACCAGCATCAGTTGTATGTATATATTATTGAGGCGGGCAAATAGCAGTGTAGGCACCAGAATGGCAAGCAGAATAATCAATCCTCCCATTGTGGGCGTTCCTTTTTTCTGAACCTGCCCTTCGAGACCAAGATCTCTTACAACTTCACCTATCTGCTTTTTCTGAAGATAAAGTATCATTCTTTTTCCAAAGGCAGTTGAAATAAAAAGGGAAAGGATAACTGCTGCCCCCGACCGGAAAGATATGTACTGAAACATCCCTATTCCGGGGATGTCAGTAGTTGCCAGCCATTCATACAGATAGTATATCATAATTTATTACTGCTATTCTTCACTACCAAAAAATCTTCTTACTTCTTCCACATCATCAAAATGATGTTTCACACCATTCACCTCCTGATAGTTTTCATGGCCTTTCCCAGCTACCAGAATTATATCTCCGGGACGGGCCATCAAAACTGCTGTTTTAATAGCTTCCCGGCGGTTTTCAATTGAAATGACCTTATTTTTCGAGCGGGCATCAATGCCAGCTTCCATATCATGTATGATCTGGGCCGGCTGTTCAGTCCGCGGGTTATCTGATGTAAGAATCACCCTGTCGCTGCCAAGAGCAGCCTCCTTCGCCATTTCGGGACGTTTTGTCTTATCTCTGTCGCCGCCTGCACCAACTACAGTTATCACCTGTTCGTTTCCAGTCCGGATGCCTGCGATGGCTGAAAGCACATTATTCAATGCATCGGGTGTATGGGCGTAGTCAATAATCGCCAATTTTCCATCGATGCTCCTGATGGTCTGAAACCTTCCCTTTACAGGCTCAAGCCGGCTTATAACTTCATACACCTCAGAAATATCCTGCCCCAGATTCACGGCTACGGCAAACACTGCCAGGAGATTATATGCATTGAATTTTCCCACAAAATGCGTCCATACTTCCTGCCCGTTCAGATTAAGCAACATTCCGTCAAAATGGGATTCAAGGACCTTGCAGCGATAATCAGCCATCGTTCTGGCAGAATAGGTAAGTACCCGTGCTTTTGTATTCTGAACCATTATAAGTCCATTCTTATCATCAAGATTGGTAATAGCAAATGCATTTGCAGGAAGGATATCAAAGAAACGCTGCTTGGCTTTTATGTATTCAGCAAATGTTTTGTGATAATCAAGATGGTCGTGGGTTATATTGGTAAAAACACCACCTGAGAATTCAATCCCTGCAATACGATTTTGATGAATAGCATGAGAACTGACTTCCATAAAACAGAACCCACAACCAGCTTCAACCATCCTGTTCATCAATTGTTGAATCTTAATGGCATCGGGAGTTGTAAAGGAAGCTGTTTCCTCCTCTTCATTTATCCTGTATGATATGGTTGAAATCAGACCGGCATTGTACCCCATAATCCGGAACATACGAAATAATAAGGTGGCTATGCTTGTTTTGCCATTGGTTCCTGTTACGCCAATAACCATCATTTTTGAAGAAGGGAATCCGTAAAATGCAGCAGCCAGCAATCCGGCAACACGATTCGTATCAGATACTTTAACAAATACGGCATCACCTTGAACAGCATCATGGGCATACTCCTCGCAGATGATGACTGCTGCACCATTCATCAGAGCAGCAGAGATGAATTTATGCCCGTCGGCATGCAACCCTCTTTGTGCAATAAAAGCAGATCCCTTATTCACCTTCCGGGAGTCGAATTCAAGGGAAGTAACTTCAGGATTTTCGTTACCTGAGAAATCTATGACATCAATGTTATGCAATAATTCCTTTAACTTCATTTTAACCTAATGTAAGATGAACCACAGCACCTCTTGAAAATGCACTATTTGGTCTCAGTGATTGTTCTATTACTTTACCCACTCCCTGTATATTAACCTTTAATCCGGCACTTTCAAGTAAAAATATTGCATCACTTGCACCCATGCCCCGCACATCAGGGACTTTCCCTGACTGAAGACTTAAATCATCCAATACAAGTTGATTTTCAACATTCTTAACTGAGACTACAGCTGTTTCCGGATTACCCGTAACATTTGTTAGTTTTAGTGCCTGAGCAAGCTGCATGATGTGTTCTGTATTCCCGTTTTTTATACCAGGAAGTACCAGTTCTTCAGGAGTCTCAGCTTCTTCAGCCACCTCTTCAAACAGATTTTTGGAAGCAAATATTCTTTCAGCAATTTCCTTAAATACAGGGCCGGCAACCAAACCGCCATAATAAGCACCTCCACGGGGATTATTAACAGTTACAATTACTGAGTATTTTGGGTTGTCAGCAGGAAAATAACCTGCAAATGAAGCCAGGTACATCCCTTTCTGATAACCCTCCTGTCCTGTAGCAACCTGCGCTGTTCCCGTTTTCCCTGCAATTTTAAACCAGGGATTCTGAAGGGAACGCCCGGTACCTCTTTCGCAAACCCCTTCCAGCATTTTCTGTGCTTTCCCTAGTGTTTCCTTTGAAACGATCATTGGGTTTAGTACTTCTGTTTTGTATTGTTTCACAAGCACGCCGTTCTCCCTGATTTCCCGGACTAGTTGTGGCTTAACCATTTTTCCGTTGTTTGCAACTGCATTATAAAAGGTCAGAATCTGCAATGGCGTCATTTTAGATTCATAGCCATATGACATCCATGGAAGGGTTGTTCCCCACCAGTCTGAATCACCGGGATACTTAAAATAAGGTTTACCTTCTCCTTTTATTTCTATTCCCAGGGGCTTATTTATACCAAACCCATATACGCGGTCTACAAAATTCTTTGGATTTCTTTCATATGCTGCTATGATTATTTTAGCAACTCCCACATTGGATGATTTTTCAAAAATCTGGTTCACTGTCATCTTCCCATGACCGCCATGATGATAATCACTGTCGTAAATTGTACGGCCCTGGTACTTCCAAACTCCATTCCCGGTATCAAAAACATCACAAGTGTCGACCAATCCATCTTCCATGGCGGCAACCAGTGAAATGAGTTTAAAGGTGGAACCAGGTTCATAGCAACCAGCATGACCCAGGGCATAGTTATAATTCTCAGTATAATCTCCATTTTCTCTTCCCAGGTTGGCAATGGCTTTTATTTCTCCGGTTTCAACCTCCATTACGATGGCAGTTCCCCAGTCAGCCCCTGTTTTGACCAGATTCCTGTAAAGTGTACTTTCTGTAATATCCTGAAGTTTTACATTGATGGTTGTAATGACATCCATGCCGTCCTGCGGTTCAATTTCTATTCTTGAAACCCATCTGCCTGAAAGGTTTTCCCTGTAGCTGATGCCATCCTTACCTTTGAGATATTGTTCGTATGCACCTTCAAGACCAGTATAGCCGATATTTCCGTGAACTCCCCCATATGCCCCTTTATTTAAATCACCAATTGTACGCAACGCGAGTGAACCCAAAGGGGTTACCCGGTGGTTTTCCTGTTCGACGATTAAACCGCCACCGAAACGCCCTCTTTTCAGTATAGGAAATTTTTTAATCTGCTGAAGTTCCTGGTAATCCACCTTCCGCGGAGTGAGCATGAACCCTCGGTTTCCATTGGCATATGCTGCTTTCAGCCTTTGACTGTATTCGTTTTTGGTGGCATTTTTAAAAAAAGCGGAAAGATAATAAGCAAGAGAATCAGAATCATTTGCAAAAACACGTTTGACACCTTCGGCAGCCAGATCAATCCGGACATAATACCCCGGAACAGATGTTGCCAGAACACTTCCGTCATCGGCACAGATATTTCCTCTGATTGGTGCAATTGTCAGTGTATTTTCCTTGAGATTTTTGGCAATCTGCTCCCAACGGTCATTTTTAATTTGCTGAATGGAAACCATTTTCACAATGATCACCAGCCCGAATATCAACAGGAAAAAGTATATAACGGCGATGCGTGTTAATATTGATTTTCTGATTTCCACTTCATATTATTTTTTTTGAACCACAATTTTATGGGCAGGACGTACAGGTTCTTCCAATCCCAGTCCGGCCTCCATTACCTTTTCAACAACTTCCGAAGGCCTGCTGGCATCCATGAGCCTTGCAGAAAGTGTGATGGATTCTGAACGAAGCTCATTCAGGTTTTCCTGAACAGCTTCAATCTGCCTGATCGTCCGTTCCGACCAGTTTCTGTTCGAAATCAGGATCATTGCAAAAAACACCAGGAGGCCTATAAACGGCAATTGCCGGGTAAAACGCTCATCGGTAAGAATCGTTCCTCCAAGGAATGATTTTACAACTGGCTTCTTTTTATTGCTTTTCTTAACTTCTGTCATACCTGTTTTTTTTCTGCAATTCTTAATTTGGCACTTCGGGCACGAACGTTCTCAGCCAATTCTTCCTCACCTGGAACAATAACTTTCCGGTTCACCAGATGAAACGGGCTGTTTAAATTCCCAAAAAAATCTTTATCAATTTTACCTTCAAAATTGCCACTCTTCATAAAGTTTTTACAGAGCCTGTCTTCCAGACTGTGATAGGTGATAATGACCAGTCTTCCGCCAGGTTTCAGCACATCAAGGGAAGAGGATAAAAATTCTTTTAATGCGCCCATCTCATCATTCACTTCAATCCGCAGGGCCTGAAACACCTGTGCCAGGTATTTATTTTCCAGTCCACCGGGAGCACAGCGGGATGCCACTTCCCTTAACTGGTGTGTTGTAACGATTGAACGGTTATTCCTTTCACTGATAATTTCCCGTACAAGCCTGCCTGTATTCTTTATTTCACCATATATTTTAAATACAAATCCGAGGTTCTCTTCAGAATACGTATTAACCACCTTTGCAGCATCAATGGGTGCATTGCGGTTCATCCGCATATCAAGGTTACCTTCGAAACGATAGGAAAAGCCACGTTCAGGGACGTCAAAGTCATGTGATGATACTCCAAGGTCGGCAAAAACTGCATCCACCTTTTGAACATCGTGAAAGCGCAAAAAATTCCTCATGTACCGGAAGTTGTGACGGACAAAAAAAAGCCGGTCATCGTTTATCACATTACCGGCAGCATCTTCATCCTGGTCGAAAGCAAACAGCCTGCCATCACCTATCTCATCAAGAATGAGCCGGGAGTGTCCTCCACCTCCGAAGGTAGCATCAACAACCAGAGCTCCGGGGAACAGATTCAGTCCCTTTATGCTTTCTTCCGGCATGACAGGTATGTGGTATTGACTGTTCATTGTTCAGATGCCCTGTTTTTTCTTTTTTCTTTAAATCTCTGCGCAAACAACGACTTATCCATTTTCTGGCCTTCATAAACTTCTGCATCCCACATTCTGATAGAATGACCCATCCCGATCAGACGGGCATTCTTTTTAATTTTGGCATAAGCCATATAGTCGGATGGAAAATTGACGCGGCCATTAGGAGCCATTGATACCTTAGTAAAGTTTTCATAGAAAAACTGAAGAAAAGCATCATCTTCTTCGTCAAACGGATCAAGGGTACTTTTAAAGGCTGCTACCCGCTCTTTCCAATGATGCTCAGTATATATATCCAGGCAATCCCTGAACAGGTTACGCTCGATAATAAGAGGCTGTTCCGCCAACTCCCCCATCTCCTTTTTATAGGCTGCAGGAAGAACGATACGCCCTTTATCATCAATGGTCACATTATATGTTCCCGTAAACTCTGTCACCTGGCAATTTTTTCTTTATTTATACATGTAAAAGTACAAAATTATTCCAAATACTTCCACTTCATTCCACTTTATTCCACCCTATTAGCATAATAATTCTGTTGAAAAAATGTTAATAATCTGTTAGTAAACGATATTCCTCCCTGAAGGCCAATAAGCAATATTCACTCCTTCAACATATTAATTAGAGACAACTCAATATCATAACACGGTTAATAACTCCAATATTGCCTACCTTTGCGTGTTAAAAAATGTTTGATTTTGAAATGGAGGCATGGTCACACAATTTTTTTTTTCTATTGAGGAATTATGGATTTTGTTTCCTTTATTTTGTAGCTGATTTTTTAGTTAATTGCAGAAAAAAATTAAAAAGTGGAAGAAGAAGCAGCAGTTCCTTTCAAGCCTATAAATATCAGGGAGGTTTTTAAATCCAAGAATCCCCGGCTGGCCCGTTATATGCCAGGCTTTGTTTACAGGTTCATCAATGCCATCATGCATATTGAGTATGTGAATGGATTGCTTGAAAGGTATGGCCATCTGAGGGGGGTAGCATTCATAAACAAGGTCGTTGAAGATTTTAACGTAAGGGTACATTTGCATGGAATTAAAAATGTTCCTGAATCTGGACGTTTTATTTTTGCAAGCAATCATCCCCTGGGGGGATTTGACGGCATGCTGCTGTTGAAAGTTGTGGAAGAAAGACTGGGAAAGCCCCGTTTTTTGTCGAACGACATCCTTCTGAATATTCCTCAGCTCAAATCACTTTTTGTGCCGGTAAACAAACATGGCGGGCACAGCAGGGAAGCAGTAAGGTTGCTGAGCGATACCTACCAGTCGGATGCCCAGATTCTGATTTTCCCTTCAGGTCTGGCTTCCAGAAAAATAAACGGAAAGATTTCAGACCTGGAATGGAAGAAACATTTCATCTCAAAATCAATCCGGTTTCGCCGTGATGTCGTACCTGTTTTTATAGCAGGACATAATTCCAACCGGTTCTATTGGGTGGCCAGACTGCGTAAACTACTCAGAATCAAATGGAATCTTGAAATGTTTTTATTGCCTGATGAAACTGTCCGCCACCGAAACACTGACGTACATATTTACTTTGGGAAACCGGTTCCGTATACATTATTTGATCATTCCAAAACACATCAGGAGTGGGCTGTTTATATCAGAGAAATTTGTTACGGACTTCCGTTTTCATCAACAGACACAAATTTATAGGCGGTACAGAAACATTGTAAGTCATTTTTGTTAATTTTGCCCACCGTTTTCATGTTTTATAACAGTTTATTTCCGGATTAATAATTAATCCGTCAGAAAGAAAGAATTTGTTGCTCGTTATATTTAAATGACTAATTCAATGAAAGAAATTGTAGCATCGCTACCGAAGGATCAAATCATTGCCGAGCTGACGCCTGAAAAGTTACTTCGTAAAACCAATAAAGGTGGAAATGAAATATATGTTATAACCCATCATGATTCGCCTGCAATTATGCATGAGATCGGACGGCTCAGGGAAATCACATTCAGGGATGCCGGCGGGGGAACAGGAAAAGAAACTGACATTGATGCATATGATGTTTCTGAACATCCATACAAACAGCTGATTGTATGGGATCCTGAAGCAAAGGAAATACTAGGCGGATACCGTTATATTATTTGTTCTGAAGCACCGGTTGATGAAAATGGTGAAGTCCAGATGGCAACTTCAAAACTTTTTCACCTTTCCGAAAAATTCATAAAAGAATACCTTCCACACACGCTTGAACTCGGACGCTCTTTTGTGCAACCATCATACCAGTCGAGCAAGGCAGGAGCAAAAGCACTTTTTGCACTGGATAATCTTTGGGATGGACTGGGGGCACTAACTGTAGACCACAATGAGGTGGAATATTTTTTTGGCAAGGTTACCATGTATTCCCACTTTCACAATGAAGCCCGCAATCTCATTCAATACTTCTTTTTAAAATATTTCCGCGACAAAAGCAGACTTGTATATCCAAAAAACCCGGTAGAATTCAGCTATAACGAAGAAGAAATGAATAGTATGTTTACCGGGAAAAACTACAAGGAAGATTACCGGATCCTGGTTCAAAAAGTACGTCAGTTCGGAGAAAATGTCCCTCCCCTGATTAATGCTTATATGAACCTTTCACCTTCAATGAAAACTTTCGGTACTGCAATGAACAGAGAATTCGGGGAAGTACTTGAAACCGGTATAATTGTTACAATTAAAGACATTTATGAGGTAAAGTACGACAGGCACATCGAAACATATATCCAGAACAAGGAAAACGAAGAGTGGGATATTCCAAAATAAGATGATTTTGCCTACTTAAGCGGAGCAGCAAATTTCTTTACATCCTCAGCCGTAATTTTCTGATCGCATAATATGATCAGACGTTCTATCACATTCCTGAACTCACGTATGTTCCCCGTCCACGTCATTGACTGAAGTTCTGTAATGGCATCCTGGGTAATGGCTTTCCCCGGCATACCGTATTCATCGCAGATCAGCCTGATGAAGTGGCTTGCCAGCAGCGGAATGTCCTCGATTCTTTCATTCAGCGAGGGAACATGAATTAAAATTACACTCAGCCTGTGGTACAGGTCTTCACGGAACCGTCCGTTTTCAATTTCAACTGAAAGGTTTTTGTTGGTAGCAGCCACTACCCTAACATCCACTTTAATGGGTTTATCACCTCCTACCCTTGAGATGATGTTTTCCTGCAATGCCCTGAGAACTTTAGCCTGTGCAGAGAGACTCATGTCTCCTATTTCATCCAGGAAAAGGGTTCCGCCGCTTGCCTGTTCAAATTTTCCCTTGCGTTGTTTCACTGCCGACGTGAATGAACCTTTTTCATGACCAAATAACTCACTTTCAATAAGCTCTGACGGAATTGCAGCACAATTCACTTCAACAAACTCCTGCGATGCACGGTTACTCTGGTCATGAATGCGCCGTGCCACCAACTCTTTTCCTGTCCCGTTCGAACCTGTTATAAGAACCCGGGCTTCGGTAGGCGCAACGCGGTCGGCCATCCCGATCACCTTTTTTATTGCTTCTGATTCCCCGATAATTTCAAATTTCTTACTGACTTTCTTTTTCAGGATTTTAGTTTCACTAACCAGAGTGGATTTATCCATGGCATTACGGATGGTTATAAGCAACCTGTTCAGGTCGAGCGGCTTCTCAATAAAATCATAGGCACCTTTTTTAATGGACTCCACCGCAGTATCAATATTGCCATGCCCTGATATCATAACAACAGGAGTATCCGGAGCAATCAGATTCAGTTGTTCAAGCACCTCTATTCCATCCATACCTGGCATTTTAATGTCGCAAAGGATAATATCATATTCTGTTTGCATCACCGCTTCGAGGCCCTTTTTACCATCTTCAGCAAGGTCTACTTCGTATTTTTCGTATTCCAGAATATCCTTTAAGGTGTTCCTTATGCTTCTTTCGTCGTCGATGACCAGAATTTTTGACATAGCAAATCAATTTGATGAATTACAAAAGTACCCAAAAAGAAATAAAAAAGCTGCTCCCTGATCCAACCTTTTGAGCAGCTTCATTAATTCATCCCCGGGAATGGCAATTAACAACCACCTTTAACTGTCACAGCTTCCCTTTTAACGGGGGCGCCAATATTTTTGAGCGAATTAACGAGGTTATCCATCTGTTGGGCAGCAACTGCCCTATAATGAAATACCTGAAGTTCTTTCTTCGAAGCCCCAGCCGGAGGTGCTTCTGCCAGATAAAACAACTGACGGAATTCACCTGCACTTTCCTTTAAAATCATATTTTCTGAATGGCCAATATATTTTGCCTTCAAACATGCCATCCTTACCAATGTGTCATTGTCAGCATAAAATATATTCGTCTTCAGCCTTTGTCTGAAAAGAGGCTCATATTGTCTCTCCATCATCTGCTCAAACGGAATGTTGATAGCCATAGGTATATGAAAAGCTTCAAACTCTTCAGGCGTGCGAACATCGATAATATTAAGTGTATAATAATTATTCACAATTTCATTTGCGAGCTTATCCGCGGGTATTTCCCTGAAAACACACGTCTGCTGACGTTTAGCTTCTGCTATCCGCATATTGATTATGTCCTCCCTGCCAGGCAAAAAAGCAACTACGGCAAGCACGATGAAAACAGATGCCGCAGCGGGTGCATATTTTCTGACAGGAACAGATTCTGTTGAACTTCGCCTGTTGTTTACTTTATTTTCAATTAACCATGTTGCCACGAAAGCCCCAATAGCCATTAAGGCTAACAAAAAACCAAATGAAACATCGGATAAACCTAAATATGAAGAAATTTTGATCTGCCCCAGGTCTGCTGCATAATACATATTTTCCAAAGCAGGGAAGAATTCAATAAATATCCAGACTCCCAGAATAGCCCCCAAAACAAATAAAAGAGCATCTACTTTACCGATTGCCATCGCACAAATACTGGTGCCCGGGCAGAATCCACCGATTATAAACCCTGCTCCCATTATGAGGCCCCCTGTTACAGCCGATTTCATGAATGCTGGATTTACATAAATCAGATCCAGTTCAATCAATCCATAATGGCCCATCAGGAGCAATCCTGCCATGGCAGTGATGCCGGCAGTGAAAAAAACGCGCAGTACAGTAAAGTCATAGCCATAAAACAGGCCAACAAGTTTTCGGGTGGAAGAAAATCCTGCCTGCTCCAGGATGAAGCCGAAGGCAATTCCCAGAAAAAATGCAAGGATCAGACTGAACTCCTCACTTATAACTGAATATAATAATGGTCCCATAGCTCCTTGAATTATTTAATCCACAATTTTCTAAAAAAGTAAGCAAGTGCATACCCGCTGCCAAATATTGCAAGCATGGTTACAATTCCGCCAAGTGAAAGAACAGCCATTCCGCTGAGTGCCGATCCGCTGGTACACCCACGGCCCAATTGTGAACCAAAACCAAAGAGGGCTCCCCCAACAAGAGCTGCAACTATACGTATACCATTAGTAACCTTTGGCCCCTTTTCCAGTTTTAATCCTGTCCGATTTGCAATAACTCCTGAGAAAAAAGCTCCTGCCAGAACCCCCATCACCTGGAATACAAGAAAATTCTTCCATGGGCCTTCAGGATTCTCTGTTGCAAAATTTTTATAAAAAACAGTATTCTCCGCATGAACAGGAGCTACATTTTCAACTGAGGCAATTGCTACACTTTTGAAAGCCCCGCTGGCTCCCAATCCCCGACCGGTAATATAAAATGATGCAATTAAAACCAGGCCAAGCAGAAATCCTGCCAGATAAGGGTTCATATAGGCCAAGGGCTGTTTTATTAAATTACTTTCCATGTTTGATATGTTTTCAGATTTTTTCAACTGCGTTTAATTCCTCTTCTTCCTCCAGTTCCTCGTAGCCGGTAATCATAGCCTGAATGTTGGAAACAGCCGTATGTCCTGTGGTAGTCATATACACATGCACCACCAGAAAAACCATTAATAGAAAAGCACCCAGAGTATGCCAGAAAGCAATTGATTCAAGGGAAAACTCATTCACTACAATCATATTGTTCCTGTCGATGGTTTTATGAAACATATAGATGATCCCTGAAATTACGGTAAGAGGTATCAGCACCAGCTTGAAGCCCAGGTAAACAATCCGCTGAAGAGGATTCAGCTTTGTGACCTCTGTTTTTCTTACAGGGTGTTTTTCCCCTTTGAACATACCTGTTGTATAGAATCTGATCTGCGCCATTAACTGACGTGACGTTGGAATATATTGTTTCCACTCACCCGTAACCAGATGCCAGAAAATGGCAAATACAATCAATGACATTAACATCCATGAACTTACCCTGTGAAACCTGGCAGCATGTTCAAAACCAATAATATGAAAGGTCCCATGGACTTCAAAACCTGTAAGGGCCAGAAATATAATCAGTGTGGCCTGCGTCCAGTGCCAGAAGCGCTCAAAGCCTTTATACACATATACTTTTTTCATCTGCTTGAGATTGAATATTTTCAATAATATTATATGGAATTCGCATTAAATTTTAAATCATTTTTTTTAAAAAGATAAATTGGTCATACTCCTCTCATATGGTTTTATCTTCAGTTTTATAATCTTTGAATTCAACTTGTGAATATTGATAATTTGTCCGGCGGAATGTTGCAATGATCCGGATGGCAGCATGAATCATAACTGCGATCAGGGCGGCAAAAAACAAAAAGGTTCCGGCTTGATCCAGTGTCTTGTTGTAATCGCGGCCGGGCAGGTAAAATCCTGTCAGCGAAGCAAGCCTTCCATGATCACGGGTATGGCACTCGGCACAGCCTACAGCCTGATCCTTTGGTGCAACCATATGGTTCACCGGCCAGTACATTTCAGTTTCAACGAAATCATAATCACCGCTATACGGAAGCCCTACCCTTTTCATGCCGGCTGCGGCAGCAGTTTCCCAGTCAAAATCCTTCCAAAAGGCACTGTCACCGGCATTTTCCGCAAACAACTTGGGCTGAACCAAAATATTATACTGCTTATCGTAAAGCTGATCGCCCCGGTGAATTTTTACAGGATAAATTCTTGATCCATGATCATCGTGAGAACCATAAAGAGTGTTCATCTGAACCGGAACCGACTTAATTGTATCACCTAACAGGTAATGATCGGCAGTGCCATTGAACCAGATATAATCAGGAGTCACATTCTTTGCCCATACAAATGACCCTTTAATCGACTGGTATTCATAAGTACTGTCGCTGTTGAATTCCTGATATGGACTACCATCCCTTAACTTTCCTGCTTCCGACCAGTTCCATGACATCTTGGTAGGGTTGACCCTGGCATATACCGGGATGTGACAAGCCTGGCACGATACTTTGGCATTGTGCCGGTTTAACATTTCATCGAAATGGGGTGTAGCCGTATGGCATTGTTCACAGGTAGCGCGACCTGTATTTTCGGAGGAAACAGAATACAGCCGCCCCTTTATCTCATGGTTCTGGCCGCCATGGCAGGCAACGCATGTCATATCCATCCCGTTAGCTGCCATATGCACATCAACCTGCCTGTCGATGGCAAGATGAGCTGCCTCCAGATCACCATGCTTCACATTATTCCCTCCCCCGCTATAAAAATGACAGCTGCCACAGTTAATTTTCTCCGGTGTTCCTACACTCTGGGCAACTTGAGTAAGATTAACCTCCCGGTCGGGATAACCTGCCCTGGAAGATGCTTTGGAATATTCATCACTGTTGTCGTGACAAACCATACAATCAACATTCCTCGCATTCTGGAAATCAAAATGATCATCAGTCATACCAAAACCAATATGGCACTTTGCACAACTCAACTCATTGGACTGCGCACCCAAACAAAAATTGTTCAGAACATTTTTCTTTCCTGCAGCTGCTATCCCACGCCCTTCTATGTAAGAAACCCGTTCCCAGTTCCAGTGTGCTGAGTTCATAACCTCCTTGTGCCGTTCCGTATGACAGCTTATACATGCTTCAGTAACTTCCTGTGGAGTAGCAAATTCCCGCTGAAGCTGTGGTAGCAGTGCATGATTAATCGATGAAACAGGTTTTATAGCATACTCCTGTTTCAATACCTCAAGCTTCAGATTATAATATTCTTCTTCTGTATTAAACAAGCCGATGAATACCATCACTGCTAAAAACATCAAAATAATTGCTGTAATTGTTCTTTTCATGTCCGGTTTTAAAAGCTGATTGATGCAGAAAACATCTAAGTGATTTTGGGATGTAAAATTATTTAAATATCTAGATGTTACAATATTTCATATGCAGAATACAAACCCATTTCAGGATGAAAGGTCTTTATAATTCTGAATTTCTGCATGTTGCAAAATAATGTTTTACGACATACAACACTAAAATGTATTGATTCTAAAGAAGAATCTCATATATCAGTAAGTAATTCAATGGGAGTCAATTCCATGAATCATGCGAAGTGAATGCTCCAGTGTTTTAGAAATTTCCGACAAATATTCATTTACCGCCCGGGTATTTCCCGGCAGTACATATACGAGGGTATTACCTGCCACCCCTGCAATGCTTCTGCTTAAAAGAGCATTGGGATTTTCAGAACCATATTTATATCTTATCAGTTCCATAATACCCGGTATTTCCTTATCGAGCATCGGACTGACCACATCAGGTGTAATATCCCTTTTGCCAATGCCTGTACCCCCTGTGGTAATAATGATATCAGTTGAGTTATCTACAGCATCCCGGATGGCATTCTTAAGCATCTGCTCATCATCCGGAATAATAACTTTTTCAATATTCACAGGACGGTTGCGGATCTTAAAATAATCTTCAAGTAACCGCTCTGCCATCGGACCGCTTTTATCGGGATAAATATTATTGTATGCCCTGTCGCTGAGCGTAATGACCCTAACCTGAATTTTCCTGGGAATATATTGCATCACATCACCGGTTTTAAGTTTACCGGGTTTCAGCACCCTGCAAAATATTCCTTCTGCAGGCATGATGCAGTTGCCCGAAAAGTTCATGATCTCACATCCCTTATGGCATTTTTTTCCGATCTGGGTTACTTCCAGCAGTACTTCCCCTGCCTGGAACCTGTCGAGGATATTTGCTTTAAAAAGTTCAATCCCTTCTGTGGTAATATTTTCTCCAAAGTCACCAAAATTATATTGATGACCATTCTGTTCACCTGCTTTTTTAATGCTTTCCACACCAAGAAGGCTGACCTGTCTGTGCCAGTAACCTGCATGGGCATCTCCCTCCAGTCCGGTTGCTGTAATCATAACAGAACCAACCGGTTGTTTAACTGTACCCTTATTTTCAGAAATATTAAGCGATCTGATTGTTACCTGATTCATCCTTTTTTTTCTCAATTAGCCTGATTTCCCCCACTACCATCGATTTATCAACTGCCTTACACATATCGTAAATTGTAAGCAGAGCCACGCTCACTGCCGTAAGGGCTTCCATTTCCACACCCGTTTTGCCTGTACATTTGGCCGTGGCTTCGGTTCTGATGCCATCAGCTTCAGTATAAAAATCAACCGTTACTTTTGTAAGGTTCAACTGGTGGCAAAGGGGTATCAGTACTGAAGTATTTTTGGCAGCCTGAATCCCTGCTACCCTGGCAACAGGAAAAATATCACCTTTTGCAACAGAACCTGTTTTAATGAGCTCAAGCGTATGCGGCTGAAGAAAAACTTTCCCCGATGCCACGGCTGTACGTACCTGTTCGTTCTTACCGGTAATATCAACCATGTGAGCCTCCCCTTTGCGATTCAAATGCGAAAATTCTGACATTGTTTATCCTCCAATATTATAAAACCTGTTCCGGTTGTTTACTGAACCCTTCAGCGGTTTGACAGCCAGCGCTCTTTTAAAGGCCTCACGGATACCATATTCCCTGATACTGAACTCTTCATTGCTGAACAAACAGGGTTTAAGCATTCCGTTTGCAGTAAGCCTGAGACGGTTGCATTCCATGCAGTTACCCCCGTCTCCTCCTTCCACCCTGTAGAATTCTCCTTTTGTCAGATTCATCTGCCGGATCACCCTCATCTGCAATCCCATTTCGGCAGCATAATTCCTGACTGATACTATTTGCTGCTCATCATTATCATGAAGCTTTACCACATTGATCTTAACCGGCAACAAACCTGCTTTCACAGCTGCCCTGATACCCGAAAAAACATTCTCTAAATTACCGCCACCACTGATTTCCCTGAATTTCTGAGGGTCAACTGCATCCAGGCTGATATTGATCCGGTTCAACCCTGCATCTTTTAATTGCTGAGCTAAGGCAGGCAACATGATACCATTGGTAGTCATGGTGATTTCATCAATGCCCTTTATCTTTTTTATCATTCCAACAAGCTGAACGATACCACGTCTGATTAATGGTTCACCACCAGTCAGGCGTATTTTCCTTATACCCATCTCCGCTCCTGTTTCAACAACTTCTGCAATCTCCTCAAATGAAAGAATTTCTTCCCTGCGAAGCAGATGTATCCCTCCATTGGGCATACAATATATGCAACCCAGGTTGCATCTGTCGGTGACAGATATCCTCAGGTAGCTGATATGTCGGTTATAGCGGTCTAACATTCACTGCTTCACCTTTCATTAAATTTCTTTTACCTGCAGGAATTTCCAGCAGGTGGGTAGCCCCCGACAAAGCATGGATATGGGCTGAACCATAAAACTCAACCGGTACGACCTCACTTTCTGAATTGATGTTTGCAGGAATAAAATTCAGCCTGTCTGAAAATTCCTGCCGGATATCTAACCCCAGCACAAGACTCAACTTCCGCGGCTGATATAGATGTCCCATCAATCGATACAAAAATGGTTTAACATACAGTTCGAATTGAATGTACGAAGATACCGGATTACCCGATAAGCCAAAGCAATATTTATTTTCTTTAACGGCATATACCATTGGTTTTCCCGGTTTAATGGCGGTTGATGTAATTAACGTCTTAAAGCCCAGCTTTTTGATGACTTCCGGAACCAGGTCATAATCGCCAACAGAGACTCCCCCTGTTACCAGGATCACCTGGGTTCCAGCTATAAGTTCCTGCATCCGGTTAAACAGCACATCCTCCTCATCTTTCACGATGCCTCCATAATGTGGGCTGATTTTCATCTCGTCCAATTGGGCAAGAAGTTGTCCTGAATTTGTGTTACGGATCTGAAAAGACTTAGGTTTTATTCCGGGAGGCACCAGTTCTGTTCCTGTTGCCAAAACTCCCACTGCCGGCCTTTGATAAACCTCGGGATGTGTTATTCCGGCACCTGCAATGACAGGTATATGCCGGGCCTGTATCAGTGTTGATTTGGCAAGAACTTCCTCCCCCTGCCTCATATCACTCCCTTGAATAACTATATGATTTCCAGGTTTATGAGTTCTGCAAAATATAAATTCTCCTTGAACTATTTCAGCATCTTCTTTTTTAAATACAAAATCAGCACCTTCAGGAACCATTGCACCTGTCATAATCTTGCTGCACTGGTTTTCGCCAACCTGTTTAAGGGGCAATTTTCCTGCAGGAATGGTTTCAATTATTCTCAGCCTGTTATTTAAATCCTGCTTCCGGCAGGCATATCCGTCCATAGCCGATTTGTTAAAAGGCGGCATATCCGTGTCATAGAAAATGCCGGAAGCAAGAACTCTAAGCAGTGCATCCTCCAGATTTACCTTCTCTGGCTGAAGCTCTTGCGCTACCGAAAGGATCAGTTCCAATGCTTGTTTATAATCCAGCATAATATCCTGTTAATTCGATTAAAATCATCTACTTATAGAATCAGAAGTAGCAACCAAAATAAATATTAAAAATCATTAGTATCCGGTTAATATTTGAGATTTCTCCCTACGGTCGAAATGACAGTGTTTTCAGAGTTATTGTTTTGGGAGGAGTAGG